>NZ_JBSFEP010000028.1:0-109984 GCF_053594495.1 Streptomyces sp. NPDC001920
CGGTCCGGGAGTAACGGCTCGATCCGCGCCCACTGCGCATCTGTTAACGGCACACCCAGACCAACGACCGACTGATCCAAACGAAACTGCCTAGCAGCAACGCCCCGCGCTGAGCAGCGGCATGAGTCCTCCCCCGGCGATGGCCCCGGGAGGACTCATTTTGCTACTCAAATGCGATCCGGGAGGCCGACCACTTCTCGGCACGGCGGAGTGCCTCGATCCTGGCGACGACGTCAGAGCTCGTCGCCGATGGCCGGCGCCGCGGTGAAGCACAGGGTGTTCCTAGCGCCAGGGATCGAGGGCCAGCTTGCCCCGGGTCTGGCCCGCTTCGAGTTGCTGAAGCACTGCCGGTCCTTCGGCCAGGGGATGCACGTGGGGTGTGCCGGGTGGGTAGACGCCGTGGGCGATGAGGGCCTCGATCTCTACGAGCAACGACTGGTAGAGGGACGGGGCCGCGACCGCCAGCGCGCCGATGTGCAGGCCCTTGATCTGAACCTGGTGGGTGAAGACCAGGTCGTGCGTGGTCAGAGTGGCGTCACCGGAAGCGGCTCCGAACACGATGATGCGTCCGGTGAAGGGCTTGGTAACCGACAGGCTGGCCTCGAACGTGGCCTGGCCCACCGATTCCAGGACCAGGTCGACCCCGCCGGTCAGGCGGGTGATCTCCTCAGCCAGATCGGGGCGTCGGCTGTCCAGCACCTCGTCGGCGCCGACGGCTTTGACGGTGTCGTGCTTCTCCGGCGAGGCCGTGGCGATCACCCGTGCACCGTAGTGGCGGGCGAGGCGGACGGCAGCCTGCCCGACGCCGCCGGCCGCGGCATGAACGAGCACCGCCTCACCCGTCTTGATCTCGCCCAACGGCTTCAGTGCCGCCAACGCGGTGGCCCAGTTCAGCACCAGGCCGAGAGCCTGGGCGTCGTTCCAGCCGGACGGCACGGGAAGCACACCCGTGGTCGGCATGGTCATGTACTGCGCAAAGGCGCCCGGTCCGGCTCCGACGACATGGGTGCCGAGCGCCAGCGGATTCTCGACGTCCGGGCCGACCCCCACGATCTCACCGGCCGCCTCAAAGCCCGCCACGTAGGGTGCCTG
Organism: Streptomyces sp. NPDC001920; assembly: GCF_053594495.1. Lineage (NCBI taxonomy): Bacteria > Bacillati > Actinomycetota > Actinomycetes > Kitasatosporales > Streptomycetaceae > Streptomyces > Streptomyces sp. NPDC001920. Next base: position 1,093 of record NZ_JBSFEP010000028.1, read on the forward strand.
CGGACCTCCTCCGTAGGTGCCATGGGTCTGCATGACATCGGCGAAGTTGACCCCAGCCGCGCCGACGCGGATCAGGTACTCGCCGGGCCCAGGGGTAGGGCGGCGATGACCCGTCGTGAGAGTCAGATCCTTCGGCCCACGGTGCGAGTGCTGGACCAGTGCTCGCACGGTCTGCTCGGCGGCGTTCTGCTGCTCGTCGATCTCCATGAACCGACCGTAGGAACCTCACACTTACGTCAAGGTCAAGCGGCCGTCAGAGATCAGTACGGCGGGCCTCTCTCAGGTAGGCGTCGAGTGCCGCCTGCTGATCGCTGAGAACGGCAATGCGAGCAGCGAGCCGATCGCGATAGCCCTGCACCTCGTGCAGGAACTCCGCACGCACCACCTCAGTGCCGGCATCGGATCCGTCAGCGAGGCTGGGCAGGACTTCCCTGATCAACCTCACGGGCAGTCCGGACTCCAGCAGCGACCGGATGACGAGCACCCGATCGATCGTGGACTGGCAGTAGTCACGGAACCCATTGCTGAAACGACCAGGGACGATCAAGCCTTCGTCCTCGTAGTGCCGCAACGACCGCGCACTCACACCGCTGACTCTGGAAGCCTCGCTGATCTTCATACCTGTAGCCAACGTCCAGGAGCACCGCAGTCTTCCGGCACTCGCTGTGACGAGTTGAAGACTTGCTCTGGCGTCAACAACCTCATGTCCCGCAACACCTAACGCCGTTACCGCCTTGCCTGCTTGCGGTCGGAGGCAGGCGGTCGAACGGCTCATCACCAGATGCCGCCCGGGCGCCCGGCTGGATCACTCGAATCCCCGAAAGACGACGTTTCCGCCGACAGTCTGTCGTCATTGCATGGGGCGAGGAACTGTCCGCACGGGGAAAGGCGCCACTGCAGGCGACCGCAGTCGCCGTCAACGACCCCTCCCCCGGGCTGATCTGCCTAGTCAGTACGTCGCTACAGGTGCAGACACTGGAACACCTTGTCGGGGTTCTCCAAGATGCACTTGGCCTGGTTCGGAGTCGGGATGAGCGGGTCAGCACTCGCCGTCGGCGCCATCCCCATGGGCGCCAGGACGGCGAGCAACACGGCGGCGACCAGGGTGAGGGCGCGATGAAACCGCATGTGACCTCCCAGAGGTTCCGGTTGACTTGTCGAGCATGGGCGCCCGCGCGATCGCCGAGAATCCCATCACCGGAAAACCAGCCGTTCGGGTGACGTATCGAAGGGATACATCAGCACCAAGGGGGCGCATGAGCTGGACGTGGAGGCGGGCATGGAGCGGGCGACGTCCTGGTTCGGGTCTCGCCGTCCCCTTCCTTGTAGAAGATCTCGACCTCGTGCTTCGTGCGGTCGACCCGGTTGTCGCTGCGGATGCTCTGGCCATGTCCCTTGCGGTCACCCGAGAGGTGACGTCCAAGACGTCGCCGGCCGCGGCCCGGTGCAGTTCTTCTCGTTGTCGCTGGCCGGGACTTCGCCGGGAGGGTTGGCCGACGGGCTCCACAGGGCCGGGCCGATGCCAGCGGGTCGCCAAACCGGGACGAGGACACCGCGGAGCAGTGGTGATCACGACTTGGTCTGCGAGAGCAGTGATCGTGGCAGTCCTCGTACGCCGGTCAGTGTGGCTCCAGTCAGCTTCACCCCGCTGAGCTTGGCTCCTCGTAGATCGACCCTGGTCAGGTCCGCACCGCTTATATCCACCCCCCGCAAGTCGGCGCCCCTGAGATCCGCTTCTGTCAGATCGGCATTACGCAAGGACGCATGAGTATCCGGGTCCAGCTCGACACCCAGTACGTCTTCCAGGCGTTCGTCGGCAGCGCTGAGCCGCGCCCCCTGCAGATTCGCCCCGATGAGATCCGCTCCACTCAAGTCGGCTTCAACGAAGACGGCACCGGTCAGTTTGGCCCCATCAAGCCACGCGTCCCTCATGTCCGTACCGAAGAACACCGCTTCGGAAAGGTCATTCGCATAGGCACGAGAGCCACTCAGATCGGCATTACGCAGGTTCGCCTCGGTGAAATCTGCACGGGCCAGCTTCGCCCGAGTCACCAGGGCATTCTCCAGGGTCGCCCACTGGAAAGAGGCCCGGAGCAAGTTGGCGCCGTCGACAAGGGCATGAGACAGGTTTGCGTCGTTGAAATAGCTGTCGCGCAGATCACCGAACAGTCCTGCGCTCCTGAGGTCGGCGCCGCCCAGAGTTGCTTGCCTGAACACCCCTCCCAAGCCCAAGTGGCGGAGCTCAATCCCGGACAGATTCAGCTGGATTTTGCCATCATGATCGGGTGATCTGTTGTTGAGCACAGTCATCACGGCGGCAATGTCAGTAGGCGGCGGATCCTTTCGGTCATCCAGGAGGTCATCCAATTTGATCTTGTCGAAGCCACCTGCAGGAACGCGCGCGTTCTGCCGCACGTACGCACAGAGGATTTCCACGATGGCGGGCTGGTCCCGGGGGGAGTCCTGCATGATCCGCTGTAAGGCATAGAGCCCGCCAAGGCGCACGTCCACGGATTTGGAGCCCAGGTGCTCTACCGCGTTGTTGAAGCGGTTGGTGATCTGCCCCTGTTCGGCGATCCGCAGCTCAGTTCGCGTCTGTCCCACTGACATCCACGTGAACAACAAGGCCACAAGAGCCGTCAGACCGGGCAGGGCGGCCACCACCAGGGCCGTCCGCCCCTCCCGACTGCGGTCCGGACTACGGTCTTCACCTGACAGGCGCCCTGCACGTCGCCGGAGCGCCTCCCGACGGTGGGTGGCACGCTGGTGTCGCCCACGGCGAGGGGTAATCCTCATCTGCCCATGGCACCTGATGGACCTGTGTCCGAGTGGCTGCCACACCGTGAAGGAACCCGAAGGACGGACCGGGTGCATTCTCGGCTGTGTACCTGCGGAGAGCGGTCAGGCTTCCGAGGCCCACACCCCTCCGGCCGGGCTCACCTGACACACCGTCGCCTCCCTCGTGCCCCGTAGGTCGACCGGACATCACGGCGTCCTGCGGCCCAGGGGCCGTCCACTCGCCTGCAGGAGACTCTCAACTGGGACGAGCGGGGCCGCATGACCGCGGCCTATGAGGGCAAGACCGGCCCGGACTACGACCAGCTGATCGATGTGGTCGTCGACGCCTACGCCAAGGCCGATCCGCCCGCGTTGAACACGTCTGTTCGCCCATCAGGGTCTGAGAATCCCGCAGCGCTTGCTCGAACCTGGGTGAGAGGCCGATGTAGCCTTCTGCCTGTTCGATTTCAGGCAGGGGGTGGGGATGCGTTGGACGTAGCGCCGGTCATGGAGTCGTTGGCGGAGCAGGGTGTGACGGTGTTGTTCAAGGTCGACGCCGAGCGCATGCGTGACGGGACGAAACCCTGGACCCTGGTCGCGAACGGAGCCCCGTTTCGGGATGATCTCCTGGTACGCACGGACGCCGTCTCTTTGGAGGCGTGCCTGGCTGTCTGCCTTCCGCGACTGCGTGAGTTCGGCCTGGTGATTCCCGATTGACGGCGCGGTCCAGGGCGGGCCACAGGCCGCGATCGAGCTTCCCGAAGGGGCATGGTGGGACTGGGACATCGTCGCCTGGGACCCTGGCCGGCTGCGTCTGGGCGCCGGGCACGACATCTCGTACGCCCACGGTCTGGAGCTGGTGTTCAGCGACCCGGTCCTCGTCATGTGCCCGGCCGCCTTCCAGGACCCGCTGTTCCGTGCGCCAACGCCTGACGAGGTCCGACTCGTTGCCCGGCAGGTCGGTGAGACGCCGCCCGTACTGATTGCCTTCGAGGCCGATGCGGGCGGGCCGAGTCTCGCCTCCGGCCTGGTCGCGGCCATGCACCTCGACATCGTCCGTGGAACCGTCTTCCGGTACTGGCGCGAGAATCTGGCAGCCGGGGAACGGCTGGCTCCCTGGGTGAAACCTCCGGCTTGATCAGTCTGCGCCTGCGGCTCACGCGGCCGACGCGCAAAGCGCTCCACCCGAAGACGGGCGCCTTCGGCGATAATCGGGAAGCCTTCGCGAACGCCCCGATGGTCAGCAACCTTATGCTCACTCCTCCTCATGCCGAGCGCATCACCAGGCCCCACTCATGCTGTGGCCTCCCCCAAGGTGAAGGTCAAACCAGGGTCGGGCCGGGGGCCCCGATCGTCTCCCGTGGACTCCGGCAACGTGATCGGCCGCGAACCGGCCCTACGGGGACGTTCGGTCTGCTCTGCCGGAGCGCCTCCGGGGAAGCCTCTGGCCTGGGCGGCGGGCCACGGAGGCGGTCGTGCCGGGAGTCAGAGCTGAGCACCGCCGACCCCTGGAAAGGACCACACCCTCATCCGCCCTCACGCCTCAACTCGTTAATCGGTTGCGGGCCTTCGGGTCGGGGTGTCTGATCCCGGCTATGACGATAGCCCTGGGAACTCCCGCGAACGACGGGGTGCGCGAGGCCATGGCCGCGCTGCGGGAGTGGCAGTACGACGCAGCGCCGATGCAATTGCATTCGGGGGACATCGGCTGGAACCACCGGCTCGGATCGGCGGAGACGGCCGCGGTGGTCCGGACCTGGAGCCGGGACGGGCGGATCCTCGCGGTGGGGATGCTGGATTCGCCGACGCTGGTGCGGATGACGGTCGCTCCGGACGCTTTCCATGATGAGGCCTTGGCGCGGCGGCTCGTAGAGGACTTCTCGCTGCCTGAGCGCGGCGTGCTGCCGGAAGGAACGGTGTCCGTCGAGGCGCCGCAGGGCCTGCTGCTCCATGACCTGTTGACCAAGGAGGGCTGGGGTGTCGACGAGCCGTGGACGCCGCTCTTCCGCGGCCTCGCGGAGCCGGTGGAGGAGCCCGGCGTGCGGATCAGGGCGATCGGCCCGGAGCAGGCGCAGGATTTCGCCGACGTCCTTCGGTCGGCGTTCAACACCTCGAAGCCGACGCGCGCGTACTGGCACGCCATGTCGGCGGGACCGTTCTACGCGGACGCCCGCTGCCTGGGCGCCTATGACGGGCAGGGCAATCTGGCGGCGGTGGTGACGGTGTGGTCGGCCGGCCCGGGGAAGCCGGGGCTGGTCGAGCCGATGGGCGTGCACGAGGACCACCGCGGTCGTGGCTACGGCCGGGCGATCACGTTGGCAGGGGCGGCCGCGCTGCGGGAGATGGGCTCGTCGAGCGTGCGTGTGTGCACGCCGAGTTCCAACGTCGGTGGCGTCGCCACGTACAAGGCGGCCGGGTTCGAGGCGCGGCCGGAGGTGCGGGACCGGATCCGGACGGCCTGAGAGCGTGGCGGCCGGGCAGGGCGCGCCCGGGTTCCCGGCGCTCGCCGAGATGCGGGACCGGGCTCGGGCCGCCTGATGTCGGGCCGCGCGGGATGGCGTGATTCAACTGCTGGGTGCTCGTGCTGGTGTGGGTTGATTCGAGGCCGGCGAGGGCTGGTGTTCGAGCCGTTGAGGTGCCGGTCGGTGCGGGCCGTCCCGGTGCGGTGGAGGTCTCCTGCGTGCAAGCAGGGTTCGAGGAAGGCGCGCGGCAGCCGAACCGTCGGGCGTGGCCCGGCGCGACGAGCAGCCGTACCGCTCGCCGCGCCGAATCCGATCATTCTCGGGTGAGCTCCCTCCCGATGCGCCCCGCCCACTCCTCGATCTGCGTGAAGTCCCGGAAGTCGCCGCCTTGTCCCTTGCGGATGATCATCCGGGCGACCCATCCTTTCGCGCCCTCGCGCAGGCAGCCGCCGAAGGTGATGTGCTCCCGGGCGTCGAGCCGGTCCATCGCCTTCTTCACGCCGGGCGCAGGCGGGATGTCCCGTTCCGAAGCCGAGGCGTCGAGCGGGCCGCTGCTGAAGAGCCAGAGCGGGCGTTCGACCAGTTCCCGGCGGTGGTGGCGGACGAAGCGGCGGGCGTCCTTCTGCCAGCGCCCGGCGTACAGCCCGCCTCCGACCACGACGGCGTCGTACGACGCGAGGCTCGCCACGGACTGGGCGGGCCGGACCTCGGCCGTCAGCCCTTCCTTGCGCAGGACCTCGCCGACAGCCTCGGCGATCTCCGCGGTTGATCCGTTCGTCGACCCGTAGGCGACCAGCACGCTGGTGGGCATGATGGTCCGCCTCCTCTCACAGTTTGCGCAGCCAGTCGTCGGCTACGCCGTGCAGTGCCTGGGCATGGGGCTGGAGACGCGCGTCGTCCAGCCGGTAGGTGAGCTTGTCGACCACGCCGACCACGCCGTCGATCTGGCGGGTCATGGACACGGCGATCTCGGTCTCGCTCTTGCGCTCCATCGGGCCGGTGAGCGTGACGACTCCTTCGACCACGGAGACGTCGACCGTCCGGGGCGCCAGCCAGAGCGTGCGGACCAGCACCTCGTCGATCACCTCCTGGCGGACTTCCCGGTCCGGTCGCAGGAAGACCTGGAGCAGGTCGCGCCGGGTCACCATCCCGACGAGCCGTTCCTCCTCGTCCACCACGGGCAGCCGCTCGATGCGCCGCTGCGCCATGGTCCGGGCGGCCTCCACGATGGTGGCGTCGGCGCGCACCGTGACGGCCGGTTCGGTCATCAGCTGTCCGGCAGTGCGAGCTCGGGCCTTTGCGGCCTGCCTGCGGGCGGTACGCGTCAGCCCGGAGAAGCGGAAGCGACGCTTCGGCGGCTCGAACGGGTCCGGGGCCTGCGCCTGCCGGACCATGAGGTCCGTCTCGGAGATCACCCCGAGCACCTTCTGGTCCTCGTCGACGACCGGCAGCCCGCTGATCCGGTGGTCGGCCAGCATCCGGGCCACCTCCTTGAACGGGGTGCCGTACGCGGCACGGACGACGTCCAGGGTCATCACGGAACCGACCTTGTTGTGCTTCATGTCCATCTTCCCTTCTCAGCGGAGTCGGCGCAGGTACGGGTCCTGCGGCCGGCGCGGAAGCAGGCGTACGCGCGCGTCGAGCACGGACACTCCGCCCGGTGTCGCGAGTACGGGGTTGAAGTCGGCCTCGGCGAGCTGCGGCAGGTCGGCCGCCATCCGGGACAGCCGCAGCAGCATCTGCTCCAGGCCTTCCAGGTCGACCGGACCGCTGCCGCGCTCGCCGAAGAGCAGCGGCGCACAGCGCGGCGCGGTGATCAGGTCGTGCACGTCGTGGTCGGTGAGCGGGGCGAGCCGGGCGGCGTGATCGCCCAGTACCTCGGTCGCGGTGCCGCCCAGTCCGAACAGCACCAGCGGACCGAAGACCTCGTCCTGGACGACTCCGGCGAACAGTTCGGTGCCGCGCGCGGCGAGCGGCTGCACGACCACGCCGGTCAGCAGGCCCGCGAACCGCATGTCGAAGTCCCGGAAGGCGGCGCGCACTTGGGCATCGCCCTGCAGGTCGAGGTGGACGGCGCGCTGCTCGCTCTTGTGCACCAGACCCGGCCAGTGGGCCTTCATCACCACCCGGCCGTCGGGGCCGCGCAGCCGCTCGGCTGCGAGGACGGCGTCGTCCTCGGTCTCGGCCCAGGCCCACCCGAGCTGCGGGATGCCGTAGCAGGAAAGGAGGGCGGCGCAGGTGCGCGGGTCGAGCCAGCCGCCGTCCGGGTTGTCGGCCAGGAACGTCTCGGCGACCTGGTGGGCGCGAGCCGTGTCGACCTCGTCGAGGTCGGGGACCGTACCCGGCGGGCGGCTCAGCCAGGAGGCGCGGCGGGCCGCGTGGGCCAGGGCCCGTGCGGCCGCCTGGGGCTCGGCGTACGACGGGATGGTGCCGCCGTCGGCGGCGGGCAGCAGCGTGACGGGCAGGTCCTGTTCGAGCCGTATCGCCGCGACCGGTCGTGTCCGGCGGCCCGGGCCGCCGGTGAGGGCCCTGACGAGGTTGTCGCCGGTTGCCGCGGCCACGGCGGTCGGGACGAGGGCCAGCAGCAAGGCGTCGATTGCGCCGTGGCCGACGATCCTGTCCACACAGGTGCTGAGCTGCTCCTCAGTGACCGCGGCGGTCGTGTCGACGGGGTTGCCGACGGCGGCACCGGCAGGCAGCACGGCGCGCAGGTCGTCGACCAGTTCGGGCGGGAACGGCGGTAGGACGAGGCCCGCCTCCGCGCAGGCGTCGGCAGTCAGGACGCCTGCGCCGCCCGCGTTGGTGACGATCGCGACCCGGGTGCCGGCCGGTAGCGGCTGGGCGTGCATCAGTGCGGCCGTTTCGAGGAGTTCGCCGACCGAACGGGTCGCGGTGATGCCCGCCTGGGTGAACAGGGCCTGGCGCGTCATGGTGCGGGTGGCGGCGGCCGCGGTGTGCGAGGCGGCGGCACGACGGCCCGCCTCGGTGCGGCCCGCGTCGACGGTGAGCACCGGCATGCGGCGGGTGACGCGGCGAGCGGTACGGGAGAACGCCCGCGGATTGCCGAAGGACTCCAGGTGCAGCAGGGCGAGGTCGGTCGTGCCGTCGCTCTCCCACCACTGGAGCATGTCGTTGCCGCTGACGTCGTACTTGTCGCCGAGCGAGGCGAAGGACGACACGCCGATGCCGAGCCGGGACAGCCCGTCGAGCAGCGCGATACCGACGCCTCCGGACTGTACGGCCACGCCAGCCGTGCCGGGACGTGGGTGGCCGGCCGCGAACGTGGCGTCCAGGGCGATCTTGGGGTCGGTGTTGGTGATGCCGAGGCAGTTCGGCCCGACGAGCCGCATGCCGTGCCTGCGGCACGCCGCCGTGAGTGCGGCGGCCTGGTCGCCGTCGAGGCCGGCGGAGACGACGAGGAGGGCTCGTACGCCCGCCTTGCCGCACTCCTCGGCGGTGGCCGGGACCGCTGCGCCGGGCACCGCGACGACCACGAGGTCGGGTGTCCTGGGGAGCGCTGCGACCGAGGGGTACGAGGGCACGGCGAGGATCGCGGAGGCGCGGGGGTTCACGGCGAACAGCCGCCCGGTGAATCCGCCGGTGTGCAGGTGGTGGAGGATGGCCCGCCCCACCGAACCGGGCTTGCGCCCGGCGCCGACGACGGCGACGGTGTCCGGCCGCAGCAGCGGGACAAGGCTGGCCACGGCGGCTGCCCGGCCGCGGGCCTCGACGGCTGCGAGGTAGGTGTCGTCCTCGCCGAGTTCGACGGTGCACCGTACCTCCGGGCCCTCGAAGCGGCGGGTCGTGCGCAGGCCCAGGTCGGCGAAGAGCTTCAGCACCTCGTGGTTCTCGCTGAGCGCGTCGGCGGTGAACGTGGCGACGCCCTCCGCGCGGGCGGCCGAGACCAGGTGTTCGACGAGGAGGGTGCCGACGCCGCGGTGGTGCAGTCCGTCGGCCACGGCCACGGAGATGTCCGCGGTGGTCGTGCCGTCGACGACGGTGTACTCGGCGAGGCCGATCAGCCGACCGTGTGTCTCGGCCAGCAGTGCCCGGTAGCCGGGACGGGGCGGAGCACAGGCACGGTCGGCGGCCGCGGCTGCGGAACGTCGGCTCGCCGCGAAGAACCTCAGCCTCAGGTTCTCCGGGGACATCTCCTCGTACAGCCCCTGCACCTGCTCGTGGTCGCCGGGCTCCACGGCGCGGATGCACACGGTCGTGCCGTCCGCCAGCAGGGCGTGGGCGGTGCGTGGGCCGAGGACGTCGTTCGTCATGACGGGTCTCCTCCCAACCTCGTGACACTTCGAGGATCCGGCGGACGAGCAGGCCGTCCCATGGGCTGTACGGGGACGAACCCGGGGCCGGTCGGCCCTGATCCGCGGGCCCTGCACCCAAGCCGGACTCGTCGCAGCGGGCCGGCTGTGCCGTCCGGTGGGTCGGTGACGCGGCCGGCCGGGGTGTGAGGGGGCGCCGTCCGATACCTGATCCGGGAGTGCTCCTCGGTCACCGGCGTGCGTGGCCGAGGGGGGCCTGCCGGCCGGGGCGACGGTGGCCGCGTATCCGATTGCGCGGGTCGTGGAGCACGCGGGCGTGGCTGGCGTGTCGCTGATCATGATGGTGGACCGGCTGCCGCAGCAGGACGACGCTCAGACCGACTTGGGTCGCAGAGCCCACCGCGCGCAGCGCAGCGCCAGTTCGGCGAGGAGGACCGTGGAGGCGGTGGCCAGGCACACGGCCCACTGGGCCGCGGTCAGTGGCACCGTGCCGAAGGCCGTGCGGGCCCACGGCAGGTGCACGGCGAGAGCCTGCACGACGAGGACGCCGCCCAGGCACAGCCACAGGGTGCGGTTGCGCAACTGGTGGCGGCCCAGCAGGGGGCCGTCGTCCGCGCGTGCGCTCAGGACGTTGAACGGCTGGAAGAGGACGAACGTGGTGAACGCCATGGTCAGAGCCGTGTCCGGGTCGACGTACGAGCGGGCGAGAGCGAACAGGGCGACGGTGCCCAGAGCCATGACGGCGCCGGCCCGGCCGATGGCGAGGAGCCGGCGGGCGTCCAGGATGCGCTCCTTCGGGTCGCGCGGTGGATGGCGCATCACGTCGTCGCGGGCGGGGTCGACGGCCAGGGCCATCGCGGGCGGTCCGTCCATGATGATGTTGATCCACAGGAGTTGGGCCGCCGTGAGCGGGGAGGGCAGGCCGGCCAGGGAGGCGCCCAGCAGGGTCAGGATGGCGCCGATGTTGGTGGCCAGCTGGAAGCGGACGAACTTGACGATGTTGTCGTAGATGGCCCGTCCTTCGCGCACGGCTCGCACGATCGTGGAGAAGTCGTCGTCGGTCAGGACCATGTCGGCGGCTTCCTTGGCCACGTCCGTACCGGTGTTGCCCATGGCCACGCCGATGTGGGCGGCCCGCAGTGCCGCCGCGTCGTTGACGCCGTCACCGGTCATGGCGACGATGTGGCCCCGGCTCGACAGGGCCCGCACGATCGCGACCTTGTGCTCGGGGGCGACGCGGGCGAACACACCGATCTCGTCGGCGCGCGCGCCGAGTTCGTCCTCCGGCATCCGGTCCAGCTCGGCGCCGGTCACGACGTCTCCGGAGATGTCCAGCTCCCGCGCGATGGCCGCCGCGGTGTCGGCGTGGTCACCGGTGATCATCTTGACGGCGACCCCGGCCGTACGGCACAGCGCCATCGCGTCTCGTGCCTGCGGTCGGGGTGGATCGGCGATCCCCGCGATCGACACCAGTGTCAGCCCGGACGGCGCGGGACGGGCTGGTGCGGTGGAGGCGGGCGGTGATCCGGCCACGATGCTGGAGGGCCCGGGCGGTGTTCCGGTCACGATGCTGGTGGGCCCGGGCGGTGATCCGGTCACGATGCTGGTGGGCCCGGGCGGTATCGCGTCCAGGACGGCGGTGGCCGCTCCCAGGACCCGCAGTCCGGTGCCGGCCAGTTTCGACGTCACGGTGAGGATGTCGGCGCGGCATTCGTCGTCGAGGCCCCGCACGCCGTCCTCGGTGCGGACATCGGAGCACAGGTCCAGCAGCACGTCGACGGCGCCCTTGACGTGGATGCGGGTGCGGCCGTCGGGTTCGGTGTGGAAGGTGGCCATGTACTTGGTGGCGGCGTCGAAGGGCAGCTCGCCCACGCGCGGGAGTTCGGCGCGCAGCCCGTCGGCGTCCGCTCCGGCCTTCGCCGCGAGGACCACCAGGGCGGCCTCCGTCGGATCGCCGACGAAACCGTCGTCGCTCACGCGTGCGTCGTTGCACAGGGCGAACGGCAGCACCGCCTCCAGCAGACCGTCGGCGGCCTGCGTCGTCCCGGCACGGCATACGGCGCCCGCACTCCCGTACCCCTCGCCCGTGACGTCGTAGAACCTCCCGCCGGTCCACAGGGCCCGCGCGGTCATCTCGTTGAGTGTCAGGGTGCCGGTCTTGTCGCTGCACACGACCGTCGCCGAGCCCAGGGACTCCACCGAGGCGAGGCGTTTGACGATGGCGCCGCGCCGGGCCATCCGGTACACACCGAGCGCCAGCGTCAGGGCCAGTACGGCGGGCAGCCCTTCGGGGATCGCGGCGACGGCCAGGGCCACGGCCCGCAGCGCGATGTCCGTCAGTGACTCACCGCGGACCAGCGCCGTCAGGGCATAGACGGCGACCGCGACACCGCTCAGCAGCGCGAGCCGACGGCCGAGACTGTCCAACTGCACCTGCAGGGGGCTGGGCGGTTCCGTGCCGGTGCGCAACTCCTCGGCGATCGCCCCGAGTTCGGTGCCCATCCCGGTGGCCGTGACCACCATCTCGGCCCGCCCCCGGGTCACGGCGGTGTTCATGAACAGCATGCTGGTGCGTTCGGCGAGCGGCACCTCGGCCGCCGCGGCGGGGTCGACCGGTGCGACGTCCTTGGCGACGGGCTGGGACTCGCCGGTCAGGGCCGCCTCGGCCACCTCGACCGACTCCGCGACGGTCAGGCGCCCGTCCGCCGGTACGCGGTCGCCGGCCTCCAGCAGGACCATGTCCCCGGGCACCAGGGTGAGCGCCTCCACCACCTGTTCCCTTCCGTCGCGGCGCACCCTGGCGGTGGGCGCCAGCATGCGGCGCAGTGCATCCAGGCTGCGCTCGGCGCGCCGCTCCTGCAGGTAGCCCAGTAAGGCGTTGATCTGCACGACGACCGTGATCACCAGCGCGTCCTCGATGTCACCGATGGCGCCGGCCACCACGGCCGCGATGAGCAGGATGCCGATGAGCCAGTTGCGGAACTGGTCCAGGAACTTCAGCCATTCCGGGCGCCGGGCCGGTTCAGCCAGCTGGTTCGGTCCACAGGCCGACGCCCGCGCCACGGCCTCCTCGGTGCTCAGGCCGAAGGCCGGAGCAACCCCGAGCATGGCCGTCACCTGCGCGGATTGCAGTCGAAAGGCTTCCGGTACGCCGCTGGAGCGCTCGTCTGCGGGACTTGCCTGTGCCGTGTCAGCCGTGGCCGGTGCGTCCATGCTTCCTCCCCGTGGCCCGAAGGGGTGTGCCGGTCGTGGCGCCACCCGACGCGGATGCGAGCAGCCGTGCTTGAGCGGGCGACGGCGCCCTCGCCTGCGCCGGCCTCCGCCTCCCTCCCCCAGCCTCACTGTCGCGGCCCTGAAGCCCTCGGCACAGGGCCGGACGGTCCACGAGGGGCGCACCGTCCGGCCCTCGCTCCGCGACGTGGCCGCGATGACCGTGGTGGGAGAAGGGGTCCCGGCGACGCGGCGGGCCGGCGTCAGCCCGTCGTGCCGACGCACCGCCGTCCGAGCCTGTTGCCTCAAGGACCGAAGGCCCCCGGCATCGCCACTGCGGTCACCGCCGGATGACCTTCGGACTGTCCGAGGGGCCGATCGGCCCTGCCGACGCCGTCCCGGTGATCGGGACACTTGCCGTATCGGGACACTTGCCGTGAGGCCGTACGGAGCAGGCCGGGCCGCGGCGGCGCGCCGATGCTGCTGAACCTGACGGCGCCTGGCGAACATCTCTGCACGGCGGGCCGTGCCTGCGGACCGCACCGGTATCGGATTCATGGCTGACGGGGTGATCCCAATGGACGTCGACGAGGTACTGCTGCCCGGAGTGGGGATGCGGTACGAGTTCGTCACCCAGGACGGTGACAGGGTCGGGGTCGTCGCCCAGCGCTCGGGTGACTTCGAGCTGGTGCTGTATCCCGGTGACGATCCCGACGAAGCCCGCCCGGTGCTCCGGCTCACCAGCGAGGAAGCCGACACCCTCGCCGAGATCCTCGGTGCCCCGCGTATCGCGGAGCGGTTCGCCGACCTGACCCGCGAGGTCCCCGGACTCGGGGCCGAGCAGGTCGAGGTGCGCCCCGGCAGCCCGTTCGCCGGCCGTGCGCTGGGGGACACCCGGGCCCGGACCCGCACCGGCGCCTCCATCGTGGCCGTCGTCCGCGGCGAGGAGGTGATCGCCTCGCCCGGGCCGGAACAGCCTCTGCAGGCCGAAGACGTGCTGGTGGTCATCGGCACCCGCGAGGGCATCGCCGGAGTCCGGCGCCTCGTCCAGGGTTGACCGGTGCACACCCCCGTCGCCCTGCTGTTGGAGCTCGGGGTCATCCTGACCGCGCTGAGCGTGCTCGGCGCCGCCGCACGGCGTTTCGGTCTCTCCCCCGTGCCGCTGTATCTGGTGGCCGGTCTGGCACTGGGCGACGGCGGCCTCGCCGCGGTTCCGGCGGCCCGGGAGTTCGTCGACACCGGTGCCTCGATCGGTGTGATCCTGCTGTTGCTGGTCCTCGGCCTGGACTTCACCGTCCGGGAGTTCACCGCCAGCCTCCACCGCCACCGGGCGTCCGCCGTCGTCGATCTCGTCCTCAACGCGGCCCCCGGGGCCGTGGCGGGATGGCTGCTCGGCCTGGACGCCTCGGGGATTCTCGCCCTCGCCGGCGCCACCTACGTCTCTTCCTCCGGCATCGTCGCCCGCCTCCTGGCGGACCTGCGCCGGCTGGGCAACCGGGAGACCCCGGCGGTGCTGTCCGTGCTGGTGGTGGAGGACTTCGCCATGGCCGCCTACCTGCCCCTGCTCGCCGTCATCACCTCCGGCGGCACCTGGTGGCAGGCGCTGCTCGCCGTGCTGGTGGCCACGGGCGCGGTCGTCACGGCGATCGCAGCCTCCGGCCGGTGGGCGCATCACGTCGGCCGGATCCTGTCCCACCCCGACCAGGAGCAGGTGCTGCTCCGGGTTCTCGGCATCACCCTGATCGTCGCCGCGCTGGCCGAGACCATCCATGTCTCCGCCGCCGTCGGGGCCTTCCTGATCGGGCTGGCGCTGACCGGCACCGCCGCCGATCGGGCCCGGGCCGTCCTCAGCCCGCTGCGCGACCTGTTCGCGGCGGTCTTCTTCCTTGCCCTCGGCCTGTCCGTCGACCCCGGTGGTCTGCTGCCGATGCTGCCCTCCGCCGCGGCGCTGGCCCTGGTGGGCGTGGCCACCAAGCTGGCCGCAGGCTGGTACGCCGCCGGCCGCGACGGCGCGGGCCGCCGCGGCCGGGTGCGGGCCGGGACCGCGCTCATCGCCCGAGGCGAGTTCTCCGTCGTCATCATCGGCCTGGCCGGTCCCGCGCAGGACCGGCTCGGGGCCCTGGTCACCACGTATGTGATGCTCCTCGCCGTCTGCGGGCCCATCCTCACCCGCTTCGCCCCTGCCCGCCCTGCCGCCGCACTGCCCGTCCCGGTCGCCGGACCCGGCGCAGGGCCCCGCGACCGGCGCCCTCGGTGACGCTCGCCCGCTCCTCGCTCTCCGCACCACGGCGACCGGGGGGGTGCGTGATGCCGCGGGGCCCGGCCGACCGACCCGAGGAGCAGCCCGGCGCAACCGCCGCGCCCGCGACGGATCCTGCGGGGCGGAC
The DNA here is from genome assembly GCF_053594495.1 of Streptomyces sp. NPDC001920. NCBI lineage: Bacteria > Bacillati > Actinomycetota > Actinomycetes > Kitasatosporales > Streptomycetaceae > Streptomyces > Streptomyces sp. NPDC001920. Next base: position 16,201 of record NZ_JBSFEP010000028.1, read on the forward strand.
ATCGGTGCGCTCGAACCCGCCCTACCCCGGGTTCCGACGACCACCGGCTCTGTCCCGCTTCACCCTCCAGGCGTCGCAGGGGCTGCGTGGCCCGGGCAACGGGGCTGGAGGTCCCCGGGGCGGAGCCGTTCGTTCGGCGCCCGGGTCCGGTCCACGGGCTCGGGCAGCGCGGGATCGTCGTGGGCGTGCCGGGGGTTCCTCCTCGGGAGGCTCCGGCGCACGGTGGTGATCTTTGTCCAGCGGGCAGAAACCCGCCCGGCGCCGCCGTTGCGCGGCCTTGGGTGAAAAGGGGCCGAACGGCCCCGCCACATCGGGCGCATCGGTCCAGGCGGCCGGCTCGATGAGGGCCGGACGGCAGCGCGGAGGGCTCCCCGCAGACCCTGTCCGGCGTACCGGCATGGGACGAGCATCGACAGCAGAGCCCGTCCGCGCCCCTCTGCGGACGGCGTCGCGAGCGATCCGGAGGCAGTAATGGCGACCGTGGCCCCGACAGGCGTGGAAACCACCGTGAGTGCGTCGAACGCGTGGCGTGGCTTCGCGGGGGGACGCTGGCGCGAGAACATCGACGTGCGTGACTTCATCCAGGCCAACTACACGCCCTACGAGGGCGGTTCGGGCTTTCTGGCGGGTCCCACGGACCGTACCCGCGCCGTCTGGGAGAAGGTCAGCGCACTGTTCCCCGAGGAGCGCGCGAAGGGCATCCACGACGTCGATGCCGCGACCCCGTCGACGATCACGTCGCATCGGCCCGGCTACATCGACCGGGACCGGGAGCTGATCGTCGGCCTTCAGACCGACGCCCCGCTGCGGCGCGCGATCATGCCCAACGGCGGCCTGCGGATGGTGGAGAACGGTCTGCGGGCGTACGGCTACGAGCCCGACCCCTTCGTGACGAAGGTGTTCGGCACCTACCGCAAGACCCACAACGACGGAGTCTTCGACGCCTACACCCCCGAGATGCGGGCCGCCCGCAAGGCCGGGATCATCACCGGACTGCCGGACGCCTACGGCCGCGGCCGGATCATCGGCGACTACCGGCGCGTCGCGCTGTACGGCACCGACCGGCTGATCGAGGCCAAGCGTGCCGAGCGGGCTCGGCTGGACGCACAGCCCTCCGGCCCGGACGTCATCCGCGACCGCGAGGAACTGGCCGAGCAGATCAGGGCGCTGGGCGAGCTGACCGAGATGGCCGCCTCCTACGGGTGCGACGTCTCCCGCCCCGCCGTCACGGCACACGAGGCCGTCCAGTGGCTCTATCTCGGCTTCCTGGCCGCGGTGAAGGAGCAGAACGGCGCCGCGATGTCGCTGGGCCGCACCTCCACCTTCCTGGACGTCTACCTCCAGCGGGACCTGGAGGAGCGGACCATCGGCGAGACCCGGGCCCAGGAGCTGATCGACGACTTCGTGATCAAGCTGCGGATCGTACGGTTCCTGCGCACCCCCGAGTACGACGCGCTGTTCTCCGGCGACCCGACCTGGGTGACGGAGTCCATCGGCGGCATCGGCACCGACGGCCGGCCGCTGGTCACCCGCACCTCGTTCCGTTTCCTGCAGACCCTGTACAACCTCGGGCCCGCCCCGGAGCCGAACCTGACCGTGCTGTGGTCGCCCCGGCTGCCGTCCGGCTTCAAGGAGTTCTGCGCGCAGGTCTCCATCGACACCAGCGCCGTCCAGTACGAGTCCGATGAGCAGATGCGGCCGCGCACCGGCGACGACACCGCCATCGCCTGCTGCGTGTCCGCCATGGCGGTGGGCAAGCAGATGCAGTTCTTCGGAGCGCGCGTCAACCTGGCCAAGGCGCTGCTGTACGCGGTGAACGGCGGCCGGGACGAGATGACCGGCGAGCAGATCGGGCCCGAGATGCCGCCGCTGACCGGCGAGTACCTGGATCACGACGAGCTGTCGGCGGCGTACGACCGGATGCTGGACTGGCTGGCGGAGGCGTACGTCAACACGCTCAACGTCATCCACTACATGCACGACAAGTACGCCTACGAACGCATCGAGATGGCGTTGCACGACCACCCCGTGCACCGCTTCATGGCGTGCGGGATCGCCGGGCTGTCGGTGGCGGTGGACAGTCTGTCCGCGGTGAAGCACGCGCGCGTGCGGGTGTTCCGTGACGCGACCGGGCTGGCCGTGGACTTCGAGACCCAGGGCGACTTCCCGGCGTACGGCAACAACGACGACCGCGCCGACGCCATCGCCGTCGACCTCGTGGAGTCGTTCATGGCCAAGGTGCGCAAGCACCCCACCTACCGCAACGCCGAGCACACCCAGTCGGTGCTGACCATCACCTCCAACGTGGTCTACGGCAAGCACACCGGCAACACCCCCGACGGCAGGCGTGCCGGGCAGCCCTTCGCGCCCGGCGCCAACCCCATGAACGGCCGCGACCGGCACGGGGTGGCCGCCTCGGCCCTGTCGGTGGCCAAGCTGCCGTACGAGGCGGCGCGCGACGGTATCTCGCTGACCACCACCATCACACCCGAGGGGCTCGGCCACGCCCCCGAGGAGCGCGCGGGCCACCTCGTCGGCATCCTCGACGCCTACATGGCGGCCGGCGGCTTCCACATGAACGTCAACGTGCTGAACCGGGCGGTGCTGGAGGACGCGATGGAGCACCCGGAGAAGTATCCGGAACTGACCATCCGGGTCTCCGGGTACGCCGTGAACTTCGTCCGGCTGACCCGTGAGCAGCAGCTCGACGTCATCAGCCGCACCTTCCACGGATCTCTGTGAGCGAGCGGGCCGTGATGGCGATGACGACAGACCGAGCGACAGGGAGCGGCCGGATGACCGGACCCGACCCGGCGGCCGGGGCCCGCCGGGTGACCGGGGCCGGCAGGGTGACGGGCCGGATCCACTCCTGGGACCTGTCCACCGGAGTGGACGGTCCCGGGACCCGGTTCGTGCTCTTCCTCAGCGGCTGCCCGCTGCGCTGCCTGTACTGCGCCAACCCGGACACCTGGCACATGCGCGACGGGCGGGAGACCAGCGTCGACGACGTCATGGCGGAGATCGACAAGTACCGCACGTTCATCGCCGCGGCGGGCGGTGGAGTCACCCTCACCGGCGGGGAAGCGCTGCTCCAGCCCGCCTTCACCGCCTCCGTCCTGCGCCGCTGCAAGGAAGCCGGGCTGCACACCGCCCTGGACACCTCCGGCTTCCTCGGGGCCCGCGCCACCGACGAACTCCTCGCCGACACCGACCTGGTGCTGCTGGACGTCAAGTCCTTCGACGTCAACACCTATCGCAAGCTGACCGGCGGCGAACTCGCCCCCACGCTCAGCTTCGCCACCCGACTGGACCGGCTCGGCATCCCGATGTGGATCCGCTACGTCCTCGTCCCCGGCTGGACCGACGACCCGGCGGCCGTCGACGGACTCGGCGCATTCCTCGCCGGCCTCGGCAGCGTCGACCGCGTGGACGTCCTGCCGTTCCACAAGCTCGGTGCCCACAAGTACGACGCCCTCGGGATTCCCTTCCCCCTGCGCGACACGCCCACCCCGACCTCGGAGCTCACCGATCGGGTGCGCGAGCAGTTCCGGGAGCACGGCCTGCGGGCTCTTTGACCTGGAGTGCACCAAGAATCCGCGAGGGAGCGCAGAAGAAATGACCACTCGTCATGTGACCGTCGGAGTGGACGGTTCCCTGGCCGCCACCTGGGCGCTCGACCGAGCCGCCGAGGAGGCGGAGCGCCGCGGCACCGCGTTGCACATCGTGTACGCCGTGCCCGACCGGGACGAGGCCGGACCGGTCCTGGCCTCGGCCGCCTCCCGGGTGCGCGCACGGCGCCCCGGACTGCCGATCGTGGCCTCGGCCGTCGAGGGGAGCCCCGCGCAGGCGCTGGTGAGCGAAGGAAGCGACGCCGAACTCACCGTGGTCGGCACCCGGGGGCTCGGCGGCGTCACCGGCAGGTTGTTCGGTTCGGTGAGCCTGCGCCTTGCCGCGCACACCCGCAGCCCTCTGCTCGTCGTACGGGGCGACCAGCCGTCCGGGGAGTCCGGCACGGTGCTGCTCGGCATCGAGAGCGACGCCGACGCCGACGCGGCGGCCTACGCATTCGCCGAGGCGGAACGCCGCACGGCACGGCTGAGCGTCGTGCATGCCTGGACGCACAGGCACCTCTCCCCCGAACTGCCGTCACTGGTGCCCGCGACGAGCCCGGGCCAGCAGGAGCACGCGCGGCGCACCCGGAGCGAGGAAGCGGTACCCCGCTTCACCCTGGCCGAGCTGGCGGAGCGATACCCGCACGTCGGCGTCGAGACCCGCACGGTGCGTACCGGGCCGGCGCAGGCACTCCTGACGGCCACCCGTGAGGCCGACATCGTCGTCATCGCCGCACACCGCGACCCCCATCGGCCCGGGGTGCACCTGGGGCCGGTCACCCACACCCTGCTGCATCACTCCCACTGCCCGGTCGTGATCGTGCCGGCCGGATGGAACAAGGGTTCTCTCACCTGAGGGCCTCGCGCGAACGGTCGACGTCGTCGGTCCGGCCCGGCGTTGCCCGAGGAGGAACCGTCTCGGCGGCAAGCTGCCGGGGCCGGTCGGTGCCCGCGCCGGGTGACGGCGGGCGCCTGACGGTTGTCCGCACCTGAGGAACGACATGCTGGAGGTCGCGATGACTGAATCTCCGTACACCGTGAGCGATGTGATGACGCACACCGTCGTCGCCGTCGGTGGGAAGGCGCTCTTCAAGGAGATCGTCGAGTTGTTCGACCAGTGGAAGGTCAGCGCGCTGCCCGTGCTGGAGGGCGAGGGACGGGTCGTCGGCGTGGTCTCCGAGGCCGACCTGCTGCCCAAGGAGGAGTTCCGGGACACCGACATGGGCGATCTCAAGGAGATGGAGAAGGCCGCCGGGGTGACCGCCGGCGAGCTGATGAGCACCCCGGCCGTGACCGTGCACGCCGACGCCTCCCTCGCCGAGGCTGCGCGCATCATGGCCCGTCGGCACGTCAAGCGCCTGCCCGTGGTGGATGCCGTCGGCGTCCTGCAAGGCGTGGTCAGCCGCAGCGATCTGCTGAAGGTCTTCCTCCGCTCCGACGAGGAGATCGCCGAGGAGATCCGGCACGGCGTCCTCACCCAGCTGCCGGTCACGCGGGATCTGAGCGTGACCGTGTCCGACGGTGTGGTCACCCTCGGCGGTCCCCTGGCCGACCGTGCGTTCGTGCCCCTCGTGACACGCGCCGTGCGTGCGGTGGAGGGCGTCGTCGACATCCGGCTGGATCCCACGCACCGATGAAGTACCTCGACGAGTCCGCGGTCCCGTCCGTCGCTGCTCTTCGTCCGAATCGGGTCCGCTCTGCCACGCGGTCTCCCCCTCACGGCCGCGTGGCCGCTTCGCCGCGTGGCCGCGCGACCGGTGGCAAAGGGGCCGTTCGGCCCCGGTGCGCACCCCGTCGGCCCCTGCCGGGCCCGTACCTGCCCGGCGATTCTGTTAGTGGAGAGCCCCGCATCGGAAGCCGGGGATCCACCAGGGAGGTGTTGGCCGTGCTTCGTCCTGTGGTCGTGGGTCTGGACGGTTCGCGTGAGAGCCTCGCTGCCGCCGACTGGGCGGCCCGCGAGGCGCTCAGGCGCGGCGTGCCGCTGCGCCTGGTGCACGCCTGGGAGGGCGGCGCGCCGCCCGACGAGTCGGAACTGCCGGAGCTGGAGGCACCGCGCTACTGGGCGCGGCGGATCCTGCGCGAAGCGAGGGACCGGCTCGACGAACGCTATCCGCAGGTGTTCGTGAGCTCCGACCAGATGTCCCGGCCCGCGGCCGACGCCTTGGTCGCGGCGGGCGACGAGGCCGAGCTGCTGGTCCTGGGGAGCCGGGCGTTCAGCGGCTTCGGCGGGTTCCTGGCCGGCTCGGTGGCGCTGGCGACGGTGGCTCATGTCACGCGGCCTGTGGTGCTCGTGAGGGCCGACCAGACGCTGGAGGACGAGCACGAGCAGGATGCCGAGCACCGGGCGTCGGCGCACACGCCGTACCGAGCCGTCGTGGTCGGCGTGGATCCGGCGAGTCCGGGTGAGGAACTGCTCGGGTTCGCCTTCGAGAGTGCGGCGCTGCGTGCCGCTCCCCTGCGGGTCGTGCACACGTGGCAGCTCCCGTACGTTCCCCGTGCGCTGGAGGCGAAGGCGCGCAGGGAAGTCGGGCAGGCCGCCGTGCGGGCGCTGGACGCCGTGCTCGCGCCGTGGCGGGCGAAGTTTCCCTCGGTCGAGGTCCACGAACTGGTTGAGGAAGGGCGTCCGGCGCAGCAGCTCCTGAACGCTGCGCAGGATGCGGGGCTCCTCGCCGTCGGCCGCCGGATCCGTCCGGCCAGGATCGGTGTGCACACCGGGCCGGTCGCGCACGCCGTGATCCACCACGTCCGTTGCCCTGTCGCGATCGTGCCGCACGAGTGATTCCCGCACCCGGCCGCGCCTGATCGGCCCGCCCCCTGCTGGAGAGGCGGCCGGGGTCCGCGACAGCAGCGCGCCGACCGCGTCCACCAAGACGCCGACCGGCAGGACGCGGGCAGCGCACCGGATGCGTATACACGACAGTGCCGACCGCCACCCGCGCCGACGGACACAGGGACGGCGACGACGATCGTCGGCCGCCGCGGATCCCCGCGCGAAATTGGGCCGGTCGGCCCTGTTCGTCGTGCCCGGATTCGAGAAGGATCTCCTCATGAAGGCCGACCCCGTCCTGGAGTGGGTGTCGGCACGGAGCGCATGAGCGAGGAGTATTTGATGGCGGTCAGCGAGCAGCCCGGTCCCGATGCCCCCATCCGGGTCTTCCTGCTGGACGACCACGAGGTGGTACGCCGGGGGGTGCACGACCTGCTGAACGACGAACCGGACATCACCGTGGTAGGCGAGGCCGGCACAGTCGAGCAGGCCTTGGCGCGTGTGCCGGCGCTCCGCCCGCAGGTGGCCGTGCTGGACGTCCGACTGCCCGACGGCGACGGCGTGACCGTGTGCCGTGAGCTGCGCTCGCGCATGCCGGAGCTGGCCTGCCTGATGCTGACCTCGTTCGACGACGAGGAGGCCCTGCTCGACTCGATCATGGCGGGCGCGTCCGGGTATGTCCTGAAGCAGATCCAGGGTTCGGACCTGGTGTCGGCCGTCCGCACGGTGGCCCGGGGGCAGTCCCTGCTCGATCCCAGCGCCACGACCAAGCTGATGGCCCGGCTTCGCGGAGGTCAGGAGCAGGAGCAGGAACCGGACGCGCTGCCGGGCCTGACCGACCGCGAGCGGGAGATTCTCGCCCTGATCGGCGAGGGCCTGACCAACCGGCAGATCGGTCAGCGCCTCTACCTCGCGGAGAAGACGGTCAAGAACCACATCTCCCGCTTGCTGGCCAAACTCGGTGTCGAGCGGCGCATCCAGGCAGCGGTGATCGCGACGCAGGCCAAGGACCGGCTCAAGCAGGAAGGGCGCTGATCGCCGGCGGCCCGTCCCATACGCATGGTCGGCTGCGTGTCTGAGGGAACGGCGTGCGGGCCTGTCGGCTCCGGCGTGGTCCCCGTGCGCCGGCCTGGCCCAGGGGCGCCCGGCCCCACGAGTGGGCCATCCGGCAGCAGGTCGAAGCCCTTCGGCATCCTGTGTCCTGACCGGGGCCGAGGTTCGATGAAGAGGGCAAGAGCACCACGGAAGGAGGCACACCGTGAGTACGTCACCGACTCCCGGCTTGTGGCGGCTGTCCGCCGTTCTTCTGGTGAGTTCCGCTGCGGTCGCGTTCGTGGTCAGCGCCGTGCTCGACGTGCTGGCGGAGCGGGCGGCGCAAGACCGCCTGGCCCGTCAGCGAGCGTCGGTCGGTTCGACGAGCGATGTGACGGCGACCGAGGAAAAGTCGACGCTCGCACTGCTGGCGATGCAGGAGCAGGGCGGGCTCGGAGTGCGTCCGCCTGTCGAGGCAGCGGTCGCCGGACAGTAGGGCCGGCCGGGCCCCTGGAGGGGCACTGCGGTCCCCGCGCACCAGGCGGTCCCCGCACGAGGCTACGAGTGAGCGGCCGGACCCGCCCGTGCCGGAGGTACCCATCGTGGTTCGGCACGTCACCGCAGGAGTCGACGGATCAGCGGAGAGTCTGTCAGCAGGGCACCGGGCGGCCCGGGAAGCCCTGCGTCGAGGAGCCCCGCTGCGGATCGTGCACGCATTGACCGAGACCGTCACCGAAGGGCGGGCCGCCGGCGAACTCGTACGTGCGTCGACCGGCCCCGCACTCGTCGTCGTGGGGCGGCGCACACGAGACGGTCACTTCGGCGTCCACATCGGGCCTGTGGCCCATGCTGTGCTCCACCCCACCGGCTGCCCTGTCGCCGTCGTACCGCACGCGTGACGCCGACCCCTCGGGGCGCCGTCGCGCGTGCCGGCAAGTGGGGGGCCGTACGTCCACGCTCGTGAGGCTCTCGGCCGGAACAGAACGGGCGTTGTCGATGGCCGGCGACCTTCCCGACGCCCTCGGCCACTTCCTGCTGTCTGCCTCGGGACCGCGCTCAGAGGCGGTCGGACCCAGGCCGCGGTCTCGGCAGGGGACGGGCCGGGTCGGACGGGATCAGATCATGGCAACGGCACCCGGCTCCTTCGACCGGCGCCGTTCGCCCCTCATTCCGCCTCCGACCCACCCCGGTCCGTCTCATCCGCGTCCGGTCAGCGGTGCGCCGGGCCGTAGTAGGCCGTGCGCATGATGTCCTGCATGTCGTCGAGCATGGGCATCCGAGGATTCGCGGGCGCGCACTGGTCCTCGTAGGCGTTGAGGGACTGCTGGGGCAGGGCGTCGAGAAAAGCGCGCTCGCCGACGCCGAGGGCCTGGAACGACGGCTCGATACCCACCGCGTCGCGCAACCGCTCCACGGCCAGGGCGAGGGACTCCACACCCTCCTGCGCCGTGGTGGCGGGCAGGCCGAGGGTGCGGGCGATGTCCTGGAAGCGTTCGGGAGCCCGGTAGTTCTCGTACTTGGGCCAGCCGGTGAGCTTGGTCGGGACGGTTCCGTTGTAGCGGATGACGTGCGGCAGCAGGACCGCGTTGGTGCGGCCGTGGGCGATGTGGAAGGTGGCGCCGAGGGTGTGGGACATGGCGTGGACGATGCCGAGGAAGGCGTTGCCGAAGGCCATGCCCGCGATGGTGCCGGCGTTGTGCATCTTCTCCCGGGCCTGAGCCGAGCCGTCGCGGTCGTTCACGGCCGCTTCGATGTGCTCGAAGATCAGCCGGATCGCGTGCAGCGCGAGGCCGTCGGTGAAGTCGTTGGCGTACACGGACACGTACGCCTCGATGGCGTGGGTGAGGGCGTCGAAGCCGCTGTCGGCGGCCAGCGCCGGGGGCAGCGCGGTGGTGAGGAGGGGGTCGACGATGGCCACGCTCGGGGTGAGCGCGTAGTCGGCCAGCGGGTACTTCTTGCCGGTCGCCGGGTCGGAGATGACCGCGAACGGCGTGACCTCCGCTCCGGTGCCCGACGTGGTGGGCACGCACACCAGGCGGGCCCGGCTGCCCAGCGTCGGGAAACGGAAGGCGCGCTTGCGGATGTCGGAGAACTTCTGCCGCATGTCCGCGAAGTCGATGTCCGGCTGCTCGTACAGCAGCCACATCACCTTCGCCGCGTCCATCGGCGAGCCGCCGCCCAGCGCGATGATCGTGTCCGGCCGGAAGTCCCGCATGAGGCCGGCGCCGCGCTGAACGGAGTCGATGCTCGGCTCCGGCTCGACGTTGTCGATGATCTGCACGGTCACCGGCTCACCGCGGCGCTGCAGGACGCGGCTGACGCGGTCGACGAATCCGAGGCGGGTCATGGTCGCGTCGGTCACGATGGTGACGCGGTGGACGTCCGGCATGGCCTGCAGGTAGCGGATGGCCTGCGGCTCGAAGTAGATCTTCGGCGGGACCTTGAACCACTGCAGGTTGTTGCGACGGGTGGAGACCCGCTTGACGTTCAGCAGCTGGGCGGCGGAGACGTTGTTGGACACCGAGGTGCTCCCCCAGGAGCCGCAGCCGAGCGTGAGCGACGGCAGCAGGCCGTTGTAGATGCCGCCGATGGCGCCCTGCGAGGAGGGCGAGTTGACGATGACACGGACGGTCTTCATACGACGGCCGTACGCCTCCGCGAGCTCGCGGTCCTCGGTGTGGATGACGGAGCTGTGGCCCTGGCCGTGGAAGGCGACCATGTCGGCGGCCAGGTCGAAGCCCTGCTGCTCGGAGCCGGCGCGCAGCACGGCGAGCACCGGGCACAGCTTCTCGCGGGTCAGCGGCTCGTCGGGGCCGACCCGCCCGGCCTCGACCAGGATGATCGAGGTGTCGGTGGGGACGGTGAACTCGGCCTGTTCGGCTATCCACGCCGCACTCTGCCCGACGGCCGCGGAGTTCACCTTGGGCTCGCAGCCGCCGCCCGCGGCCTTGCCGGCCGGGAAGAGGAAGGCTTCCAGCTTCGCCTTCTCCTCGGCGGTCGCCACATAGGCGTGCAGAGCGCGGAACCCGGCCAGGGCGGCGTCGTAGATCTCGTCGTCGAGGACGACGGCCTGCTCGGAGGCGCAGATCATCCCGTTGTCGAACGACTTGGACAGCACCAGGTCGTTGACGGCCCGGCCCAGCTTCGCGCTCCTGTGCACGTAGGCGGGAACATTGCCGGCGCCCACGCCCAGGGCGGGCTTGCCGGCCGAGTAGGCGGCCTTGACCATGGCGTTGCCGCCGGTGGCGAGGATGAGGGAGACACCAGGGTGGTGCATGAGCGTCCTGGTCGCCTCCACCGACGGCGTCTCGATCCACTGGACACAGTGCTCGGGCGCGCCCGCGGCCACGGCGGCGTCCCGCACGATGCGGGCCGCCTCCGCACTGCAGCGCTGGGCGGAGGGGTGGAAGGCGAAGACGACCGGGTTGCGGGTCTTCAGCGCCATCAGCGCCTTGAAGATCGTGGTGGAGGTCGGGTTGGTGACCGGGGTGACGGCGGCGACCACGCCCACCGGTTCCGCGATCTCGACCATGTCCTCGATGTCGTCGCGGGCGATCACACCGACGGTCTTCATGTGGCCCATGCTGTGGGTGACGTGCTCGCAGGCGAACATGTTCTTCGCGGCCTTGTCCTCGAAGACCCCTCGTCCGGTCTCCTCCACCGCGAGCCGGGCCAGCGCGGTGTGCTGGTCCAGGGCGGCGACCGAAGCCTTCTTGACGATGTGGTCGACCTGCTCCTGGGTCAGCGGCTCGTAGTCGGCCAGCGCCTTGAGCCCGTTCGTGACCAGCCGGTCCACGGTGATCGCGGTGTCTGAAGGTCCGCTCTGCCGGGCGGTGGTCCGGCTGCGGTCGTCCTCACGGGCCATGTAAATACGCCTCCTTGACAGGCATGCCGAAGCGGTGGCTCCGGCATTGGTGGAGGGAGCGGCAGGGGGGGATCGGTACCGCTCCCCATGCAACGGTCTCTCGGTGAGGCGCTCGCTCCCAGGTGCCGAGGGGTCCCCCCTCGGGACCGACCGGCCCGCAGATCCAGGGCCGGTCGGCCCCGGGGCCGCGGAAGTTCCGCCGGCGACGCCGGAGCGGCCACCGGGTCCTCACCGGTTGTCGCTGCCCTCGGTGTCCGGGAGTGCCGCCCGGCCCGCTTCAGGCGGGAGACCGGGACGCGGAACGGGGAGCAGGAGACATGGTCCAGGCCCGCGCCGTGGAAGAAGTGCACCGAGTCAGGGTCTCCGCCGTGCTCGCCGCAGACTCTTCAGCAACGCCCCGGACGCCATATCGGCTGTCCGTTCGACGGCGACCGGCACATCCGGATACTTCGCCACGAGATCCTGCCCGGCCTCGCTCAGCAGCTGCTGCGCCCACCGCTTGTGGGCTGCCGACTCCTGGGCGGAGGGAACGTCCACCGGCCGCCGGATCCAGGCGGTGACCAGGCGCAACGGCAGACCTCGACGCTGAGCCTCGCGGGCAGCCCGGTCAGCAGCGGCACGACTCTCGGCGCAACCGTCGAGCCGACGACGAGGGGGAAAGCATGGAGGCACCTCCGTACGGGGTCACTTCCTGCGCGGGCCTCGGCACGCCGGCGGCCCGGGAATCCGGCGGATCCGCGCGCCACCTCCTGGTGACCACGCGGATCCGCCGGCCCCCCGCTTCGATGGTCGCGACGAAACGGTCCACGGGCCCAGGGACCGCTGGTCCTGTCCCACGGCCACTCGGCCCTCCGGCCGGGACCCGCTCGGCCCCACCGCGGCCCCGGGAGGGACGACGAAGATGACCGTGCGGGTCGGAATCAACGGATTCGGACGTATCGGGCGCAACCATCTGCGCTTGGCGCTGGAGCGCGCGGAGGCGGGCACCGGCACGCCGGTCGAGGTGGTGGCGGTCAGCGACGTCACCTCCCCAGCGGCACTCGCCCACCTGCTCGCCTTCGACTCGACGTACGGCAGGCTGGCCCGCACGGTCGAGCACGACGACACCTCGATCACGGTCGACGGCCACCGCATCGCCGTGACCGCCGAGCGCGACCCGGCCGCCCTGAACCGGGCCGGCCTCCCCGGCTCCCGTTCCGTTCCACCGGACAGCCGCGTCCGGATACGGTGAGGTCGCGGGAACGGTCTGCCGTTCCTGCCCCAGTCACGGGGAAGCGCACACGGAGGAAGCGGTGGAGAGCGCCAACGACGGCCACGTTCGGTTGCCCCAGCTCAGGCTGGACGAGCTCCTGGAAGAGCTCCAGGCCCGGCTGGACGCGGCACGTGGCACGCGGGACCGGGTGCACAGTCTGCTGGAGGCCGTCCTTTCGGTGGGCCGCGAACTGGACCTGGAGCAGGCCCTGCGCAGCATCGTGGAAGCCGCGGCCACGCTGGTCGAAGCCCAGTACGCGGCCCTCGGGGTCATCGGACCGGACGGCAAGCGGCTGTCGGAATTCCTCACCGTCGGCGTGACCGAGGAGCAGATCGCCGAGATCGGGCCCTTTCCGTCCGGGCACGGCATCCTCGGCGAGTTGATCAGGAACCCGGAGCCGCTGCGACTGGCGAAGCTCTCCGACCACCCTGCTTCGTACGGGTTCCCACCGCACCACCCCCCGATGAACACCTTCCTCGGCGTTCCGATCCGAGTCCGCGATCATGTTTTCGGCAACCTCTACCTCACCGAGAAGCGCGGCGGCGGGCAGTTCGACGAGGAGGACGAGTCGGTCCTGGCGACCCTGGCCGTGGCGGCCGGTGTGGCGATCGACAACGCCCGCCTGTACGAGGAGTCCACCCGGCGCGAGCGCTGGCTGCGCGCGAGCGGGGAGATCACCCACAGTCTGATGTCCGGCAGCCCGGGCACCGAGGTCCTCGGTGTCATCGCCGAGCGGGCGCGGGAGATCGCCGGTGCCGAACTGGCCGCGGTCGCCGTGCCGGTACCGAACACCGACACCCTGGCCGTGGAGCTGGCCATCGGACAGGAGGCGGAGACGCACCGCGGCCTGGTGCTGCCGGTCGAAGGCAGCCTGGTCGGCGCGGCGTTCTCCGCCGCCGAGCCCGTGACGAGCGCGGACGTCACGAGCGACGCGCGTATCTCGGCCGGTCCGCCGCGGTTCACGGGGCTCGGCCCCGCCGTGGCCGTACCCATCGGCACCCGGGACGGAGTCCGGGGTGTGCTGCTGCTGGTACGGGCGGCCGGACGCACCGTCTTCACCGAGGCGGAGACCGCGCCGCTGATGGTCTTCGCGGGGCAGGCGGCCGTGGCCATGGAACTGGCCGAGCGACGGGCCGACGCGGAGCAGATCGCGCTGCTCGCCGACCGGGACCGCATCGCCCGGGACCTGCACGACCTGGCCATCCAACGGCTCTTCGCCACCGGGATGACGCTGCAGAGCGCCGGACGCCTCATCGACCACCCCGACGCGTCCGAGCGGGTGCTGCGGGCGGTCGACGATCTGGACGAGACCATCAAGATCATCCGGTCGACGATCTTCGGGCTGCGCGCGAGGGAGACCAGCGGCAAGGAGACGCTGCGCTCCCGCGCGGCACGGACCGCCGGGGAAGCGGCCCCGGTTCTCGGTTTCGCCCCCGGCCTGCGGATGGAGGGTCTGCTGGACACCAACGTGCCCCCGGAGATCGCCGACCACGTGGTGGCCGTGCTGTCCGAGGCGCTGACGAACGTGGCCCGCCACGCCAGGGCGAGCCGAGTGGACGTGAGTCTGAAGACGAACGCCGTCGAAGTGACCCTCACCGTCACGGACGACGGCGTCGGCATCCCGCCCGAAGGGCGCCGCAGCGGCCTGCGCAACCTCGCCGAGCGCGCCGAGCAGTTGGGGGGAGCGTTCGATCTCACCAGCCCGCCGGGCGGTGGGACCACGCTGACCTGGCGGGCCCCGGTCGGGACGCACTGACTGGAGGGCGGGCGCCGTCCTGCCACCGGGCGCCTTCCCACCTCCGGTGCGGTGCACCGGCGCCGAGCCGGCTGTCGCGGCTGCGAGCCGGCTGTCGCGGTTGCGGTGCATGGCCCAGTCGATGCCAGGGTGGCCACGATCACGGGTCCGGCGGTGCGGCGTCGGTAGATCCGGTGGCGCCGCTTGGGCAGCCGCGCGGCTCGAACTCGGCCTGTAGGGGGCCAGGAGGCCCCCGGACGGCCGTGCACGTCATGCGATCTCCAGTACGTCCCTCACCGGACGGCGGGGTGTGGCCGGGCCTCTCGGCCCGTAGCCGAGCCGCAGCACCATCTGGACCTGCCCGGTGCCTGCTGCCGGGTCGCGGGCCAGCAGGCGCAGCTCGCGGTCCTCCAGCGCGTGGGAGGTCAGGGAGGTGGCCAGGTCGACCAGGGTGGCCTCCAGCAGGACTCGTTCCAGGGCCTGACCGGCGCGCAGCCAGTCGGCGCGGCCGTCGCCGGGGGTGCTCAGCAGGGCGAGGTGCGGTGTGTGCTCAAAGGTGGTGGTGCCACGGTCGGCTACCGGCCGACGCCCGGCGAAGTCCCGTACGGGAGCCTTGCCGTCCCGTTTGCGCGGACCGAAGGCGTATTCGGGGACGCCGTCGACCGCGGTGTCCGCCTCCGGCCCGAGCCGGGTCCAGCGAACCAGGTCCTCGTTGGCGTCGGTGTCCAGCGTGTCGCGGCTCTCGGCGTCGCTGACCAGGTCGAGCACGGTCTCGGCATGCCAGGCACCGGGGAAGAGCAGCACGGCTCCTTCCTGCGCCGCGGCGTTGCGCAAGGAGGCCTGCACGTCATCGGGGATGTCCTTCTCGGAGAAGGGATGGCGACTGGTGTGCCGTTGCCGGATCGCCGGGTGCAGCCGCGTCAGTTCCTCGTCCTGTGTGTTTTCGGGCGGATCGGCCAGATGGACGGCGGCGAGCAGCAGCGGGTCGTCGGGCTCGGGCAGCAGCGTCGCCTCCGGGACGAGGCCCGCGTGCGCAGCCGCGACGCGCAGGTTGAACAGTGCCGCCCCGCACCCGATGTGCAGCGCCCGGTTGTCGGGATCGGACCGCGGCATGGCCCGCCCGGGGTCGGCCCGCAGCAGCAGCACACGCTCGCCGCTCAGGTGGCGAAAGCGCCACGGCTGCGCGTTGTGCATGGACGGCGCTGCGGTGGCCTCGGCCACCAACAGGGTCACGGTCTTCTCGTCGAGTGGTCGCTCTGCCATGGCATCCTCCTCACACGGCGCCGGTCGGACACGGATCCGGACCGCCGGGTACCCCGACCGGCGAACCGGCCCGCGCTCCCGCCCTCCGCAGATGTCCCTACCTCCACACATCACGCCGCGACGAGACCTGCAAGGCCCCCATCGTCCCTGGACCGGGGCCGACCGGCCCCTCTCGCACCGCCACCGCGGTGCGCCCGCGGTCAGGCACGGGCATCGCGGCCGTGCCGTCCGTGACCAGGCAGCTCCCCGCGGCGGTCCCGGCGGCCGACCACGTCCTCGGCGTCTCCCGCGAGACATCGCCCAGGGCTGCGGCACCCGTCGACTCGGCTCGACGTCCGGCTCGGGCTCGGGCTCGGGCTCGGCGGGCAGGCCGTAGGCGATGGAGGGCGGCCGGTTCCAGCCGTGCACGGCCTTCGGCACGGCCCCGCGGTGGCGGCCTCCCCGAAGGCGAAAGCGATCACCGCATCACCGCATCACCGAAGTGGCCGGTGTCGAGGCCGAGCACCGAGCGCCGGCACGCGGGGCGGCTGACGGGATGCCCGCGGGGTCCTGCCTGCTCGTCCGGACCCGGCGAGGACCCCCCGGCCCCGCCCGGCCCGGCCCTCGCGAGCCGAGGAGCAGCGACTCGGCGTCCTTCGCCGCCTCGGCCGACGCGTCCGTCGGCCTTCCCGAGACCGGCTCCCCGGCCCTGTCCGCCCCGGGGACGGGCGGCGTCCCTCGGCGGCCTTACGCGGGGGTCCGCCCGCGCCGGTGCTGCTGCGTCCCGGCACCCGGGCCGGACAGGGCCGACAGGAGGTCGTCCCGGTGCCGGGCGGCCCCTCGCCGGACCAGGTCGTGGGACCGATGGTCCTGAACCGGCGGGGCCGTTCGGCCTCACTTGGCCGATCGCCGTGAAACAGCGCCGAAACGTGGTCGGACGCCTGCTACACAGAAGGTGCCGCCCGATGCGATGCGGCGCTCTTCCCACCCCACCCCCTGCCCGGGAGGCTCCATGCTGTCCGCAGAATCCGCCGCCGTGGTCCGTGCCACGCTGCCTGTCGTGGCCGGCGCGCTCGACGAGATCACGACGCGCTTCTACGGCGCGATGTTCCGCGACCGGCCGGAGCTGCTCGACGGGATGTTCAACCGCGGCAACCAGGCCGGCGGGACACAGCGCCGCGCGCTGGCCGGCTCCATCGCCGGGTTCGCGACCGCGCTGCTCGACGATCCGGACACCCGCCCGGACGCGCTGCTGGAGCGGATCGCGCACAAGCACGCCGCGGTCGGCGTCACCGACGACCAGTACACGATCGTGCACAAGTACCTGTTCGGCGCGATAGCCGAGGTCCTCGGCGACGCGGTCACCCCTCAGGTGGCGGCCGCCTGGGACGAGGTGTACTGGCTGATGGCGGGCGCCCTGATCGGCCGTGAGGCCCGCCTGTACCAGGACGCGGGCGTGGAGCCCGGCAAGATCTGGCGGCAGTGGACGGTCGTCGAGCGCCGCACCGAAACCCCGGACGTCGTGTCCTTCCTGCTCCGACCGGCTGACGGCCGGCCGGCACCGCGGGCGCGGGCGGGCCAGTACGTGAGCGTACGGGTGCTGATGGCCGACGGGGTGCACCAACTGCGCCAGTACAGCCTGTCCTGCGACCCGGGCGGGGATCTGCGGCGCATCACCGTCAAACGGGTCGCCGGCGCCTCCGGCCTGCCGGACGGCGAGGTCTCCAACCTGCTGCACGACCAGGTGCGGGAGGGCGACGCCCTGACGCTGTCCGCACCCTTCGGCGATGTCTTCCTCGACGACCCGGCCGACGCCACCACTCCGGTCGTACTCGTCTCCGCGGGCATCGGCGGCACCCCCATGACGGGCATGCTGGCCCATCTGGCCGCCCTCGGTTCGTCCCGGCCGGTGCTGGTCCTGCACGCCGACCGCTCCCCCGCCGACCACGCCCTGCGCACCGAGACACGTGAGCTGCTCGGGCGACTGCCGAGCGCTCGCGGGGTCTTCTGGTACGAGCGGCCCGGCCCGCAGGAACCCGACGCGCGCGAGGGCCTGATGAACCTCGACGGCATCGAACTGCCCGACGACGCCACCGTGTTCCTGTGCGGCCCGTTGCCGTTCATGCGGGAGGTACGCGGGCAGCTGCTGGCCGCCGGCGTCCCGGCGCGCAGCATCCGCTACGAGGTCTTCGGCCCCGATCTCTGGCTGCCCGGCCCCACCGCCTGAAATCTGCCCTCGAGAAAGGGAATCACCATGACCAGCGACAAGGCCCAGGCCGCGCCCACCGTGCGGCTGCGTTCCGAGGGCCCGGTGGACGAGGACACGCTCGACTACGCCCGTACGAAGATCGACGCCGCCGTGAACCGGCCGGGGCTGCCCGTCGTCACCGGCGAGGTCCGGATCGTGTGGGCGGCCTCCCACACCGCGGAACACCCCTGGTCGGCCACGGCCGATCTGCGCGTCGGTGGCCGACAGGTGGTCGTCCTCGCCGAGGAGGCCACCGGCCGGGAGGTCGTCGACAAACTGCATGACCGGCTGCGCCACCAGACCCGCAAGGCCGCGCACGCCTGGGACGACGGCCACCGGGCGGCGGCACCGCCGTGGCGTGGCGGTCGGCAGTCCGCATAGGTCCACGACGAGAGACGGCCCCGTCGGTGACGGTCCACCGGCCGGGCCGTCGGCCCCTGCCCGCCCATGCCGCGGCGTCTCCCATGGGGCCGTCCGGCCCAGGCCGGTGACCAACGGCCCACTGACGGCGCCCCGGACACCGGAAACAGTAAGACCTGCGGTTGTCACCGACCGTATGGAACGAGGAGTTGTGTGATGGCGAAGGCGTACCTGGTGGGCAGTGGAATCGCGGCGCTTGCCGCGGCCACGTTCCTGATCCGCGACGGCGGATTCGACGGAGCGGACATCCACCTCTTCGAGGAGCAGCGGCGGATCGGTGGCAGCCTGGACGCGGGCGGTACGGCCGACGCCGGTTACACCATGCGCGGTGGACGAATGTTCGAGGCCGAGTACCGCTGCACGTACGACCTGCTGTCCGGCATCCCCACCCTCGACGACCCCTCGGTGTCCGTGACGCAGGAGATACTCGCCGATCACGAGGACTTCGCCTGGGACGACATCGCCCGCCTCGTCGACGGCGACGGGAAGATCCGTGACACCCGCTCGATGGGATTCTCCGAGCGCGACCGGCTGGAGCTGGTCCGCTGCCTGGCCACCCCTGAGGGGCACCTGGACGGCAAGCGGATCACCGACTGCTTCGGCGAACACTTCTTCACGACGAACTTCTGGTTCCTGTGGTGCACCACGTTCGCCTTCCAGCCCTGGCACAGCGCCATCGAGTTCCGCCGCTACCTCAAGCGCTTCGTCCATCTCCTCCCCGACATCTCGTCCTTGTCCGGCATCCATCACACCCGCTACAACCAGTACGACTCCATCGTGCGGCCCCTGACCATCTGGCTGCGCGAACGGGGCGTCACCGTCCACACCGGATGCCGCGTCACCGACCTCGGGCTCGCACCGGGCCGCCGCAGTACGCGGGTTGAGCGCATCCACCTGTCCCACAGCGGCCGTGACGAGCAGATCGAGGTGGCACCCGAAGACCTGGTCCTGGTCACCAACGGCTCCATGACCGACGCCGCGACCCTCGGCTCGCACACCACCGCACCGCCCCCGCGTCCCCACCGCTCCGACGCCTGGCTGCTCTGGCACCGCCTCGCACGCGGCCGCGACGACTTCGGTGACCCGGCCGCCTTCGACAAGCGCGTCAAGGAGTCACGCTGGGAGTCGTTCACCGTGACGACGAAGGACCCGGCATTTCTCAGGGCGCTGGAGGAGTTCAGCGGGCGCGAGACCGGCAGGGGCGGTCTGATGACCTTCACCGACTCCAACTGGCTGCTCACCCTCGTGGCCAACCGCCAGCCCGTCTACCGCGACCAGCCCGAGGACGTCTCGGTCTGGTGGGGATACGCCCTGCACCCCGGCCGCGAGGGCAACCACACGCCGAAGCCGATGACGATGTGCTCCGGCCGGGAGATCCTCGACGAGGTCCTGCACCACCTCCCCTTCGACGAGTCGCTCGCGGACCGCGTGCTGAGGACGTCTACTGTCGTTCCCTGCCTGATGCCGTACATCACCAGCCAGTTCCTGGCCCGCCGCCGCGATGACCGGCCGAAGGTCGTACCCGAGGGGTCGGTGAACCTGGCCTTCATCGGCCAGTTCGCCGAGGTGCCCGACGACGTCGTCTTCACCGTCGAGTATTCGGTGCGCACCGCCTGGACAGCGGTGGCCCGCCTCCTGCACCTCGACAGGCAACCGCCCCAGGTCTACAGAGGCCACCACGATCCCCACGTGCTGGCCGCCGCCCTGGAGACCATGCACCGCCGGTGACCCGAAGCGTGATCAGGTGACGGCCGGCCGCGCCACCGCGGCCGCTCGTTCGAGCCCCGGCGCCGCCGTGCGGACAAGGTGCCGCCCGGGACACCCTCTGGTGAGCCGAGCTCAGCGGGCGGCGCGCTCCCGCGTGGTGCGGCGCAGCCCGATGAGTTCGGCGACCGCCTCCAGCCAGCGGGCCACGACCTCGTCGCCCTCCACGGGCCGGGCCACCGACGCGGCCGCGTCGAGCCAGCCGCGCACCAGGTCCGAGGCCGACGGATCGGGCAGCAGCTCGGGCAGCCGGGCGGTGTAGCCGGTGCCACCGCTGCGGACGGTTCTGCCGAGGAACGCCACCGAGCGGGGCCGGACCCCGAGTCGGTCGAGCGTGACCGCGGCGCCCACGGCTCCGTCGCCGAACAGGGCGCTGCGACGTGGGCCAAGGGCGCCGATGCCGTAACGCAGGAGCATGGCGACGTCGGTCTGCGCCGACTCTTCGTCGGTCTTGCTGGAATTCATCGGTGTTTCCGTTCCGGTCAGCGCACGGTGACCGTGTAGATGAAGTACGCCGGGTCGTTGCCGGGGCTGCCCGTCGCGGTGCGGTCGTCGCCCTCGGGGCAGACGCCCAGCACGCAGTAGCTCATTCTGATCTTCGTGGTGCCGGCGGCAACGGCCTCGAAGGTGAAGGTCTGCGTACCGTCACCACCCCCGTCGACACCGCTGTCGCCCCCGAAGTCGTCCTTGCGGCGGCCCTCCTGGCGCACCGTGTCCCGGTCGGGACCGGGGGCCACGATGCTCCAGTCCTGGCCCATCGAGGGGTTGGCCGGGAGCGTCAGCTCGAACGTGTCGCCGGCGTCCACTTCGATGGACTGCTCGTCGGCCTCGAACGTCTCGGGGCCGAAGAGGCCGCATCCGGACAGCATCACGGCCAACATCACGGCCGGCGGCAGGGCCAGGGCGGTGGACAGGCGGTGGCTCAACTTCACGGGGATCGGCCTTCCGTTCACTGGGCGGGCAGGTGGACGCCGTAGGCGTCGGGCAGATCCTTGTCGGAGGCCTTGCCCATGTTGCCGTTGACGAAGTCGTCCTCGCTGACCCATGTTGTCGTTCCCCACGGGTTGTAGACCTGCAGCATGTCGCCCTCCTGACCGATGATCATCATGGAGTGGCCGACCCGGTCGCCGTCCTCGTCCTTGCCCTCGACGCCGATCGGCACCGGTCTGCCCTCGGCGACGGCCCGCTGGATGTCGGGCAGCGCGTCCCGCCGGTCGTCCGCGCTCCGGATCTCCTGGAACTCGTACTCGCCGCCCGTGTGCGGGCTGATCTCCTTGTTCGAGATCTCGGTCTTGCCTTCGTTGTCCATGCCGTCGGGTGTCGTGCCGAAGGGGAAGTCGTACTCGTCGTTGCCGTCGCCTTCGTCGTGCATCCGCAGCTGCTCGTCGCGCAGCCGCTCCCGGAAGGCGGCAGGGTCGTCCTCCTGCCCGGACGGGCCGCCGGTGAGTTCGAGGGCGTACACCGGATCGACCATGGCGCGCCCGGTGACGACGGTCGACGGCACGCAGGTGTTGCCTTCCTGCGACCACCTCTCGCCCTTGAACGTCTGCTGGTCCGTGTTGTGGTTGGAACCCTCGTGGGGGCCGCTGGTGTTGATCCCCTCGTCCTTCATGCTGTCCCCGGCCGTGGTGACCGGCGTCAAGTGCCGCTGCAGCCAGTCGGCGTCCTTGCCGTGGATCTTGTCGCGGAACTCGCCGACCTCCTTGACGTCGTATCCGGCGGCCAGCGCCTTCACCAGGTAGGCGCGTTCCTGCGGGGTCTTCGCCTCGGCGAGCATCCGCTCGAACTCGGCCTCCTCGCGGGCGTCGAGGCGCTCCATCGCGCGGCCCGAGCGCTCCAGGTCGTTCGCGGTCAGCAACTCGTTCATCTCCGCCGGGCCGCCGGTACCCGCGATGTCGGCGAGCACGAGGCGGTCCGCTGCGGAGATGTTGTCGGTCTTCATCTGGCCCGCACGGGCCTCGGAGGCCAGCTTGTTGAGGTCGCGCGCCGCGGCCCGCGCCGCGTCGTCGGCCACCTCCGCCGCGGTGTGCAACGCCTTGGCGCCCGCGGCCGCGATGCTGCGGGCCCGCAGCCGCTCCGCCTCCTCGGCGTCCTTCTCCACCATGTCGTCGAAGAAGCCGTCCTCACCGCCTAGCATGCCGAGTGCCTCGCGCAACTGCTCGCGGCCGCCTTTGTCCTGGACCTTGGCGTCGGTCAGGGCGTCGGCCAAGCGGTACAGGGCGCCGGCCGCACCGCTGAACGCCTGCTCCATCTGCTCGGCGGAGCGGGCCGCCGCCATCACCACCTCGGACGCCCGCGCCCCGGTACTGCCCACCCAGGCGTCGGGCAGGCCCTCGCCCGCGACCTTCTGCACCCGCCGGTGCACGTCGGCGACGTCGTCGATCTGTTTGCGGTAGGTCTTGGCGAGCCCTTCGAGGATCCCGGGTTCACCGACCGGCGCCGAGACGCCCAGGGCGTTGTTGATGGCCCCGATCAGATCGTTCTTGCTGTCGGCCGAGGAGATGGACTCGTGGTACTCGGCGAGCTTCTGGCGGCGGTCGGTGGTGGATTCGCCTGCGTCGGGCATGACGGTGCGGCCTTCTGTCGTGGTGAGGGCAGGGGTGTGGACCCGTACGGGGTACGAAGGGCGCTCAGCCGAAGTCGGACAGGCCGCGCGGCGGCGTGCCGGGCGCGGGCATGGTGCGGTGGCCCGGCGCGGGAGCACTACCCGTGGGCGCGGGCATCGTCGTCACGCCCTCGCCGCCGGCCGCGCTCATGCCCCGGACGGTGGCGTGCTCGGCGCCCTGGTAGTTCGCCTTGGACGTCCGCACCTTGTCGGCCAGTTCGTGCAGGGCGCTCTCCAGGACCTTGGCCTCCGCCTGCCAGTCCCCGGCGAAGTTGTTGTAGGCGGGGCCCGCGTCGGAGCCGCCGAGTGCGTCCGAGGTGTAGCAGGCGGTGTCCTTGACCGCCCTGGCGATGGCGCCGACGTCGTCACCCGCCGTGTCGAGTGTCTGCGCCTCGCTGTCCATCGCGCTCGTCTGAAGGCGATAGCCCCCGGCGTGCCCCTGCGCGGTCATGTCCGGCCCCCGTTTTCCCGATCTTGAGGGCGCAATGTAGCAGGGGGCGATGACATGAACGCAACGACCTTCACCGCCTCTGCGCACAACAGCGGGTCGATGACCACGGCCACCTGGCGAACACGCAGACGCGGGGACTGTTCGCGGCGTACTCGGTGCCGGTGGCGCTCACCCCCTGGCGTCCGCCGTTCCCCCACCGAAGGGCCTGCCGCCCAGCCCGGGGATCAGCGCCGCCGCCACCGCCGGGTGCCGTGCGGCGGTCGGCCCCGGCCCGCGCCACGGTCCAGGCGGCACACGGCAGTTGAGTCCCACTAGGATCGGGCCGCATGCAGAGCGCAACGCCGGCCGGGGCCTTCGACGATCTGGCCGAGAGCTACGATCACCGGCACCACGACGAGATCGCGCGAGCCCTGATCGCATGGGTGGGGCCTGGGCCTGACGACGCGGTTGCCGACGTGGCGTGCGGGGCGGGCGCCGTCTCCCTGCACCTCGCGCGAAGCCGGCCCTCCACCGCCCCTCCGGTCTTGGCCGTCGACCTCTCCACCCGGATGATCTCGGTGGGCAGGAGCCGCGCGGCCGGCCTGATTCCTGACGCGGCGATCGACTGGCGGGCCGGTGACGCGGTGCCGCTGCCCGTCGCCGAGCACTCGCTGGACGTCGTGCTGTGCGCCTCGTCGCTGCACTTCTTGGGGAGCCGGGCGCCGGCCGACTGGCGGCGTGCCCTGCGTCCCGGTGGCCGGGTGGGCTTCACCCTGCCTCTGGCCACGCACTTCCGGCCTTCGGGACGCTTCTCGCGTCTCCTCGCAGCCGACGTACCGCTGCCCCGCACCGCTCAGGAGGCGAGCGCCTGGGCGACGGCCTGCGGGTTCACCGACGCCGATTCCCGGGTCCACGTCCTCGGCACACGGCGGGTGGTGCTCACTTCGGCGACGAGCCCGGGCGGCCCGTGAGCGTCGCGGAGCGGCCGTGGGAACGAGCCGGTTCGAGGTAGCTCGTCCTGCGGTCGTGCCAGGAGCGCGTCAGCGGGTCCCGCACCGCCCGTGCGCACAGCCCCGCCGGAGTGACGACCGTGAAGTACAGCGCGGCCAGGCCCAGGTGGCGCAGCCGCTCAGTCCATCGGGATCGCGGCACGCCAGTCGGCCTCCTCCCGCCACTCGGGCTGGTCCCGCTTGTCCAGCAGATGGTCGCCGAGGACCAGGAGGTCGATCCGGGTGCGCATGAAGCAGGCGTACGCCTCCTGCGGGGTGCGAACGATCGGCTCGCCACGCACGTTGAAGGAGGTGTTCACCAGGACGGGGCAGCCCGTGCGGTCCCGGAAGGCGCTGAGCAGTGCGTGGAACCGCGCGTTGTGCTCTGCCGTCACCGTCTGCACTCGGGCCGAACCGTCGACGTGGGTGACCGCCGGGATCGTGGAACGCGGGACGCGCAACAGCTCCAGGCCCGTCACGCCGTCGGCCGTCGCGCACTCCTGCCGCCGGGCCGCGGCCACCTGCGCGGTCAGCAGCATGTACGGGCTGTCCTGCGCCAGGTCGAACCAGTCCTTGGCGTCCTCGGCGAGCACCGCGGGCGCGAACGGGCGGAAGGACTCCCGGAACTTGGTCTTGAGGTTGAGCGTGGACTGCATGGCGGGATCACGGGGGTCGGCGAGGATCGACCGGTTGCCCAAAGCCCGTGGCCCGAACTCCATCCGCCCCTGGAACCAGCCGACCACCCTGCCCTGAGCGAGCTCCGCCGCGACGCGCTCCACGAGCTCCCGCTCCGCCAGCCGTACGGCGGGACATCCGCGTCCGGTCAGGAACCGTTCGATCTCGCGGTCGGGGAAGGCGGGGCCGAGCAGCGCCCCCGCCATGGCGTCCGTGCCTCGGGCGACATGGGCGCGCGGCGCTCCCCGGCGGTGAGACTCGGCCAGGGCCGCTCCGAGGGCTCCGCCCGCGTCTCCGGCCGCCGGCTGGACCCATACCTCGTCGCAGCCGCCGTCGGCCAGGATCCTGCCGTTGGCCACGCAGTTGAGCGCCACGCCGCCGGCCAGGCACAACCGGCGCTCCCCGGTGCGCTCCAGCGCCGTCCGGGCCAGTCTCAGCATCACCTCCTCGGTCACCTGCTGCACGGACGCCGCCAGGTCGAACTCCCTTTCGGTGAGCGGGCTTTCCGGTGTTCGGCGCGGGCCGTCGAACAGTTCCTCGAAGGCCCGGCCGACCATGGTCTGCCCGTACTGGAAGGTGAAGTGGCGCAGATCCAGGCGGAAGGAGCCGTCCGGCTTGACGTCGATCAGCCGCTCCCGGATGAGCGGCGCGTAGCGCGGCGTCCCGTAGGGCGCGAGGCCCATCAGCTTGTACTCCCCCGAGTCGACCTTGAAGCCGCAGAAGTACGTGAACGCCGAGTACAGCATGCCGAGCGAGTGCGGGAAGCGCAGTTCCGCGAGCGGGACGAGATCGGTGCCCCGGCCGTGCCACAGCGTGGTCGTCGCCCACTCCCCCACACCGTCGACGCACAGCACCGCAGCCGATGGGTAGGGGCTGGGGAAGAACGCCGAGGCGGCGTGTGAGGCATGGTGCCGGTAGGGCACCACCGGCGGCAGTGTCCGCCCCGGCGCCAGCTCCCGCAGCCGCGCCCTCACGTCGTCCAGGGCGCGCCGCTTCCAGCCGGCCCACTGCGCAAACGCCCGGCGGAACACCGGGAAACCGTGGGGGGCCGTGGCGAGCCAGGTGGCCAGCACCCGGCGGAACTTCAGCGCCGGGTCCTCGTAGAACGCCACGGTCGCCACGTCGTCGAGGCGCAGCCCTGCCTCGCGCAGGCACGAGGCGACCGCGTGCGCGGGGAACCGGGAGTCATGGCGGCGCCGGGTGAAGCGCTCCTCCTGCGCCGCCGCGAGCGGGGTGCCGTCGGCCACCAGGGCCGCGGCGCTGTCGTGGTAGTAGGCGGAGATGCCCAGGACCGGGCGGTCCGGCCCGCCGGTGCCGTGACGGTCGGCACGCGCGGTACCCCTGGCGGGCCGCATGTCAGAACAGCGGGTAGACGGAGGCGTCGTCCTCCGGCTGGGGCCGCAGCCTGGGCGGCGGCGGTGTCTCGTCGGCCGCCCGGTCGTCCGTCGGTGCGCTGGGAGCAGCGCCTGAGCGGGCCCGGTCGCGGAGCCAGGAGGCGAGGCGGCGGACCGCCGGCGCGGGTGTCGGCTTGCTGTCGTCACGCATCGGGGGTCTCCTCACGCCAGGTCGAGTCGGTCCGCCAGTTGCCGGGCCACCAGGTCGTACCCGAGGTCGGTGCAGTGCACGCGGTCGATGAACAGCCAGTCCCGCGGCCCCGCGGCCTCGCCCAGTGCCACGTTCATGTCCAGGAAGGGCACGCCGAGGCGCGCGCATCCGTCGGCCAGCCGGCGGGCGTAGTCGCGGCCGACCGCCATGGTGGAGATGTCGTTGTGGAAACGGCGGAAGTTGGACACCTCGTCCAGCTCCTCGAAGAGCTGCTTCTCGCGGGGCAGCGGGTCTTCGCGCACCCAGGGCGCGAGCGGCTGGAGCACGAAGGTCAGTCGGGCCCCGAGGGCGTCCGCCAGCAGCTTCCACCCGCCGAGATGACGGATCGTCAACTCCGTGGCGTGTGCCACGCGCTGATCGGGCGGGGGCACCACGTCGGGGGCGGGGCCGCAGTCGAAGAAGGCGCCGTGGCGGCCCTGCTGCTCCTCGGGCAGCCTGCTGAGCACCAGGTTGTTGACCCCGGAGACCAGCACGATGTCCTCCAGGGGCGGGAGTTCGTGCCGGAAGAGGGTGAACAGCAGCAGCTCCTGGGCGGAGTTGTGGCTCTGCCCCGCGATGTTCAGCCAGGGCAGCCGGGGCGCGTGTTCGTTCCACAGGCGCGCGGTGATCGTGGCCGCGTCACTGGTGGCGCCCACGCCGAACACCGCGGAGCTGCCCGCGAGCACGCGTGCCGGGCCGTCGGGGCGGTCGTCGCCTACGGTCGCCCGCAGGCCGCCGGTGCCCGGGGTGACCCGGAAGCCGTGCCGGTCGGTGGTGTACACGGGTGTCTTCTCGTTGCCGTACTGGAAGTAGCCCAGATAGGGCTGGTCCTCCAGGACGAAGGTGTAGTGCTCCATGTGCGGGGTGAACTCGGCGCGGGGTGACGTCATCGCGTAGGTGCTCCCGTTGGTGCGCTGTGGTGGACTGTCGAGGGGGTGCAGGGCTCAGCGGGCAGGAAGCGCAGGCGGCGGCTCGGGCAGGGAGCCGGGGCGGTCCTCGCGGATGAGGTCGGCGTTGATGGCCATGCCGGCCAGCCCTCCGCTGGCGGCGGCCATCGCGGCCTGCTGCATGTTCCGGCCGAGGTCCCCGGCCACGTACAGGCGGGGCAGGCTGGTGCGGCCACGGTCGTCGGTCTGGACGGACTCCAGGTCGGCGGCCTGCAGCCAGGGGCGCAGCGGAGCCACCCGGGGCTCGATGTCCAGGTGCAGGAAGAGCGCGCCGTACGTCGTGGACCGCCCGTCCCCGAAGACGACCTCCACGCCTTCGGGGTGCGGCTTGAACTCGCTGACCGTGTCGGTGCGGACGGCGACCTTGGCCGCGGCGAGCCGGTCCCGCTCGTCCTGGGGCAGCTCGCGCCGATCGGTGAGGTAGGTGATGTCGTCGGACCACACCGTCAGGGTCGCGGCCAGGCATTCGCCGGGCACGGTCCCGCCGTAGACGGCGAAGCTGCGTTCGCGTACCTCCCAGGCATGGCAGTACGGACACTCGAAGACCGACCTGCCCCACAGGTCGGCCAGGCCCGGCACGGAAGGCAGCACCGAGCGCACTCCGGCCGCGTACAGCAGGGTGCGGGCGTGGAAGGTGCCGGACTCCTTGGTGGTGACGACCACGTGATCGCCGTCGCTCGCGGCCGACACCACCTCGTCGTCACGGAACGTCACGTCGTAGGCGGTGAGCTGAGCACGGGAGCGGGCACGGAAATCGGCGATGGACGCCCCGTCGTTGGTGAGGACGTTGTGGATGACGCCCGCCGCCATGTTGCGGGCGTCGCCCGAGTCGATGAGCAGCACACGGCGGCGTGAGCGGCCCAGGTACAGGGCTGCGTTGAGGCCGGCGGGGCCGCCTCCGACGATCACCGTGTCGTAGAGCTGTGCGTCCAATGGTCACCCCTTGTCGAGAAGGTCACTGCGCTGTCGGCTGGTCGGCGGGAGGAGCGGGGGTCTCGCGCAGCGGCGCGAGCAGCAGCAGGGCGCCCACGGCAAGGACGCTCCCGCACACGAGGAACACCGCGGGTACGGAAAGGGCCTCGGCGAGCAGTCCACCGAGTGTCGCGCCGACCGGCATGCCGCCCCACGCGCACAGCCGGGACACGCTCATCACCCGGCCCTGGAGGTGTTCCGGGGTGAGCCGCTGGCGCAGCGACATCACGGGGATGTTCCAGCCCATCATGAAGACGCCGTTGACGGCGAGCGCCAGGGCGGCCAGGACCGGGTGGCGGATCAGGCCCAGTGCGGCGTACGCGGCGCCGGACGCCACCAGGGACCACCGGGCCAGTCGGAGGGTGGGCAGCCGGTCGGCGGCCCAGGGGGCCAGCCGGCTGCCGGTGACGGCGCCCAGCGAACCGGCCGCCAGCAGCAGTCCGTACCCGGTCTCGTCCAGTCCCAGTGTGCGGTCGCTGAGCAGCACCAGCATCGAGAAGGTGGCTGAGAACACCACGCCGTACAGGGCGCTGGCCGCCAGGGTGAGGCGCAGGGTGCGATGGCCGAGGACGAAGCGGAGTCCCGTCCGGATGTCGCGCAGCACTCCGCCGGCCGGCTCGCCGGGTTCCGCCTCGCGGGCGGTGCGGGCGAGCGGCGCCAGGCCGAGCAGCAGCAGCGCGGCCACGGCGTACAGCACTCCCCCGGTGGCCAGCGCCACGGCGGCGGTCAGGCCGATGAGCAAGCCTGCCACGGGGGGGCCGATCGTTTCGTTGAGGACGATCTGCGCTGCCGACAGGCGGCCGTTGGCGCGCTCCAGGTGCCGCTCCTCGACCAGACGCGGGAGCATCGCGGGGGCGGCGGTGTCGGCGAGGGTCTCGGCGATGCCCAGCACGAACGCCAGGGCGTACAGCAGGACCAGTGGGCGGTCGTCGGCGAGCACCAGGGCCGCGCCCAGCAGCGCGGCCGCACGGACCAGGTTGCTGCCCAGCACGATCAGGCGCCGGTCCGTCCGGTCCACGAGGACGCCCGCGGGGAGCGCGAACAGCAGCCAGGGCAGCATGTTGACGGCGGTCAGCCCGGCGACCGCCGCCGGGTCGGGGTGGTGGGCCACCACCAGCAGCGGCAGCAGCGTGCGGGTGATGCCGTCGCCGGCGTTGGAGGCGACCGCCGAGGCCCACAGCCAGCGGAAGGGGCGTCCCAGGTCCACCCGGCGGGCCGGGCGGGTCCCGGAGCGGATGGTGCTAGGCAACAACGCTCCCCTCACTCCACGTGCGCAGCCCCAGCAGCCGTTCGCCCAGATCCGTGAGCTCGGCCGGCCCGTACAGGTCGGCTTCGTCCTTGCGCGCCCCGCCCTCGGGGGGATGCGGTGGGATGCGGTCCTGCCAGAACCGCACTCGGGCCTGGCGCAGCTCCGTGTGGTCCTCCCAGGCGGGTGCCATGGTCAGGTACTGCGCCATGCGCACCCGGGATTCGGAGTCGTTCGGGTGCACGCCGTGCGGCAGCAGACTGTTGAAGATGATCAGGTCGCCGGGTGCGACCTCCGGGGTGGTGATCGAGTAGCCGGTGATGTCCGGGGTGAAGGGGTCACGGTCGGCGGGCTGGCCGCTGACCCACTTGTCCCATTCGGTGAAGATCTCCGGGACGCACTGGAAGCCGCCGATCTCCTCGTCGCCGTGGGTCAGCGAGAGCACCGCCTGGCAGCTCACCGGGAGCGGGTCGGCGCAGGTGTCCACGTCCCAGTGGATGAAGCCGTCGAAGGCGCGCGGTCCGCGGTTGGGGGGGTTGACGTTGGCGAAGTCGATGGTGACCCACAAATCGGTGCGGTCCCAGATGTCGGCGAAGGCCTCGTACACCCGCGGGGTCTGCCGGATGTCCCACTGTGCTTGGTGGTTGTACATCTCGACCAGCCCGCTGTGACCGGGCAGCCGGTCGTTGCCGGTGTGCGGCGAGCTCCAGGTCGAGGGGTCGTCCGGGCGCATGTCGAGGAAGGCGAACAGGGCCTCGGTGAGGGCGGAGACGGTCTGCGGCGCGACGGCCTGACGGACGATCACATAGCCTCGGTCGATCCAGTGGTCCCAGTCGGCGGCGGACAGGACTCGCAGCGGTTGCGTCTTGTGGATGTCTCGCAGTTGGGTGGCGGCCACGGGCACTCTCCTGTGCGGGCGGGGAGCGGATGCGGGGTGGGCGGCGGGCGTCACTCGATGATCAGGCGGCGTTCGGGCAGCACCACGGCGTCGAGTTCGGTCCCGGTGAGCAACTGAAGTGCCTCGTCGAGGTGGTTGAGAATGGGCCGGCCGCCCCCGTTGGCGCTGGTGTTGATGAGCACGGGCAGCTGTGTGCGGGCGGCGACCGCGTGGCACAGCCGGTGCAGCAGGGGCTGGGTGTCGGGCCGTACGGTCTGCAGGCGGGCCGTACCGTCGATGTGCCGTGCCTCGGCGAGCTGCCGGGCCCGCTCGGGCCGCACCCGCACCGCGAACAGCATGGTCTCGGTGTGGTCGAGGGGTCCGGTGAAGTACTGGTCGGCGACCTCCTCGGGGCAGATCGGCGCGACCGGTCGGAACCACTCCCGCTGTTTGATCGTCTGGGAGACGTACCGGCGGGCTCCGCTCCAGTGTGCCGAGACCAGCAGTGAGCGGTGGCCCAGTGCCCGCGGTCCGGTCTCCATGCCTCCCTCCAGCCAGGCCACGCACCGCCGGTCGGCGAGCAGCTCGGCGACCGCCGCGAGGAACTCCTCGTCGTCGGCCGGGCTGCGCAGGGACAACCCGAGGTCGTCCAGTCGCCGTGCCAGGGCGTCGAGCGGTGGGGTGTCAGCGCGTTCCGCGGGCTCCAGGCCCGCCAGTGGCGGTCCGGCGTAGGCCAGCGACGCCCATCCCGAGCGACTCGCCATGGCGGGGCGGTCGGCCGGTTCGGCGACGGCCAGCGCTGCGCCGAGCGCGATCCCCGAGTCGTCGCAGCAGGTGGGCACGGGCACCCGGGTGAACTGGCCGCACTCGGCCAAGCGGCTGTTCGCGGTGATGTTCAGCGCGCAGCCGCCGGCGTAGCAGAGGGTGGAGTAGCTGGGGAAGCGTCGGCTGATGCCGGTGACCAGCCGTGTCAGGTCCTGCTCCACGGCGGTCTGCAGGGTGGCCGCGAGGTCCCTGCACACCCGCTCGTCGGGGGAGGTCCCGACCTCGACGGTGTGGCCGGCCGCGGTGCGGATCTCGTCGGGGAAGACGGAGCCGAAGGAGTGCACGACGTCTTCGTCCGACGAGTCGGCCAGGCCCGCGTCCAGGTAGCCGCCGCTGTGGGGGTCGTACTCCCACCAGGTGTCGGCGTAGCGCAACGCGGTGCCGGCGAGCCGGCGCTCGTCGAGCTGCTCGTACAGGTCCGGCGAGGTGCGCCGGGTGGACTGCGGGACGAGCATGGCGCGCAGCACCGGCAGCAGCGAGGCGTCGGTCTCCCCCGTGGCCGTCAGCCCGAGCAGCTTTCCGGTGTCGAACTGGCTGCCGTGGATGCGCCGGGCCAGTGCCTCGTAGACCAGGCCGAAGCGCGGTCCGGTGCGGTTGGTGAAGGACATCACCGGGGTGAGCTGGTTGCCGTCGCCGAGGCACACCATGCCGCACTCGGCGTAGTTGCCGGTTCCGTCCAGGGCCAGCACCAGGGCCTTGCGGGCGCCGGAGGTGTAGTAGGCGAGGGCGGCGTGCGCGTAGTGGTGGCGCACGGCGGTCAGGGTGATGTCGCCGAAGCCCTCGGCCAGCGGCCAGTCCAGGGGTTTGATCACCCGGGTCACCGCGTCGGCGAGACCCGTGCCGCCGGTGGCCGTCCAGCGGGCGTCCTCGTTGACGAGCTCGACCAGCGACGGAGGCAGCACCTGGCACATCGGTGTGTACCAGTCGGCCACGGCGATCCGGGTCACCGGGCTCGCCGCCCGCTCCCTCAGCTCCGCCAGCCAGTCGGCGGCGGCCTGCGGGAAGCCGCCGTTGCCACCACACACATGGCGCAGCCCCAGGCGGCGCTCGGCCTCGATCACGCGGTAGCCCGTCGCGTCGGTGAGCGCGGCGCCCGCGTCATGGCCGAAGTGCAAACCGATCGTTGCCATGGAACCAGTCACCCTTCCTGGCCCGGACCGGTGCGACGGGTCCGGGTCGTGGCTCGATGGCCCGCTGCGGAGCGGGCCGGTGCGGGGTCGTCGAGGGGCCTGGGTCAGGAGAGGGTGGCGAGGCTCTGGGCGTGATGGCGCTCCAGGAGGCCTTGGACCACCTCACGCATGTAGGCGCAGTAGCCGGGGGACATCACCTGGATCGAGCCGTTCTCCTCCTCCAGCGCCCCCGCGGAGCCGCCCGAGCAGGTGCCCTGCAGTTCGCAGCCCTGGCAGCCGGGTCCGTTGGTGTAGGCCCGCATGCCGTAGTCCTGGTAGGCGGGCGAGGAGAAGACGCCGCGCCAGTCGTCGATGGTGCCCAGTTTGCGGGCGGTGGCCTTGCAGGCGAAGACGCTGCCGTTGGGTTCGATGGAGAGCTGGCGGCCGACCGCCGGGCAGGTCTTGTAGTCGGCCTGTTCCGCCCACTTGGCCTCGTCGATGATCATCTGGAAGGTCTGGTACCAGTAGCCGCTGAGCTGTACGCCGCGCTCGCGCCCGTAGTCGACGGCGGCCAGCAGCCGCTGCGCCACGTCGTGCGGGCTGTGCCGGTCGAAGAACTCCTTCGCCTGGAACGACACGATGACGTCGAGGGTGTCCAGGCCGGCCTCGGCGACGAAGTCGATCAGCGGGGTGCCCCACTTGTCCCAGGTGTACTGGGACAGCACCGTGGTGATGCTGACCGGGACACCCGCGGCCTTCATGTCGAGGATCGCCTTGCGGACGACGGCCCAGGGGGTGCGCTGCTGCTGCCCGCCGCGGAACTCGCCGGTCTCCGGGACCAGGTAGTCGATGGACACGGTGGTGTCGACGCGGTGCCTGGCGAGTGCCGCCAGCAGCTCGTCGTCGATGCGGGAGCCGTTGCTGGTGAGGTCGTAGGAGAGGGTGACCCCGTCGTGGCTGTCGCCGAAGGTGCGCAGCACGTGCAGGATGGTGCCGCGCGCGAGGGTGGGCTCGCCGCCGAAGAACGACACCGTCAGATGGCCGCCGCCGTTGGCCTTGCGCAGCTCGATGGCCTCCCTGATGGTCTTCTCGGCGACCTCGCGGGACATGTGCATGGAGGGGTTGCGGGCCGAGTCCGAGCCGTGGTTCCAGTCGCCTGCGGCGAGAGTGGGGCCCGAGTCCTGGTGCTGGGTGCCCGTGTCCTCGCGGGATCGGCGCAGTTCGACCAGGACCGGCCCGGGCTTGACCGACTCACCGGAGGTGTTGCGCTCCTCGACGCCCCCGTCGAAGTTGTACGCGAAGCAGCCCTGGCAGGAGAAGTTGCAGGCGTTGGTGAGCACGAGCTGGATGGAGGAGTGGAACACGCCGCTGCTGAGCGCGTTCTGCCGGCTCTGCAGCAGGCTGTCGATCTCCCTGGCCTCGTCGTGCCCCGCCTCGACGAGGAACCGGGCCTCGACGAGGTCGCGCAGCGAGTCCTCGTCGACGCGTTCCCGAAGCCGGTCCCAGCTGATGCCCTGGGAGGCTTCCTTGAGGATTTCGACGATGTCCCGGTCGATCAGCCGCGCATTACCGAAGAGTGAATGAAATGCCATGGTTCGGTCGTCGCCCTGGTAGGAATCGAGCCGACCTCCGAATGAAGTGAAATCACGGTCGCCCGCGGCGCGCAGGGTACGGACGTAGCGCGAGGACTGATAGACGGAATTCTGCATGGCTGACGTATTCTCCCTGCGTCTCACGACTTCCGATGCGGAGCTGCCTCGCGCTCTTCGGCCCTGGGTCCGGTTCGCGCGACAGACCGGGGCCCGGCCTGCGGGCGGGCCCCGGGGGGAACCTCAGCCCTTAGGCCGACGCACACTCTTTCCGCTGTTCAGCGGGGGTCGAGACGACCTCCGCCTGCTTCCGTGCGGGCGTGATGGTCGGGGCGTTGCCCTTGTCCGGCGACACGAACGCGCAGGGACGGGACGACGCGGTGACCGCGGGGCGGGCGACCTTCTTGACTTCGGCCATGTGGCCTCCTCCATAGGTGCGACACACAACGCGTCCCACTGAAGCAGAAGCTAAGTCCTCCGAATGAGACTTCAACCGGCCACTGTGGAAGAACCACGTTTATCATCGACACCCCGGATTGAATTGATCATTCAGCTCCCGGGGCGCTCCCCTCCATCTGCCGATTGGCCCGCGATAACCGCGTGATGCACGCCGCCCGGGGCCACGCCGGACACCCTGGAAATGCCTGCGTGCGGTGTGTGTTCCGGCCAGGCGTGCGGTGGGCCGCGGTGCCGCGGAGGGGGCTGCCCGCCGGGTACGGCGACTCACCGGCCGCGAGACTCTGCGGCGGCGCGAGCGAGGATCTCGGGCAGGTCCGAATTCCGCCACCGGGTCTGTCGGCTGGGCGCGCCGCCGCGCCCCGGCACGGTCCACGGCTCTGCGCGGCCGTCGTCGGCCGCATGGCACTCGGCGTCGGCCGGTGAACATCGCGGCGACGAAGCGTCACAGGCCTTGTTGCGGGTATGGAAGGTGATCGTGGGCATTTCAACTGCGCGCATGTACAGCGTGGTTGGAATGCCCTGGCGGTTCATCAGATACGGAAGCGGGCCGGTCACCGAACCCGGGGCAGGTCCGCGCCCGCATCGCCTGGGCGATGCCGTAGGACAAAGGGATGTCTGAGTGAATTCTCGAAGAACCATTGCTGTCCTCTTAGGTGCGGGACTGGCGCTTCTCGCGCTCGTGATACCGGTCGGCGCGCAACCGCTGCAGACCGGGGTCTCGACCACCTATCAGATCAACGCACGGCACGACGGCAGTCTCGTCGACACTGCTGTGGGTGCGCCACCGCTCGGCAGGAAGTGGTCGCGCGACCTGGGCGGGGACGTGTCCTATCCCATCGTGGCCGACGGACGCGTGTTCGCCACCGCTTCCTCGCCGAACGGGTACGGCACCGTCCTGTACGCCATGGACGCGGCAACGGGGCAGGACGCCTGGGCGCCCGTGGACCTCGGTGGCACCTACTGGTGGTCCGCGCTCGCCTACGGTGGCGGCCGGCTCTACGCCCAGAACTACGACGGCGTGCTGACAGCGTTCGACCCGGCCGACGGGAAGGTGATCTGGAGCGTCAGGCTGCCCGGACAGCACTCCTTCACCTCGCCGCCCACTTTCGCCGGTGGCGTGGTCTACACGGGCGGCGCCGGGTCGGGCGGCACGTTGTACGCGGTGGACGCCGCCAGCGGTGCGGTGCTGTGGACGCAGCCTGTCACGAACGGGGACAACAGCTCGCCTGCCGTCACGGCCAAGGGTGTTTACGTCTCGTACGCCTGCGAGCAGACGTACGCCTTCGCCCCCAAGTCGGGCAGCCTGCTCTGGCGCCACGAAACGGACTGCTCGGGCGGCGGCGGCCGCACCCCGGTTCTCGCCGACGGCGGTGTCTGGGTTCGCGACGACGCCGGGATGGACCCCACGGTCCTCAAGGCCGCCGACGGGAAGGTCCGCGGTACGTACGAGGCCACGGGCTGGTCGCCGGCACCGGCCTTCGACGGACGCCAAGGCTACTTCGTCGACGACGGCGTCCTTCAGGAGCGGCACAGCCGCACTTTGGCCACTCGCTGGAAGTTCGAGGGCGACGGCCGGATCAGCAGTGCGCCGATCGTCGTCAACGGCTACGTCTACGTCGGCTCGGAGAGCGGCCGGTTGTGGGCGCTCAACGGCGCAACGGGTCAGCCGGTGTGGTCCACCGACGTCGGCGCGCCCATCAACGAACCCGACGAGCACAACGTCTCCGAGCCGTTGACCGGTCTCGGCGCAGGTGGTGGGCTCGTAGTGGTTCCGGCCACCAACCTCCTGGTCGCGTACGGGCAGTGAGTGGTGGGGGTGGCCGCCGGGTTGGGCGGCCACCCTTCGGTCCGGATCACCGTTGCCCGCTCCGTCGCCGGCGTCGCATCGGTCCGACCCGGCTGGAAGTGGTCGTGCGGGGTGAAGATCTCGGGACCTGGCCGGTGGCACACGTGTGCGGGCGGGGGCGGGATGCTGCCCTCCCGGACTCGGGCCCGTGGTGTCAGCCGAGGTTCCAGCGCTGGTTGCTGCCGCCGTTGCAGTCCCACAGTCCGACCAGTGCGCCGTTGGCGGTGGAGGCACCGGTCACATCCAGGCACAGGCCCGACTGGACGCCGGTGACGGTGCCGTTGGAGTTGATGTTCCACTGCTGGTTGGTGCCGCCGTTGCAGTCCCACAGCACGACCTTGGCGCCGGCCGCGGTGCCGGCCGCATCGAGGCACTTCGCACCGCCGTAGACGGTGAGCTGCTTGTTCGGCGTCCTGGTCCAGGTCTGGTTCGGCTGGCCGTTGCAGTCCCAGATGTGGGTCTGAGTGCCGTTGGTCTGCGAAGAGCCGGGGACGTCCAGGCACTTGCCGGAACCGGTGGCGCGGACCGGACCCGTGGTGGTGCCGCCGGAGCCGTCGAGTCCGAAGAAGGCGATGGCCCGGGCCGCCATACCGCTCTCGGGCAGGCTGTGCCCGACCCCCTGGAAGCTGTTCGCCTCGACCGGCGCCTGTACGCCGGTGGAGCCGTAGCGAGTGCGGGTCCAGCCGGACCCAGGGGAGTCGGTGAGGACCGGAGTCTGGCTCACCCCGAGCACGTTGGTCCACTGCTTGATCTCTTCACCGAGGTTCGCGTAGTACAGCGCTTCGTCCTCGGTACCGTGCCACAGCTGCATCCGCGGCCGGGGTCCGGTGTACCCCGGGTAGGCGTTGCGGACGAGGTCGCCCCACTCCTGCGGGGTCTTGCTGATCCGGCCGGTGGCGCAGGCAGTGTTCCAGCCCGAGCCGTCGGTGGTGGCGAAGCAGCCGAACGGCACACCCATGAAGGCCGCCCCGGCCTTGAACAGGTCCGGGTACGCGCCGAGCATGACGTTGGTCGTCATCGCGCCGGACGAGGCGCCGGTGACGTAGACCCGGTTGGCGTCGGCGTTCATGTTCTGCAGGGTGTACCGGACCATCTGGGCGATGCTCGTGGGGTCACTGCCCCCGTCGTGCTTGAGCGCCTGGGGCGAGGAGACGTCGAAGCACTGCCCGCTGACGTTCGCGTCCGGGTAGACGACGATGAACCCGTGCTGGTCGGCCAGGCGGGCGAACTCCGTGTTGGAGTAGAAGGCGGGCCCCGTGCCGGTGCAGTAGTGAACCGCCACCAGCACCGCCGGACGTGCCGGAGCACTGTCGGGCTTGTAGACGTACATCCGCAGGTTGCCGGGGTTGCTGCCGAAGTTGGTCACCTCGGTCAGTGACGCGGCCGACGCGGTGGCGGCCGAGGCTCCGGTCAGTACGAACGCCGCGAAGAGCGGTGAGATCCCCATCAGCAGGGCTACCAGGACATCTCTGACGCGTCTCTTCTTGGACTTCTGGGACATGACGCTGTCCTTTCAGGAATCCGGCGCGACCGAGGCGACACTCCCGGCCGCGCCCGCCGAAACCCAGGTGGCAGGCACGGCGGTCGCAGTGGTCAACGAGGAGGAAGCGACACCAGATGGTGAAGCGCTTCGACGCTCCCATTTCGCCGGATGCGGTGTCAATGCCTGGTGGAAGCAAAGCTTCACTCCTCTGGTTCGCCGAGGAATCTCGCCGATTTGATCCATAAGGTGAAGCGCTTCGACACCCTGCAGAGGTTTCCACTGACCTGTCCTTGTTCCCACTTATGGCCGTGGCCGACGCCGGCGAGACGGGCCCGCCCGCCGTCAGCCGATGCGGGCTATCGGAGCGCCGCCACCACAAGCCCGCGAATCTCCTGCTCCGACACGGCTCCACCCCCGACCAGGCGGTCGAAGATCAATCCGTCCACGCAGGTCAGCAGCGTGACAGTACGCTCCTCGGCATCAGCGACGCCCTGTGCTGCCAGGAAGTCGTGCACGACCTGGCGTCCCGCGTTCCGGCGCGGCGTCAGAATCTCCCGCAGCTCCGACTGGTGCACGCTCTCGATCGCGCACGCGTAGCGCGCGAGGGAGCGTCGCCGCGCCTCCCCGGTGAGGCGTTGCTCGACGAAGGCGGCGATCTGGCCCACCAGTTCCTCCGCGTCGCGCGGCACCGGCGTCCGTTCTCCGACCGCCTGGAGCTCCTCCTGGTCGAGGGCGACCAGGCGTCTGACCACTGCGGTGAGCAGTGCGTGGCGGGTTCGGTAGTAGGCGGAGGTGGTACCGGCCGGCAGGTGTGCCGCACGGTCCACCGCGCGATGGGTCAGTCCTCGCATTCCGGCCCCGGCGAGAACGTCGATGGCCGCATCGGCGAGGACAGTGCGTCGGTCTGTGGACATCTCCCTTTTCTACACCTGTAGAGACACGGAGTACTCTTCTTCTACATCCGTAGAAGGATCTCGGCGGGGTGGACGAGGGAGAACCGGTATGGGCGGCAACGCGGTGGTGGTGGGCGGGGGTATCGGCGGATTGGCTGCGGCGATCGGTCTGCGCCTGATCGGCTGGGAGGTGACGGTTGTCGAACGCGCCCCCGTACTGGCCGACGTGGGCGCGGGCATCTCCCTGCACGCCAACGGCATCCGGGCCCTGGACGCCCTCGGCGTCGGCGAGGCGGTGCGCGAGGCCGCGCGGCCCCAGTACACCGGGGGCACCCGTGTCCCCGGTGGCGGCTGGCTGGCCCGGATGGACGGGACCGCTCTCGCGCGCGAGCTGGGCACGCCGATCGTCGGTATCCCCCGGGCCGTGCTGCACCACTTGCTGCGTGCGGCGCTGCCGTCCGAGTGTCTGGTGGTCGGGGCCGAAGTGGCCTGCGTCGACCGCTCCGATCCCAGCCGGGTGCGCATACCGCTGGGAGACGGCGTCTTGGAGGCGGATCTGGTCGTGGCCGCCGACGGAGTGGGCAGCCGACTGCGCACCCAGCTGTTCCCTCAGCACCCCGGCCCGGCCTACAGCGGGTCGACCGTGCTGCGTGCCGTCACCGAGCGTCCGGTGCAGTTGGACACCGACTTCGAGCTGACCTGGGGAAGGGGCGCCGAGTTCGGCCACATCGTCTTCGCCGACGGCAGGGCCGAGTGGCACGCGGTCCTCAACTCGCCTGCCGGTGTGCGGCATCCGGACGCCCTTGGCACGATGCGTGGCCTGTTCGGCGAGTGGCACGATCCGATCCCCACGCTGTTGGACGCCACCCGGCCCGAGGCCGTCCTGCACCACGACATCCACGAGCTGGCGACGCCTCTGCCCGCCTTCACCGCAGGCCGGATCGCCCTGCTCGGTGACGCGGCCCACGCCATGACCCCGAACCTCGGTCAGGGTGCCTGCCAGGCACTGGAGGACGCGGCCGCGCTGGCCTCCGCGCTCACCACCGAGCCCACCATCGAATCGGCGTTGGCCCGTTACGACAGGGAGCGCCGCCCGCGCAGCCAGTCAGTCGCGCGCGCCGCCCGCCAAGCCGGGCGGATGGGCCAACGGCTGACGCACCCCCTGGCCGTCGCCCTACGGAACACGGCTCTGCGGCTGGCCCCCTCCCGCGTGACCGTCCGCGCCATCGTGCGACATGCCGACTGGGCACCTCCGGTCCTGGGCTGACCACGCCGGCCGACCACCCCACAACATCTCCGGTACGGCGGACGTGGAACGGTGATCACCGCGAGGATGACGAGATGCACTCACACCTGCGTGTCACAGCCTGGTTCATGGATCCTGCACCGCAACCCGAGAGGGGCGAGGCGAGCGGTCGGCGCGTCGGGAGGTGGCGCGAGTCGGAAGGTGCCGCGAGGGCGCTGCCGGGCGAGAGGCCCCGCCGCCTGGTGCCGAGGGCGGAGCAGGACAGCTTCCCTGGTGACGGTTCCGCACAGGGAGGGTCCTCGGTATGACCACCAAGTACGACGTCAAGCGCCGGTTCAAGCAGTGCTACGCGCCCAAGAACACCGACTGGGAACTCGTCGACATCCCCGAGCTCCGTTTCCTCGCCATCGACGGGCACGGCGACCCGAACACCAGCGCCTCGTACCGCCAGGCGGTCGAGGCGCTCTACGCGGTCGCCTACACCGCCAAGTTCGCGGGCAAAGGCGACCTCGGCAAGGACTTCGTCGTGGGCCCGCTGGAGGGTCTGTGGTGGGCGGACGACATGGGCGACTTCCTGGCCAGGCTCAAGGACAACTGGCACTGGAGACTCCTCATCAACGTGCCCGACTGGCTCCCCGGCGAGATGATCGAAGACGCCAAGCGCACCGTCCTGAGCAAGAAGAATCTTCCGGCTGCTGCGGCCGTTCGTTCACAGACCCTGCACGAGGGCACCAGCGCCCAGGTTCTGCACATCGGCCCCTACGACGACGAGACACCGATCCTGAGCAGGCTGCACCACGACTATCTCCCCGCCCACAACCTGCGGGAGGCGGGGTTGCACCATGAGATCTACCTCAGCGACCCACGCCGGACCGACCCCGCCAAGCTCAGGACGATTCTGCGGCAACCCGTGGAAGCGCAGTCCGGGTGAGGGACGTCGGCGTGTCCGGTGATGCCGATGCACGCACGCGAGGCCGTAGAAGCGCTCGGCCGGAACCACGGGGGCGGTGGTGCTGCGCTCCAGGCTCCGTCGTACGGCCGCTTCCGCTTCGCGGCGCGGGAGCCGAGATCAGCCGGTACCAGACGGCCGCCCGCGTCGAGGCGCCTGCATTGCCGGGCGACCTCGCGGCGGCCGGGCTGCGTCTGCTGCCACCCGCACCGGTCGCCCGCACCCGAGCCGGTTGGGCTCACCGGTCCGCCGTCGGCCCTGGGCCGAGCGGATCAGTGGGAGGATTGCGCTCGTGATGGCAACAACCAGTGACATCGAAAAGGCGGCCGGTGTGCTGCGCGCCGGGGGCCTGGTGGCCCTGCCGACCGAAACCGTGTACGGGCTGGGCGCCAACGCCGAGGACCCCGCGGCCGTCGGGCGCGTCTTCCAAGTCAAGGGGCGCCCGCCCACTCATCCGCTGATCGTCCACATCGGCGGCGCCGAGCACCTGGGCGACTGGGTCGAGGACGTGCCCGCGACGGCACGGCTGTTGGCCGAACGCTTCTGGCCGGGGCCGCTGACACTGGTGCTGAAACGCGGGCGACGTGTGCCGCTCGCGGCGACGGGTGGTCTTGAGACCGTGGCCGTGCGCGTGCCCGACCACCCCCTCGCGCTCGCGCTGCTGTCGGCCTTCGGCGGCGGTGTCGCGGCACCGTCCGCCAACCGCTTCGGTTCGGTCAGCCCCACCACGGCCGACCATGTCCGTGCGGAGCTCGGTGACGCTGTCGACTTCGTGCTGGACGGCGGCCCCTGCCAGGTCGGCGTCGAGTCGACCATCGTCGACGCCACGGGCGAGTTCCCGAGCGTCCTTCGGCCCGGCGGCGTGACGCGCGAGGAGCTCGAAGCGGTGCTGGGGCGCCCGGTTGCGGTCCCCTCGACGAGCCGTGTCCGGGTGCCCGGCCAGCACCCGTCCCACTACGCGCCGCGGGCCACGGTCGTTCTCGTCGAGCCGGAGGACGTCGTCACCGAGGCGGAGCGGGCACAAGGGCTGGGGCACCAGGTGGGTGTCCTGCTTCCCCCGGCACACGCCGGCGCCGCGGTGAAGGCGAACGCCGTGGTGGCGGTCCCCGGGTCGACGGCCGCCTACGCTCGCGGGCTGTACGGGTACCTGCGCGAGCTCGATCTGCAGGGCTGCGACCTCATCGTCGCCTCGCTGCCGAAGGAGGACGGGCTGGGGCTGGCGATCGCCAACCGACTCCGCCGCGCCGCGGGACCCCGGTCCACTTGAGAGGACCCTGCCGGGGCAGCGGGTACGCCCGGTGCGCCGGCAGCGCCACGCACCGTGGCCCTCCGCGCGGGAGGTCGCGCGGAGGGCCACGGTGGCGGTGTCACCGCGTCCAGGGGGTACGACCGTCAGGTGTCGCGTCCTCTAGGTGCGGGCAGGCGTCACGGAGCCATCTCGTACGCCCCGGACAGTGCCACCACCCGCTCCCAGACGCGCCCCGAACGTGCTTCGTCGACGACGGGTCGACGGACGGCACCGAGCGCCCAGTGCTGCTGGTCCGCGGTGGCGGAGTCCTTGCCGTGCAGCTCGACGGCGTAGGCGGAGAAGTCGCGGACGAGTACGGAGAACAGTTCGTCGAGCACGTCCTCGTCGAGGTTGGTCAGGCGGGCCTGCTCCAGGATCAGCTGGCCGTGCACGACCAGCGCGAACAGCTGGCCGACGGCGAGAAGGAGATCGAGGTCGCGGCTCTGCTCCTCGTCGGGGGCCGCGGTGGCGACGAACTCGCACAGGGCGTCGGCCTGCTCCCGGAAGCGGGCGACGTTCGGCACGCCGGCGTATGCGTCGTAGGCGGGGCGCCAGTCGTGGAAGCGCACCGAGCCGAGGCCGCGGGCCGGTCCCTGCTCGAAGAGGAACGTGTCGTCGGCCGCGTCGAGGCGGGTCGGCACGGCCGGGAACTCGGCCGGGTTCAGCAGGTGGTTGCGCATGAACTTGAGGATCAGCGCGAGGTTGACGTGGACGGTGCCTTCGAGCTTGGGCAACCCGCGGATCTCGACGGCGGCCTGGGCGAAGTAGGTGTCCTTCTCGAAGCCCTTGGCGGCGATGACGTCCCACATGAGGTCGATGACCTTCTCGCCCTCCGTGGTCACCTTCATCTTCGTCATCGGGTTGAAGAGCAGGTAACGGCGGTCGTCCGGCGAGGCGGAGCGGAAGTAGTCGACGGCGCGGTCGCTGAACAGCTTCATGCCGACGAGGCGGACGTACGCGTCGGCCAGCTCACGGCGCACGTGCGGGAAGGCGGTGACGGGGCGGCCGTACAGGATGCGGTTGTGGGCGTGGGTGACGGCCTCGTACATCGCGTGCTCGCAGATGCCGATCGAGGCGGTGCAGAGGTTGAACTTGCCGACGTTGACGGTGTTGAGGGCGGCGTCGAAGGCGGCGCGGCCCGTGTGCAGGATGTCCTCCGGGCCCACCGGGTAGTCGTCGAGGCGGAACTCGCTGACGTACTTCGAGGAGTCGACGACGTTCTTCACGAGGTGGTAGGCCGGGTGGCGGCTGTCGGCGGCGAAGAAGACGTAGCCGTCCGGGCCCTCGATGTCGGTGCGTCGGCCGAAGACCGAGACGAGGCCGGCGGCGTTGCCGTTGCCGATGTAGTACTTGGAACCCGTCGCCCTGAAGCCGCCGTTGCCGTCCGGCGTCAGCAGCATGTCGGTGGAGTAGATGTCGGCGCCATGGGTCTTCTCGGAGAGGCCGAAGGCGAACACCTCACCCTGGGCGAGGAGGTCCGCCGCGCGGGTGCGGGCCGCGGCGTTGTCGCTCTGCCAGACCGGGCCGAGACCGAGGATGGTCACCTGCCACGCGTACCAGTAGTCGAGACCGTAGAACCCGAAGATCTCGTTGAGTGCGGCGATCCTCGCCGTGTCCCACCGCTGGTCCTTGTGTCCGGCGGCGGACTGCGGGGTGAGGAAGGTGGCGAACAGTCCTTCCTTGGCGGCGAACGCGAGGAAGTCGGCCAGCCAGGCGCGGGAGCGGTAGTCCTCGATGAGCCTGCGCTTGCCGCGGTCCTCGAACCAGTCGACGGTGGCACGCAGCAACCTGCGGGTCTCGGGGTCGAACTGCGCCGGGTCGTACGTGCGCGGGTTGAACAGGAGC
Organism: Streptomyces sp. NPDC001920; assembly: GCF_053594495.1. Lineage (NCBI taxonomy): Bacteria > Bacillati > Actinomycetota > Actinomycetes > Kitasatosporales > Streptomycetaceae > Streptomyces > Streptomyces sp. NPDC001920. The sequence continues at coordinate 59,994 of NZ_JBSFEP010000028.1, forward strand.
GGGTCGGCCATGGAGGTCCGCCTTCCGAGGGTCGAGGGTTGAGGGTGAGGTGGTGCGGGTGAACGCCGCGGGGCGCGGGCGGCGGGGCCGGCGGTTCAGGCGTGCGAGCGTGCTGTGCCGAGCCTGCGGAGGGTGGCGAGCACGTCGTCGAGCCAGGCGATCGTCATCCGCTCGAACGCGATGCCACCGCGCAGCACGACATGCTGCAGCTCCTGACCGGCGTCGAGCGGGGTGGGGGCCGTCGGGCCGGTGAAGTCACGCAGCTCGCCGGCGAGATAGTGCGCGAGCCGGTCACTGTGCACCTGTCGGTGCCTTTCGACCTCGTGGATCAGCGCGGACGGATCGTCGAAGGCGGCGCCGCGGATCTTCACGGCGAGGTCGTGCCGGATGCTCTCGGGCTCGATCGGTTCGTGCAGCCATCGGGAGAGCGCTGCACGGCCGGGTCCCACGACGGAGTACTCCTTCTTGTCCGGCCGGCTCTGCTGCGGAAGCGACCGGACGGCGAGCAGGCCGTCGCTCTCCATGCGTTTGAGAACCCGGTAGATCTGCTGGTGCGTGGCGGTCCAGAAGTATCCGATGGACCGTTCGAACCGCCGGGCCAGCTCGTAGCCGGAGCCCGGCTTCTCCAGCAGGGAGACGAGGATCGCGTGCTCGAGCGCCATTCCTCGATCTTGCTATGCAACTAGTTGCATAGCCAAGGGGTGCCGCCCGAGTGAGACGGGGCTCACGTGGTGCGGCGTACAGCGTCCCCCGGCTGGAGAGCCTGGGGGACGCCGGTCGTGCCCGGTGCCGCGTGGGGCACCGTCGGTGTCGGTCTCAGGGGCAGTTGACCGCCGTGTCCCCGGGGTCGCGGTTGCAGGTGTCGATGGCCAGACCGCCGTCGAGCGAGTCGTTCATCGCGATGCCGTCGACGGCCTCAAGGGTGTCGACGCCTTCCTGGCCGTTGTGGCTGTCGTTGCCGGTGCCTCCCCTGAGGGTGTCGTTGCCGATGTTTCCGTTCAGGGTGTCGTTGCCCTCGTTGCCGTTCAGCGTGTCGTTCCCGGCGTTGCCGTTGATCGTGTCGTTTCCGCCCAGGCCCGAAAGCGTGTCGTTGCCCGGCCCGCCGTTGATGGTGTCGTTTCCCGGCGTCGCGGCTCTGATGCCGAGGGCCGTGTCGTCACCGAAGAGCCGGTCCGCCCTGGGGCCTCCGTTGAGGCGGTCGTCACCGTCGCCTCCGAACACCGTCGAAGGCGTCTCCACGTTCGGCGAGACCGTGACCTGGTCGTCGCTGTCCTGAGCGGCGACGTGGACGGAGGTCCCGGGCAATGGACAGGTCGCCGAGTGCTCCGATCGCACCTGGCACGGGCCCACGGCCGATACGGCGTCCCCGGCGTCCGAGACCACGAGGAGGTCTCCCTGCCGCCGGACGGTGATGTCGTTCGCCACGCCGGTGCTCGCCGTGACGATGACGCTGTCGTTCGAGAAGGACACGACGGTCGTGTCCGCGAGCCGGCCGGCTGCGGCGGAGTTCGAACCGGCCCAGGCCGATGAGCCGGCCGATAGGCAAACGAGTACAGCGACGCACAGCGTGGCTCGCGCGCGTCTGGTGTTCGTCATCACGTACTCCCCTGTCGTCCCGTCGGATGGGGTGTGCGGTGTGCGGTCACGCTCGCCGGCCTTCAGGGGCAACCCGTCACGGAGTCGCCGAGGTCGTAGCTGCACCTGTCGGCTCCCGCGCCGCCGTTGGCGTAGTCGTTGCCACCGATCTCGTCCACCACGTCGATGGTGTCTCTGCCGTTTCCTCCGTCGACGTGGTCGGACCCTTCCGCGGCGACGATGTGGTCGGCGCCGTTGCCTCCTTCGACGACATCGTTGCCGGAACCGGATCCGACGACGTCCGCACCGTCACGTCCCTCGACGGAGTCGTTCCCGGAGCCGCCGGTGATCCTGTCCGCGCCTGAGCCACCGATCAGCGTGTCGTTCCCGCCTCCGCCGGACAGCGTGTCGGCGCCTTCCTCCCCTTCGAGAGTGTCGTTGGCTCCCCCGCCGCCGAGGCTGTCGTCACCCCCACCGCCGAGCAGGGTGACCCCGAGCCCGCTCAGGGACGACGTGACGCTGTCGTTCTGGTCGCCGGCGGCGACCACCAGCTCCGTCGTCGTGGCGGCGCCGGGACAGACGGCCTCGTTGACGCTGACCGAGGTGCAACCGCCGGACGCTGCGATGTAGTCGCCGGTGTCCCTGATCCTGATGCTGTCACCCACCTGCCATACGGAGATCGTGTTGCCGTAACCCACACCCGCGGTGACGGTCACGGTGGTGCCGGTCTTGTTGACGAGGGTGGTGGCGAGGGCCTCGGCCCGGGGCGCTTCGCCGGTGGCGGCACCGGCGGCACCCGCCGTACCGCTGAGGTGGAATGCGAAGCCGCAGACCGTCGTCACAAGTGCGGTGGCTCGCAGAGTCGTTCTGACCATGCTTGCTCCTGAGGAAGTGGAGACCGTTCGGTGACTCGCTTCCGAGCTGTGAAGCACCGGGGGTCCCGGTGGGGAACATCGGCAGTTTCTGCCCGTTGTGGTGCCGGTGCGGTGACGCGTCATCCATCCGCTGTGCTGCGCGGCGCCGGTTCGCCCAGCTGCCCGGCCGCATGCGACGAGCGAAGTGCCGTGAGTGGCCCAGCACGCGGCTGGGCACTGCGAGCATGCCGTGCCGTCGCGCCGCCTTGAAGCGTGATTAGCGCCAATCCCCGGCGGCTCGGACCGGAGGTGGCGCTGCACCGCCACGGCTGCTCGGCGTCCTCCGACCCGCAGCACCCTGCGCGAACGCCGTCCGAACGGATGTGGCGGGATTGTGCGCAACGGTGCCTTGGATTCCGCGAGGGGTGCGCGGTCGTTCCGGCCAACCCCGGTCCTGCACCGGGCACGTGTCCGGCCCCCGCGCCGAGAACTTCCGCTCGGCACCACCGTGCCCGGGGGGCCGCTTCTCGCCCACTGTCGGGTCCACTTCTCCCGCGGTCGCCGTGTCACGGTCGGAGCACACCTCGCGGGTACGTCTGGTCACGCAACCGCAGTGGCCGAAAATGTGTCTCTGAGCGCGTGGCATGGTCGCGGCGCAGTCGTCGGGCTCCGACGACACCGCGGCAGTGCACCAGCCGGTCTCGGGGGGACGAAATGAGCACATGGGAAGTGCCCGGATACACCGAGTCGCTCGAACTCGGGTCAGGGGCGAGCGGGCGGGTCGTCCTGGCCGTCCACGAGGAGACCGGTACTCCGGTCGCGGTGAAGTACCTCTGCGACTCACTGCGCACCCGGCCGGGCTTCGTGCACGGCTTCCGGGCGGAGGCGCGACTGCTCGGCGACCTGGAGAGCCCGTACGTCACCGGCTTGTACGAGTACGTCGAGAGCGCGCACGGCGCCGCCATCGTCATGGAACTGGTGGACGGTGTCTCCTTGCGCGGTCTGCTGAGCCGTCGAGGTCCGCTCGACCCCGAATCCGCCCTCGTCATCCTCAAGGGATCACTGCTGGGACTGGTCGACGCGCACCGTGTCGGCGTCGTCCACCGCGACTACAAGCCGGAGAACGTCCTGGTCATGCCCGACGGGTGGTCCAAGCTCGTCGACTTCGGGATCGCGGTGGACGCGGGCACGACCGCCGGTGTGGCGGGGACGCCGTCCTACATGGCTCCGGAGCAGTGGACCGGCGCGCCCGCCTCCCCCGCCGCCGACGTCTACGCGGCCACGGCCACCTTCTTCGAGTGCCTGACGGGCCACAAGCCGTTCGCGGGCGACAACCTCGCCGAGCTGGCGCTGAAGCACATCGAGGCACCCGTCCCCGCCGACGAGGCGCCCGAGGAGGTGCGTGAGCTGGTTCGCCGAGGTCTGGCCAAGGATCCGGCGGAGCGGCCCGGGCAGGCGGAGTTCGTCGCGGAACTGGAAAGGGTCGCCGGTGCCGCCTACGGGCCCGACTGGGAGGAACGCGGCCGCGGTCGACTCGCCTCGCTGGTGGCACTGCTGCCGCTGCTGCTGCCCTCGGCCCGCAGCTCCCCCCGGACCACCACGGACACCGCACGCACGGTCCTGAGTCAAGGGCCGCGTCCGGCGCCGGTCCGGTCGTGGCTGCCCGGCCGGTCCGGGTTGCTCGTGTCCGGTGCCGCCGTTGTCCTCGGCGTTCTCCTGACCTACGGCATCCCGAACGCCCCGGGGGCCGCCTCGCAACGGGCGGCGCACGCGCTGGCCACCACCAGTGCCCAGCCCGGCGCGGAGCCTGCCGGGACCACCGCGCCGACCGCCTCGGGCTCCCCGTCCCCGTCCTCCACGCCCACCGAGTCGGCCGGCCCGTCGTCGTCACCCGGCGCCTCGCCCTCGGTCCCGGTGGCCACGGGTACCGGGGCACCCCCGGCCTCCGCCACCTCGGCCGGGGGCCCCGAGACGACGCCGCCCGGCGGCGTGGAGAGCACGGCCACGCCGACGACCGCCTCCCCCGCACCGCCTGCCGCACCCGCCGTCAAGGACGTCGCGGTGTCGGGTTTCCGGCAGACGGGTCCCACCACCGCGACGGCAACCTTCAGCGTCACCACGGACGGTACCGGGCCCTTCTCCCTCTCCGTCTCGTGGTTCACGGGCCCCGTCGCGGGGCCGCTCGGCACCCCCGACGGCGCGCCGGTGACCGTCACGCGCAGCGGAGCCACGCAGTACTCGATCACCGTCGACCACACCTTCCAGAACACCGGCTGTTACTGGTCGGTCCAGGCCACGACCAACCCCGGCTCGGCCGACGGAGGTGCCTCTCAGCAGCTTCTGACCAGGCAGTGTGACATTCGATGACCCTTCAGAAAGACCGCGCTCCCGGGCCCGCCGACGACCATGAGCCCACTCGGATCCTCGCCCCCGCCGACGACCACGAGCCCACTCAGGTCCTCGCCCCCGCCGACGACCACGAGCCCACTCAGGTCCTCGCCCCCGCCGAGAAGCAGGAGCCCACTCAGGTCCTCGCCTCCACCGACGCACACGCCATCACCCTCTCCCCGGGCCCGGCCGAGGGGCGCGGCGTGGGCGACGGGCACGACCCCGACGGCGCCGAGTACAGCGCCACCGTGCTGGGCAGCCAGTGGATACAAAGGCCCCGACGGGACGACACGCTCCCCGCACAGTCGGACTCGACGACGTGGCCGACGCCCCCGGCCGACCCGGGTGAGGACACCGTGTTGCGGTTCGGTCCGGGCGTGAGCGCCGCCGTCGCACACCGCACCCACCGGACGCTCCCGACCGTGCCGGTGCAACCGGTCCGCCCGCGCCGGAACCTGCGCAGACACGCGCTGCCCGCGGTGGTGCTGCTCTGCGTCCTTGCGTTCCTCGCCTGGCAGCGCCTCGGGCCGTCCGTCGAAGTGAGCACGGTGGCTGTGACATCGCGGCCGACGGTGCTGGGATGTGCGGACACCGCGGACATCGTCGCCCTCGTCCGTACCAACGGCCGTCCGGGAACGCTCTCCTACCGCTGGATCCGCAGCGACGGCACCTCCTCCGGAGTGCTGCGTGAAGAAGTCGTCCGCGGCCAGCGGCAGGCGCGGCTGCACCTGCTGTGGACCTTCCGCGGCGAGGGTCACCGCACGGCGCGGGCCGAACTGCGGATCCTCTCCCCCGCCCACCGCACGGTCGCCACCCGGTTCACCTACGACTGCCGCTGACGGCCCGGCACGGCGTGAGTGAATCCGGGTTTCCGCGGTACGGGCCTGCGTCCGTTGAGGCACAATTCGGGTGCGATCGTCCCAGGCAGGGGAGCCGGGGCGGCGGTGAGCCGACGGGGTGGGGAATGGGCGATTTCACGCGGGTACCGCTGGAGGGTGGGGGGTTCATCCTGTTCGAAGCGCCCGAGGGCGTTCGGCACGACGAGAGTCCCGTGGGTGCGAGCCGCATCGGTGATGCGGTGCGGGACCTGCCGGGCACACTGCAGTCGGCCCTGGCGCCGGTACGGGAGACGGCACAAGCGGTCCTGGACCAGCTGCGGGCGGCCCGACCGCACGAGGTCGAGGTCCAGTTCGGAGTGGATCTGTCCACGTCGGCGGGCGTCGTCATCACCAATACCGCCGTCAAGTCGAACCTCGCCGTGCGGCTGGTGTGGCGCAGATCCGACGCGGAGCCCGATCCGGCCACGCAGGACGGGGACGAGCAGTCAGGCACCGGGCCGGAGCTGCCGCCCGCTTCAGGTGGCGTGCACCGGACGGGCTGAGCCGTGTCACCGTCGCACGGCTCCTTGCTGCAGACGAGCACGGCACGGCTCCTGAAGGCCGGCGGGGCCGTGGCCGGAGCGGGCGTGCTGGTGACCGACACCCTTGTGCTGACCTGCGCCCACGTGGCGGTGGCCGCCGGGGCCGGTCCTGGCGACGCGGTGCGTCTGGACTTCCCGCACGCCGGGGAGGGCCACGACTCGGTGCGGACCGGCCGAGTGCGCGCCGAAGGCTGGCAGGGCGAGGACGCGCAGGACGTCGCCGTGGTCGAACTGGATCGTCCCGTCGACACGACGGTGATCACGCCGGTCACGCTCGGGGCCGCCGCGGATTCCCTCGGCGGCCCGGTGCACGCGTACGGCTATCCGGCGCAGGCCGGGCCCGGCGGCCACTTCGGCGGTGCGGTCGCCGCGCACTTCCTGCCGCGGCCCTCCCAGGACGGCGAAGCGGACGACTTCTTGCAGCTGACCCACGCCAACGACATCACGAAGGGCTTCAGTGGAGGGCCCGTCGCCGACGACCGAACAGGGCGCGTCATCGGCATGGTGACCAGGCTCGTCGTACCCGACCGCATGGCCCGCGGGCAGCACATCGCGTACGCCACGACCAGTGAGGCGCTGCGCCGCGCCTGCCCCGAACTCGCCCTCGCCGAGGACCGGCCCTACCCGGGCCTGGAGCCGTACTGCGCGCAGGACGATCTCTACTTCCACGGGCGTTCCGCCGCGGTGGAACGTCTGGTGCACGCGCTCGGCACGTGCGCGGGACGAGGCGGGCTGCTCCTGCTCGGGCCCTCGGGCGCGGGCAAGACGTCGCTGGTACACGCAGGAGTGCTGCCCGAGGTGGCGAAGACCGAGCGGCAACGGCAGTTGTGCGTACGCCCGACCGACGGCCTCGACGGTCCGCTGGCGGCGGGCGGTGTCACGGGCGTCGAGGAGAGCGGACTCGCCGGAGCGGTGGCGCAGGCGTTGCGGGACGATCCGCGTCACGACCGGCTGCTGCTCGTCGTGGACCCCCTCGAGGAACTGCTCGCGGCCGCCACGCCCGCCGCAGCCAGGGCGCTGCGGCAGCTCACCGATTGCCTGCGCGCGCACCATCCGGGCCTGACCCTGCTGCTCGTCATGCGCGACGACTTCTACTCCCGGCTCGCGTCCGCGGTGCCGGACTTCTTGGACGCCCCGGATCTGCGCGTGGTCAACGTGCCGGCGGCGCTGACACGAGACGAGATCACGGAGATCATCGAAGAACCCGCCAGGAAGGCCAACCACAGCCTTCAGGAAGGTCTTCGGGACCGGATCATCGACCAGCTGCCCCGGCTCTCCCCGGATTCCGGCGGGCAGGACCCGGGCCACGCCGACCGTTTCCCCGTGACCCTGCTGCCGCTGCTCCAGCTCACCCTGCGACAGCTCTGGGAGCACCGGACCGGTGGTGCGCTGACCCACGACGCCTACCGCAGCGCGGGCGAGGTCACCAGGATCCTGGTGCGTGCGGAGGAGGCGCTGTTCGCCCGTCTGGAGCCCCGGCTGCATCTGGCGGCACAGCGTTTCCTGGCAGCCCTGGTCGAGCCCGCCGACGTCGAGCGGAAGACCCCGGCGACTCGGCGTCGGCGCACCATCGCCGAGTTGCGGGCGCTGTCGCTGGAGGCGGCTCCCGCGCCGGAGCGGGCGCGAGGCGTGCGTGCGGTGTGGGGCCGATCCGTCGGTTTCCTGACGAGGAGGTCCCGATCACGTGCTCCGGAGGCACCCGACACCCAGGACGACGCCGACTTCGACACGGTGCTCAGGGTGCTCACCGGCAGCCCGCTGGTCACCGCCGGGGCCGCCGCCGGGAACCGGGCCGGCGAGCTGGAAGAGCCCGGGGAGCCAGTGGCCGAACTCGTCCACGACGCACTCATACCCGCTTGGGACAACCTGGGCAGATGGGTGGAACGCGACCGGCGGTTCACCGCGTGGCTGGACACCGCGCGCCGCCAGTACGCCCGCTGGGAGCCACACGGCGATGCCCAGGACCTGCTCTCCGGCACGGCGCTGGAGGACGGCCGCGTCTGGCGGCGACAGCGCCGGTTGCCCTCCGAGATGGGCGAGTTCGTCGCGGCGAGTGAACGGCACGCGCGCCGTGCCGTGCGCCGTGCACGGCGTCTGAACGTCACCCTGGCACTCCTGCTCGTACTCGTCCTCACGGCAGCGGGTCTGGCCCAGTGGCAGCGCACCCGGACGCATGAGGCCCAACAGGTCGCGCAGGCGCGCCAGTTGGCGTCGGCGTCGTTCGCTCTCGCGGCCACGGATCCCGAACTCGCCGCTGTCCTGGCCGTCGCCGCCTACCGGCGCAGTCCCACGCAGGAGGCCGCGGACAGCCTCTACCAGGCGTCCGACCGGCCCCTGTTGCGGATTCTGCGGACCGAGCCCGGTGTCCGCCCGGTCACCGCGATGGCGTTCGCGCCGGACACCGAAGTCCTCGCGCTGGGACTGGAGGACGGCCGAACCCAGCTCTGGCACCCCGTGGCGGCACGCCGCATCGCCACGCTCGCGCCACGGGCAGGGAAACGGCAGACGGAGTCGGCGGTCGTCTCGGTCGTTCCCGCACGTGACGGTGTGCGGCTGATGACGGGCGACGCGAACGGCGTCAAACGCCTGTGGGACACCACCACCAGCCGGGTGCTGCGTACCTTCAGGGGCGAGCCGCAGGCGACCGGCTCCGCCGCGGTCAGCCCGGACTGGCGATCCACGACCGTCAGCACCGCCCATGGCGACGTCCTCCTGCTCGACCCGGCCACCGGCAAGACCCGCTTCCGCCTGCGCGGCCATCGCGAGCCGGTCGGCCTCGTCGCCTACAGTCCGGACGGCCGCACCGTCGCAACCGGCAGCGACGACGAGACCGTACGTCTGTGGGACACCCGCACCGGACGCCACAAGGCGACGCTGCCCGGGCACGGGAGCGGGGTCACCGCCGTTGCCTTCAGCCGGGACGGCAAGCGGGTGGCCACGGTCGGCGGCGGAGAACACACCGCCCGCGTCTGGGACGTGGGCAAGGGCCGGTTGACGGCGACGGTGCGGGAACACACTGGGGCCGTCAACGGTCTGGCCTTCGACCGTCCCGGCAAGCGGCTCGCCACCGCGTCCGACGACGGGTTCACCTTCGTCAACCATGCGGACACGGGTGTGCTGAACACGTATCTGTCGGCCCATGCCCAGACGGTCAACGCGGTGTCCTACAGCCCCGACGGCAACCTGCTCGCCACGGCGGGGGACGACGGCACGACTCGGCTGTACGAGGCGACGAAGCACGCGGACCGGATGGTGCTGCGAGGCTCCGCCGCCGCGCAGGAACTGCTGGCCTTCAGCCCGGACAGCACCCTGCTGGCCACGGCCGACCACGACGGCCGGGTCAGGATCTGGGCGACGGGCCGTGTGCGGCCCCTTCCTCAGCTCGACGGGCACAACCGGCCCATCCGGTCGATGGAATTCAGCCAGGACGGAAAGGACCTCGTCACCACGGCCGCCGACCGTCGCACCCTGCTGTGGGACACCCGGACCGGGGTGCCGGTACGGCGCTGGGACAGTGAGGAGAGCCTCCCCGACGACGCGATCGTGAGCTCGGTGAAGGACACCGTCATCACCATGACCGACGATGCCGGCGTCACCTATTGGGACCGCACGGACGGCAGCTGGAAGGGCGTCCTCACGGGGCACGAGGACGCCGTCAACGACCTGGCCGTCACCCCGGACGGCGAGAGCGTCGCAACGGCGGGAGAGGACGGCACGGTTCGGCTCTGGTTCGGCCCGCATCCCGACGCGGGCGTCATCGAACCCGAGCGCGCCGTGCTGCGCGGGCACCGGGGTGCCGTGGTCCAGGTGGAGTTCGGCCCGGACGGCAGGATCCTCGTGTCGGAGGGCCGGGACGGGACCGTACGTCTCTGGGACACCGCGACCGGCCGGGCACTGCACACCCTGCGAGGCTCCGGCGAGCCCGTGGCCGCGTTCGCCGTCAGCCCGGATTCCCGCACCGTGAGCACCTACGACATCAGCGATCGGCTGCGGCTGTGGGACACGGGGAACGGCACGCTGCGTGCGGTGCGCGACGCCGACCAACTGGAGGCCAGAGCCCTGGTCTTCAGCCCGGACGGTCGGACGCTGGCCAGTGCGGGGGCCGACGGCTCGGTCGTCGTGCGGAGCGCCGATACGGCAGAGGAGTCGTGGCGGCGTGTGCCGGACACCCGCGTGAGCATCCAGGGCCTGGCCTTCAGCCCGGACGGCACTCTCCTCGCCTCCTGCGACGCCCACGGCACCGTTCGGCTGTGGGACACCCGGGCCAGGAAGCAGGTGGCCGCGTTGAAAGGTATGCGCGCCTTCCCCGAGGAGGGCGACGCGAAGGTGGCGTTCAGTGCGGACGGGGCCCTGATCGCGATGTCGTCCGGCAGGACTGTCCGGCTGGTCGACGTGGAGTCCGCGGTTCCCGAGCGGGCGTTGCAGCGGGTGTGCCGGATGCTGCGCCTGGACCAGTCGATCTCCCGGCCGGACGACGCGCAGGACGAGGTGGCCGTCTTCGACGCCTTCGACGCGTCGGACCTTGAGCAGTTCCTCGCCCCGTCGGAGATCTCCGGACTGTGTCCCTGAGCCCGGCGCCCCGGTGCGTCGGTCAGCGGATCCGCTCCAGCACCACCTGGAGGTCCTCGAAGGCGTAGGCCCAGTTGTGGCACTTGAAGCTGCGCAGATCCGTGATCGCGCTGCCGCAGCCGTGGCACATCAGCCCGTCGATGGCCTCGGGCGCCTCGGTGTTCACGTACTTCTGGTCGCCCAGGATCACTTCCGCGATCATGGCTGGGTCATGCGTCCGGGTCAGTGCCGACGACACGATGTCCAGCCAGCTCGGTTCGCGGCCGCATGATCCGCATGCGCGCGAGTCGCCGCTCACCCAGAGCGGAGCCCCGATGGTCCCGGCCTCCATGCCAAGGAGCTCCTCGACCTTGCGTACGTCCTCCGCCCTGGTGGTCCAGCGGTGGCGGCCGGGCAGCGCGGCCGGCGAGTCGTAGACGGCCTGGAACACCGCGTCGCTCACCCGACGGGTTTCACGCTGTGTGGTCATGGTGACTGCCTTTCAACCGGGTCGTTCGGGGCTCCTTGCGGCACGGCCCCGTACGGCCCGGTGCCATGCCGATGGCGTTCCTTTCGTCTGCTTACTGACCACCGCGTCGCCGGTTCGCACGCGACCACACCGGAATTCCTCCGAGAGGACCGCCGCGGCACGCCCCTGGTGGACATGGCACCTCGCCGACGGACACCCGGCGCGGAGCGACGCCACCCGTCCCGGAACGCACGAAGGCCCCACCCGAAGGTGGGGCCTGTCGGCCAGGAGGGCGGGGTCAGGCGTGAGCGTGGCCCCGCCGGTGGCCGCGACCGTGCCCGCGGTTGGTGAAGACCCGGTACAGCGCGAGGAGAATGACGGATCCGACGATCGCCGCGATCCAGGTGGACAGATCGAAGAAGCCGTCGATCGAGTCGACACCGAAGATCACCTTGCCGAGGAAGCCGCCGAGCAGACCTCCGGCTATGCCGATGAGCATGGTGACAATGATTCCGCCCGGGTCCCTGCCCGGCATGAGCGCCTTGGCAATTGCCCCGGCGAGCAGACCGATGACTATCCACGCAATGATGCCCATGACAAGTCTCCCTTGCTTTCGGTTCGCCGGACGTGTTTCCACATAAGGGGCTGCCAAACTGCGCAGTGGAGCCGGCGGGCTTTGCCACTGTCCCTCGTGCGCGAGCTTGAGCCCGACTACGACAGCAGCGGGAGCGAACCAGGCGCGGGGCCGCGGCGCCGCAGCAAGCTGTCGACGGTGCCGATGCCGTCGCCGGTGGCGCGGCCCGTCGGACCGGCGCCCCGTGCGTCGCTGGACGCGGGCCCCAACGCGCAGCCGGGCCCGCCCCGTTCCTCCGTATGATCTTTCCGTGATGCGACGGGGAGGGCGGACAGTGGCGGGAAGCAGTCGGCGCGGCCGGAGGAAGAACGCGGACGGCGAGGAGGGCGAGGGCTGCTGCGCGGCCACGCTCGACACGCTGGCGCATCCCTGCTGCTGCGGTGGTGTGGGGGCGCAGGCCGCCATGCTGCTGGCCGTCCTGCGCCCCTCGCTCGTGGCCGGCGGCCACGGGCCGGACCCCGCCGCGCCCCCACCGGGCGGGAGGGTGGCCGCCGCCATGTACCGGTCCGTACGGCACTACCGCGTCACGGTCAGCCCGGCCCGCCCGGCGTGCTGCCCGTACACTCCGAGCTGCTCCACCTACGCGGTGCAGGCGCTCCACCGCCACGGCGCCCTGCGCGGCGGCCGGCTGATCCTGGCGCGCCTGCTGCGGTGCCGGCCGGGGGCGGCTCTGCGCCGGAATTTCCGCGATCCGGTGCCACCTGGTCGCGGCTGACCACCCCGCCCCGGCTGCCCAATCGTCTCCTGCGGCTGTGCCTCGCCCGTACCGGCGCGGGTGCGGCACAGGCTCTCAGGGCAGGAGGGCGGCGGCTTGCGAGCCGATCACGTCCCAGGCTGCGGGCGGGAGTTCGCCCAGGGCCGTCCCCCGCAGTGCGGGGAGAGTATCGGCGCAGTCGGTGCCCGTGGCCGTCGCGCTCAGTACTTCATAGCCGTCGCGGACGGCGACCCGGAAGGTACGCAGCCCGTCGCCGGCGGCGTGGACCGCCGAAGCGACCACGAGGGGCGGCGGCCCGGACGCCTCAGCGGGCAGCTTGGTGAACGTGCTGGCGATCGGCTCGGGCCAGCGGAGGCTGAGCAGGAGCGCACGCTTGGCCACCACCTCCGACAGATCCGTCTCGCGGACGCCTTCGGGTTCCAGCACCGTGGCGCCGGCGTCCAGGACGAGGGCAGCGGGCAGCAGGCAGCGAAGGGCACTGCCGACGAGGTTGCCGCCGACCGTGGCGCTGCGGCGTACGGCACCGGTGCCCACCTGGGCGGCGGCCAGGCGCAGGGCGTCCGGCATCCGCTCGTCCAACTGATGCAGCACCACGGCGCCGCCCACGGCGCCGCGTTCCAGGACGTTGGCCTCCGGCAGCTCACGCAGTGACATGGCCAGGGCCGGGAAGCCTTCCCGCTGCCAGGTGGCCCACAGCAGGGTCGCCCCACCGATGGGCACAGCCCCCTCGGCCAGACACTCCTGCGCATCGGACACGGATGTGGGGAGACGCAACAGCACAGTGACACCCTGCCTTCCTCAAGAGCCGGACGGGCAGCACATGGTGGTTTTCAGCCACCCGTCTCGCAGTAAGACAATCGTTCCGACGGGGGGCGCATGAAGGGCTCACATGAGCACGGAACCCGGGTGGCGCATCAGCCATGCCGCAGGAGCCTTGTGGCTCCGCCCGTCATCAGGGGCCAGGGAACCGCAGGGCGTTCGCCCAGAGCCGGGTCACCGTCGACACCAGCTCCTCGAAGTCCACCGGCCTGCCTTCTTCCAGCGGTTCGCCGAGTACGAAGGCGTTGTACGCCATGACGCTGACCATGCCCGACAGCGCACGGGAGGCCAGCATCGGATCGACCTCGCGGTCCGCGACACCCCGCGCCTGCAGATCGGCGATGCCGCGGGCGTTGCGGCGGACGAACGCGTCGGCGCGTCGGCTGCGGAACCTGCGGAACTCCGGTTCCACCTGCGCGACCTGCTCGAGCAGCGCCATCAGCTTGGCGTTGCGCCGATAGGCCTGGAGATACGCGCGGTTGCTGGCCTGGAGCACCGCATACGGGTCGTCGGCGTCCTCCACCCGGGCCATGCCGGGGTGCATCATGTCCTCCTGCGCCTCCAGCAGGACGGCGGCGAGTACCTCTTCCTTGTTGGTGAAGTAGGTGTAGAACGAGCCCGCCGCGCACCGGGCCTCTTTCGTGATGTCGGTCAGGCGGGCGTCCAGATAGCCGTCCCGTTCGAACACCTTGCGGGCCGCCTTCACCAAAGCGGCCCGTGTCCGCGCTCCGCGCTGCGTCGCGGGCGGCTCGCGAAGGAGTGACAGGGGCGCCACGGGGGGTGCCTGCTCGTCGTCGGTGTCCTCGGGCGCGGTGCTGTCCATCGCGGTGACTGTACTTGAATCCGAGGCCGTCATCACCTGCTGCGTAGGTGGAAGAAGAGCTGCTCAGTGAGGGCGGGTACGGTGACCGGGCGGCCCGCTGATTCCGAAGCGTCCGGCGAGTTGGCGGCGGGTCTCGGCGGCGCTGCTGTGCAGGACGCCCCGGATGCCGATCCGAGCGGCTCCGTCGAGGTTCTGCTGCAAGTCGTCGATCATGACGGCCTCTTCGGGGCCCACGCCGAGACGTTCGCACGCGAGCGCGTAGATCCGCCGGGACGGCTTGCGGATGCCGACCTCGGCGGAGATGACGATCACGTCGGCGACGGCCGCGAGGTCGACACCGTCGTAGGTGCCGGTGCCGAACGAGTTGGACACCAGTGCGACGGGGTGGCCGGCGGCTCGGAGATCACCGAGCAGCGCGAGCATCTCCTGGTCGATCGACATCCCCGCCTGCATCCGGGCCGTCAGTCCTTCGGCCGGTACCTCGGCGCCGTGCACCCGGAGCCGTTCGGCGAATCCCCGTTCGAAGGCTTCGGTGCCGATACGGCCGCACTCGTGGTCGGCCAAGAGGGTGCGCGACGGCTGGTCCCGGCGCAGGAGGTCCAGTGGCAGGCGCGGATCGACGCCGAGGGAGGCGCCGAAGTCGGTGAACGCCCGCAACACACTGGAGGTGATCACTCCACCGAAGTCGACCAGGACCGCGCTTCGGGCCTCTGCAACCGTGTGCGGCACGGTGACCACACCTCTCTCTCGTGATCGGCTCACCGCCACCCCGTACGAGGCAGCGGTGCTTGCTCCGGAACCGGTTCCGTAGGGGTGAGGCCGGACTCAGGCGACCTCGAACAGTCCGGCCGCGCCCATGCCACCACCGACGCACATCGAGATCACGACATACCGAACACCGCGCCGCTTGCCCTCGATGAGGGCGTGCCCCACCAGGCGGGCACCGGTCATTCCGTAGGGATGACCGACCGCGATCGCGCCGCCGTCGACGTTGAACCGCTCAGGGTCGATGTGCAGTTCGTCGCGGCAGTACAACGCCTGGGAGGCGAAGGCCTCGTTGAGCTCCCACAGACCGATGTCGTCGACGGTGAGCTGGTGCTGCTTCAGCAGCTTCGGGATGGCGAGCACCGGGCCGATGCCCATCTCGTCCGGGGCGCAACCGGCGACCGCCATGCCGCGATAGATGCCCAGGGGGTGCAGTCCGCGGCGCTCGGCCTCTGTCGCCTCCATCAGCACCGACGCCGATGCCCCGTCCGACA
Organism: Streptomyces sp. NPDC001920; assembly: GCF_053594495.1. Lineage (NCBI taxonomy): Bacteria > Bacillati > Actinomycetota > Actinomycetes > Kitasatosporales > Streptomycetaceae > Streptomyces > Streptomyces sp. NPDC001920. Next base: position 75,498 of record NZ_JBSFEP010000028.1, read on the forward strand.
GCTGCGAGGAGTTGCCCGCCGTCACGCTGGAGCGCGCGCTCACCCGACCGTCGGGCAGGACCGGCGCGAGCCCGGCCAGACCTTCGAGGGTCGTCGACGCACGGTTGCCCTCGTCCCGCGTCAGGGTCACCTCCTCGTCCCGTACCGCCCCGGACTGCTTGTCGGTCACCTTCTTGACGCTCTCGAGCGCGACGATCTCCTGGTCGAACCGGCCGGCTTCCTGGGCCGCCGCGGTGCGCTGCTGGGACAGCAGGGCGAACTCGTCCTGGCGTTCGCGGCTGACGCCGTACCGTTCCGCGACGATCTCCGCGGTCTGCAGCATCGGCATGTAGATGCTCGGCTTGTGCTCGACGAGCCAGGGATCGGTCATGCGGTGGGTGTTCATGTGCTCGTTCTGCACCAGGGAGATCGACTCCACGCCGCCGCCGACGGCGACCTGCATGCCGTCGGCGACGATCTGCTTGGCTGCCGTCGCGATCGCCATCAGACCCGACGAGCACTGCCGGTCGATCGACATCCCCGGCACGGTGTCCGGAAGTCCGGCACGCAGGGCGGCCTGACGCGCGACGTTGAATCCGGAGGCCCCCTGCTGCACGGCGCAACCGAAGATCACATCCTCGACCTCGCCTCCCTCGAGTCCCGCGCGCCGTACGGCGTGGGAGAGGGCGTGGGCGGCGAGTTCCTGCGCCTGGGTGTCGTTGAACGCGCCGCGGTAGGCCTTTCCGATCGGCGTGCGTGCCGTCGAAACGATGACTGCTTCCCTCAATGTCGCCTCACTGTTTCCAGGGGTGGCCCGGGTCGTCCCTGGGCCGGGGCCGGGAGTGCGTTTTCCGTGAGCCGACGGGAGCCGACTTCCGGATGGTTATAGTTGAATCCGACGTCAGGTTCAACAGCCTGGCTCACCGGACCCGGCTCCCCCCACCCCCTCCAGCGAGCGCCGGCTACGCGGGTCCGCACCACTCGCGGTCTTGACAGTGCACCCCCCTGCCGAGAGTCTACCGACCAGTCGGTATGAAGGGGTGGACCGCGTGACCGAGCTGAGCATCACCACCGGTGCGGGCGTGTTCGATGCGATCACGGCAGGGCCGCCGGAGGGCCGCCCGGTGCTGCTGCTGCACGGCTTCCCACAGACCGGGCTGGTCTGGCGGCGCCAGATCGCGGCATTGGCCGCCCACGGCCACCGGGTCGTGGCGCCCGACCAGCGCGGGTACTCCCCCGGAGCCCGCCCGCAGCGGCCCGAGGACTATCGCATGGACCTTCTCGTCGGGGACGTCCTCGCGATCACGGAGGCACTGGGCTGGGCGGCGTTCGACCTCGTGGGCCACGACTGGGGCGGCGCGGTGGCCTGGTGGACCGCCGATGCCCACCCTGAGCGCGTACGCACCCTGACCGTCGTCTCGACGCCTCATCCCGGCGCACTGGCGACCGCCCTGCGCACCGACGACGATCAGCGCGAGCGTTCGCAGTACATGATCGACTGGCGTGAGACGCCCGCCACCGAGCAGCGCATGCTGGCCCACGACGCGCGAGAACTGCGCGCCGCCTTCGCCGGCAGGGTCCCGCAGGACAGTGCCGACGCCTACGTCCGGCACCTGTCCCGGCCAGGTGCTCTCACCGCCGCGTTGAACTGGTACCGGGCCGGCCGCCCCGACGGCACGATCGGCGCCATCGACGTGCCCACGCTGTATGTCTGGAGCACGCAGGACAGCGCGTTCGGCGCGGCGGCCGCACATGAGACCGGGCGGCGGGTCAAGGGGCCGTACCGCTTCGAGACCTTGCACGACGTCAGCCACTGGGTGCCCGAGGAGGCTCCCGACACCCTGAGCCGCATGCTGCTCGAACACCTGCGAGAGCACGGCGAGTTCCCGGCCGCGGCGCGTACTCCCCGTTCTGCGACTCCCGACAGAGGTGACTCATGAAGGCAGCGCGCGCGGCCTGGCGCGGACTCGAACCGGTACACGGGATGATCTACTTCGTCCCCGAGGCAAGGCGACGGTACGCGGAGCTGGGACTGAGCGGACGTGCCGGGTACTTCACCTCCCGCAGCGCCGCGTTCGGCCGCGCATCCGTCGAGTTGGTGGTCTCGACCTTCTACAACTTCAACCCCGACCTCGTACGGCGGGCGCTGGACGGGGCCTGGGACGGGACGACACCGCAGCACGTGCTGGACGCCCGGTACGCGGCGGCGGACGAGGCCCTGCGACGGGCGGGACTCCACGAGCTTCCCGCCCTGGACGAGGTCGTGGCGCTGACCCGCCGGGCCGCCGAGAGTGCCTGCGAACATGCGCAGGGCCGCGCGCTCTTCGCCGCGCACGCCGCGCTGCCCTGGCCCCAGGAGCCGGTACTGCGTCTGTGGCACGCCCAGACGCTGCTCAGGGAGTTCCGGGGGGACGGCCATGTCGCGTGCCTGCTGAGCGAGGGCGTCGGGGGGCTGGAAGCCCTGATCCTGCACGCCGCCACCGGGGAGGTGCCCGTCGACTTCCTCAGGGCGAGCCGCGCCTGGCCCGAGGCGGAGTGGGCCGGTGCCCAGGAGCGGCTGCGCGAGCGGGGCCTGCTGGACGGCGACTTGCTCAGTCCGGACGGTGTCGCGTTGCGGCGCCACATCGAGGACCGTACGGACCGTCTGGCCCTTCCCGCCTACGCCGCTCTGGGCGAAGCCGGCTGCGAGCGTCTCGCCCGACTCGCGAGCGCCTTCGGCCGGGCCGTGGTCGAAGCCGGCCTGCTCAGGTTGCGCTGATCCGGCCACCTCCCTTCCGGCGGTACCGTGGGCACTGCGCCCGCTGCCGGGTCGTACCGACTCGGCTTCGGTACGCCGGCGAAAGCGGTCGACCGCGGTCAGGACGTACGGCAGCGACGGTGGCGACGGGTGCCCTCGCCGGGGTTCAGGGACGAGGCTCGGCCGAGGCGGTGGCAGCCGGTTCCGGGACCGGGACCACCGGCCGGGCCGGCACGAAGCGGGAGACCGCCGGGGACGTGACCGCCGTGGTGATCAGGGCCACCAGGACCAGCATGGTGAACAGTTCGGGGCCGATCACGCCGAGTTCCAGGCCGATGGACAGCACCACGAGTTCCGTCAGGCCCCGGCAGTTCATCAGGGCGCCGATCGACATGGCCTGCCGCCACGGCTGCCCGCAGGCCCGGGCGGCGCCCGCCGCCCCGCCCCACTTGCCGAGCACCGCGACCGCCAGCAGCGCCCCGGTCCACAGCCACTGCACCGGGTCGGCGGCCAGGGTCCCGATCTCGGTGCTGAGCCCGGTGTGCACGAAGAACAGCGGCAGCAGCACCGGCACCACCACGGCGCGCAGCCGGGCGGCCGACGCCTCGATACGGCGGTGGCCGCGCGGGGTGACCACGCCGAACAGGAACGCGCCGAACAGCGTGTGCACCCCGATGAGGTCGGTCGCCAGCGCGGAGACGCTCAGCCCGCTGAACAGCAGGACCATCACGGCCCCGTCGCTCGCGCGGTCCACCCGCCCCCGGGCCAACCGGGCGAGCAGGGGGCGCACCACCAGCAGCATGGCGGCACCGAAGGCGACGGTGAACCCTGCCGCGGTCAGCGCGTCGAGCGGGGAGCCCGCCGTGCTGAACGCGACCACCAACGCCAGCAGACACCAGGCGATCACGTCGTCGACCGCCGCGCAGGCCATCGCCAGGGCGCCGAGCGGAGTCCCGTACAGGCCGCGGTCGACCAGGATCCGGGCCAGCACCGGGAAGGCGGTGATGGCCATGGCCACCGCGACGAACAGCATGAACGGTGTGAACTCGACGCCGTCGGGGGCCAGGTGGCCGTACAGCGGGAAGGCGAGCAGCGCGCCCATGCCCAGCGGGAGCAGGATGCCGGCCTGGCTGACGGCGACGGCGGTGCGTGAGTTGCCGCGCAGCGCGCCCAGGTCGAGCTCCAGACCGACGAGGAACATGAACGCGAGCAGGCCGAGCTGGCCGAGCACCGAGGTGTACGGCAGGACGGACTCGGGGAACAGCCAGTGCTGCGCCTCGGGCCAGAGCCAGCCGAGCAGGGACGGTCCGAGGACGATGCCCATGGTGATCTCACCGATCACGGGTGGCTGGCCGAGGCGTCTGAGCAGGCCGGCGCCGGCCTGGCAGGCGAGGACGGCGGCGGGAACGGCGACGAGCAGGGCGGGCATGGCCTCACCTGCGGACACGGGCGGCTCCTTCGGCCGGGACGGAACGGGTCGGGAGCGGCAGCGCGGCCGGCGGGGGGCCGGACGTGGCGGCGGACCACTCGGCGTAGCGGCGCAGGCCGTACAGGAGGGGTTGTGCGGTCGGGCGCACGCTGATGCGGCAGGCCTGTGCGAAGACGGCCGTGTGGTCGCCGAAGGCGGCGCTCTCCACGACGGTGCAGTCGGCTATGGCATGGGCGGACGAGGTCAGGTGCGGGCCGCCGGCGCCGAGCGGCAGCCGCCAGCCGACGCGGTCGAAGCGGTCGGGCGCTCCGGAGGCGAAGAGGTCGGAGGTCGAACGGGCCTGCTCGTGCAGCAGGTTGACGGCGAACTGACCCTGGTCGAGGAGGGCCCGCAGGGTCGGGCTCGCCGTGCGCACGCACACCACCAGGGTGGGCGGGTCCAGGGCGACGCTCGTCATCGAGCTGCACGTCATGCCGCGGGGCAGACCGTCGGCGTCGAGGGCGGTGACGACGCTGACGCCGGAGGGGAAGGCGGCCATGAAGGGCCGCAGGTCCGTGGCCCGGGGTGCGGCGCGGTCCGCGGCGGCGGCCGTTTCGTTGCGGTCGCCGCCCGGGGTGTCCGGGTGTCGAGCGGAGTTGGGCATGTCTGACTCCCTGTGGAGGACGATGCAGTGCGGCCCGGCACCCGGATGACTGCGCCGGGCGCCGGGCCGTGGGAGCGGCGGCGGAAGCCGGAGCGGCCCGGGGGGTGACCGCCGGTTTCCGCGCCGGAGTGCTGCGGTGCCGGTGAGATGCGAGGGAGGGGACGCTGGGCCGCGCCCGGCCCCGGCCCGCCGCTACCCGTGCAGTCGCTTGAGGTACTCGTAGGCGGTGGGCAGCGTCTCCAGCAGGTTCTGCTGCTGGCGCTTGACCGTCTCGAACAGCGGCTCGGCGGCAGCCACCGACTCCGGCTTGTACGCCAGGGCCGGCAGGGGCGCGTCGGGCTCCAGGCCCAGGCCCGCGAAGATGCAGTAGTAGCTGCCGTTGGTCCAGAAGTTGCGGAACTCGGCCTCGAAGTTGCCGTAGTACGTCGACTCGTCGGTGATCGGCGAGTTGATGGGCAGTCCCGCCCGGTAGGCGGAGATCTTGCGCTGGATGTTCTCGGGCAGGGTCAGCTTCTTGTTGGCCTGCCAGAACGGGGTGTCGTTGCGGGGCGCGTAGAAGAAGTGGGCCTGGATGAAGTCGCGGGTGTCGTCGAACATCACCTCGATCTCGTTGTTGAAGCTGTCGATCAGGCCCTGGTTGAAGGTCGTGTCGGGGAAGTGCTTGGCCAGCTGGTAGATCGCCGCGGTGATGAAGTAGATGCCGGTCGACTCCAGCGGCTCCAGGAAGCAGGACGACAGGCCGATGCTGACGACGTTCTTCACCCAGGCGCGCCGGTTGCGGCCGACCCGGAAGCGGATGTGGTTGAACGCCGTCGTCTCGGGGTCGAGGCCCCACATCGCCGCGAACTCGGCGGTGGCCTCGTCCTTCTCGGTGAACTTGCTGGAGTACACGTAGCCGGTGCCGAACCGCCCCAGCATGGGGATCTTCCAGGCCCAGCCGGACGACATCGCGATGGCCGAGGTGTACGGCTCCACGCCGCCGGCCTCGTCGTCGTGCGGGACGGCGGTGGCGACCGCGCTGTCGCACAGCAGGTGGTCGCTCATGTCGATGAACGGCTCGGCCATCGCCTTGTTGATCAGCAGCCCGCGGAAGCCGGAGCAGTCGACGAACAGGTCGGCGTCGAGTTCCTGGCCGCCGCGGGTGCGCAGCGCGGTGACGTAGCCGCGGGCGTCCTGGCGGACCTCCGTCATCTCGTCCTGGACGTGGTGGACGCCCTGCTTCTCGGTGGCGAAGCGGCGCAGGAAGTCGGCGACGAGCTGGGCGTCGAAGTGCCAGGCGTAGCGGGTGGCGGAGCGGCCGTCGAGCCAGCGCGGCGCCTTCATCGCGTCCATGATCGGGGGCTCGCGGAAGCAGGCGTAGTCGAAGGGCTCCGTGGTGCTGCCCTCGTACTTGCGCTTGAACCAGTAGTGCGACAGCGGCGTCTGGTCGTAGTCGGGCAGCAGACCGAACGGGTGGTAGAAGTGGTCGGGCCGGCCGTCGGGCAGCTCCCGGGCGGTGGCCTCGCCCGTGCCCTCGGTGCGCCAGTTCACGAAGCGCACCGCCATCTTGAAGCTGGCGTTGCACTCGCGCATCCACTCGTCCTCGGCGATGCCGAGGTAGTCGAAGAAGGCACGCTGCAGGTTGGGCACCGTCGCCTCGCCGACCCCGATCCGCGGAATCGCCGGGGCTTCCAGCACGGTGATGTCGACGGTGCCCTGGAGGGCCTTGCCGAGATACGCGGCGGTCATCCAGCCCGCCGTGCCACCGCCCAGGATGACGACCTTCTTCAGTCGGGTGTCGGTGCTGGTCATGGAGCAGCCCTCATTTCGGAGTCGGGAGTCACGGCCGGAAGCCGAGGAGCTGGGGAGGGGCGACGTGCGGTGGGGGGACCGGGCTGGGGCCGGCCGTGTCCGGACCGGGGCCGTCCACCGCCGGTGGCGGCGGCCCGGGCCATCGGAGACTCAGTCTGGGGAGCGGCTCTATGACGGACCTACAGCAGCGGGATCCGGCCGATATAGGGCGCGTGTAGAGCCGGGGAACAGACTCGCCGCAGGCAGAACGGCATACGACGGCCCCCGGGAGGACGCGATGACGACCGCGGTGACCGGAATCGCACGGCAGGCGGTACGCATCCGCTTCTTCGGCGACTTCGAACTGACCGTGAACGGCGCCCCGGTGCGGCGCTGGCGGGCCGGCAAGGCGCGCGGGCTGTTCCAGTTCCTGGTGATCCACCGCGGTCAGACCCTCACCCGCGAGCGGCTGTACGAGGCGCTGTGGCCGGGCTCCGACCGCTGTGCCGGGGACAGCTCGCTGAAGGTGGCCGCGCACGCGCTGCGCCGGGTCCTGGACGCGCACCCCGACAGCCCGTGCGCATCGGGGATCAGGCTGTCCTACCGCGACTTCGGCTACGTCCTGGATGTCGCCGACCTCTGGTCGGACGTGGACCGTTTCCGGGAGCTGGTGCACAGCGGGCTCCGGGCCGCCGGCGCCGGCGACCGGGGTGCCGCCCGCGAACGGCTGCGGTCCGCCGTGGCGCTGTACGCGGGGGAGTTCCTGCGCGGCGAGAGCGCGGACTGGGTGGTGGAGCAGCGCGAGTACCTGCGGTCGCTGGCGTTGCGCGCGCTGGAGGTGCTGCGCGCGGACGCCGTCGAGCGCGAGGACTTTCCCGAGCTCATCGAGGTCTGCCGCAGCACCCTCGGCATCGACCGGCACCACGAGGAGACGTACCGGGCGCTGATGACGGCGCACGGCAAGCTCGGCGAACACGCCTGCGTGCGCCGCTGGTACGACCTGTGCGCGCGTCGCCTGCGCGAGGACCTCGCGGTGGCGCCGTCCCGGGAGACCGACCGGCTGCTGCAAGCGATCCTGCCCGTCGCTCTGCCGCCCGCGACGGTGCCCGCCGAGCACTCGGCCCGAGTGCCCGCCGCGCCCGGCTGGTCCGCCACGGGACTGCGCCCGCGCCCCTTACGCCGCGCCCGGCCCGACGCCCGTGGCGGCGCCCGGCCCGGCGTCCTCGCGGACGTCGTCCGGCACGACCCTCGTGGCGACGCCCCGTCCGAGCTTCTTGGCGACGCCCGGTCCGACCTTCGTGGCGACGCCCGGTCCGACCTTCGTGGCGACGCCCGGCCCGCGCCTCGTGGCGACGCCCGGCCCGCGCCTCGTGGCGACGCCCGGCCCGCGGTCCTCCCTGCCGCCCGGTCCGACGCCCGCGGCGGCGGCCGACGCGACGTCGGTGACGGTGCGCCTGTCGGCACTCGGCCCGAGGCCGGTGCCGGTGCCCGTCCCGAGGTTCGCGCCGGGGTCCGGCCCGGTGACCGCGCTGCGGCCCGATTCGAGGTCCCTACCGGCCTGCGGCCCGAAGGCCGTAGTGGTAGCCGTACCGACGCGCGGCCCGAAGTCGGTACCGGTGGCCGCACCGACGCCCGGCCCGAAGGCCGTAGCGGTATCGGTCCCGAGACCCGGCGCGAAGCCCGTACCGGTATCGGTGCCGACGCCCGGCCCCCGGTCGGTCCCGCCACCCGGCCGCCCGAGAACCGCCACGGCGTCCCACCCGAAGCACGCGCCACCGCCTTCGGCCCGGCGGACACCGCGAGTCGCGCCGCCGCTGCCCGCGCCGACACCCGTCCCGCACCCCGTCTCACCGGTCCGGCGGTCGGCCCCTGGGCCGTCGCCCCCCGTCCCGGGCCGGCCCCGGGGCTCGTCCCGCCTCCGCGCATACCGTGACCGAGCGACCCAGTGAGGAACCACCGTGACCGTGCTGACCGAGCCGCAGGGCTCCGCCGTACCGACGGCCGAGCCGTCCCCGGGCGCTGTGCCGCCCCGCTACGACGACCACTTCATCGGGGGCCGCTGGACGACGTCCGACGCCGATCGCCGGCTGGTCGTCACCGACCCCAGCACCGAAGCGCCGCTCGCCGCGGTGCCCGCGGGGACCACCCGCGACGCCGACCTGGCCGTACGCGCCGCCGCCACCGCCTTCCCCGGCTGGTCCGTCACCCCCGCCCGGGAGCGGGCGGCCCTGTTGCGGAGGGTGGTCGAGGGGCTGGAGCGCAACGCCACCCGGTTCGCCGGGATCATCACGGCCGAGGTGGGGGCGCCGTCGCGGATGGCGCTGCAGACCCACGTCGGCCTGGCCGTCGGCATGGCGGCGCACTGCGTGGAGACCGCCGTGTCCTACGGGTTCGAGCAGCGGGTCGGCCACTCCCTGGTGGTCCGTGAGGCCGCCGGTGTCGCCGCGTGCATCACCCCGTGGAACGTGCCCCTGCTGCTGACCGTGCAGAAGCTGCTGCCCGCCCTCGCGGCCGGCTGCACCGTCGTGCACAAGCCGAGCGAACTGACACCGCTGCACGCCAGGCTCCTCGCCGAGGTGTTCGCGGAGGCCGATCTGCCGCCCGGCGTGGTCAACATGGTCGTCGGCACCGGTGACACCGTCGGCACGGCGCTCGTCACCCACCCGCTGGTCGATGTGGTGTCGCTGACCGGGTCCACCCGCGCCGGACGCCGGGTCGCTGCCCTGGGCGCCGACGGCGTCAAGCGGATCCACCTCGAACTCGGCGGCAAGAACGCCTCCTTGGTCCTGCCCGACGCCGACCTGCACGCGGCGGTGGGCGCCACCGTCGACCAGGTGCTGTTCAACACGGGCCAGACGTGTCTGCAGTGGAGCCGGCTGCTGGTCCCCCGGGACCGCCAGGACGAGGCGGTGGAGCTGGCCGGACGGATCATGGACGGGTACGTCACGGGCGACCCCCGCGATCCCGCGACCGACCTGGGCCCGCTGGTGTCGGCCGCCGCTCACGCGCGGGTCACCGACTACATCGCGCGGGGCGCGTCCGAGGGCGGCGCCCGTCTGACGCACGGCGGTACCGGCCGCCCCGCCGGTCTCGACACCGGCTACTACGTCCGGCCGACCGTCTTCGCCGACGTCGACCCGCTGACGACGATCGGCCAGGAGGAGATCTTCGGGCCGGTGCTGTCCGTCATCCCGTACGACGACGAGGACGAGGCGGTCCGGATCGTCAACGGCACCCGGTACGGGCTGCACGGCGCGGTCTGGTCCGGTGACGACGGCCGGGCCGAGCGCGTCGCACGCCGGTTCCGTACCGGCCTGGTCGACGTCAACGGCGGGTCGTTCAACCCGGCGGCGCCGTTCGGCGGTTTCAAGCAGTCCGGCATCGGCCGGGAGTGCGGGACCGCCGGGTTGGAGGCCTTCCTGGAGACCAAGTCGATGCAGCTGCCGCAGCGCGGCGGGGGCGGCGGACCGGTGGTCGGCCCGCGCCTGCGCGGCACCGCTCCGGCCTCGGCACCCCCGGCGGCCGCGACGGCCGCACCCACCGCTGTCCCCGACGAGGAGAGGAACGACGGATGACGGCCCAGCACGCCGGTTCCGTACCGGCCCCGCGGCCCGCCCACGGGCCGTCGGGGGGAACTGTCCCCCCGCTGTTCGCCGCGCTGGCGCGCTGGACCCGTGAGCAGCCGGACGCGCCCGCCGTGGCGGCCGAGGACGGCACCCTCACCTACGCGGATCTCACCGCGCGCACCGCCGCCACCGCGGCGGCGCTGGCCGCCGCCGGCGCCGGGCCCGAGAGCGCCGTCGGACTGCTCCTCGGGCGTTCCCGCGAGAGCGTGCCCGCGCTCCTCGCGGTGTGGAGCCTGGGTGCCACGGCCGTGCCGCTGGATCCGGGCCATCCGGTGGAGCGGCTCGCTTCGGTCCTGCTGGACGCCCAGGCTTCGCTGCTGGTCGCCGCCGACGTCCCCGAGGGGCTCGACCTCGCGGGCATCCGCACGGTCTGCCCGGCCGACGCCGGAAGCGGGAAGCTCGCCGTGACCGCCCCCGCGCCCGACACATGCGCGTACGTCATCTACACGTCCGGCACCACGGGCCGCCCCAAGGGCGTCGAGGTCACCTACCGCGGCCTGGACACCTTCCTCGGCGCGCTGGCCGCAGTGGGCCTGCCGTCCGGTGGTCTCGGCCTCAACGCCGTCTCGCCCGCCTTCGACGGCTGGCTGTGGTGCACGCTGCTCTACCTCGTCCACGGTCAGGGCGTCGCCCTCGTGGACCTGTCCCTGGACGGACTGCGCCGCGCCGACGCACAGGGCCGCGAGCCGCTGCCCGCGGGCCTGCGCACGGCCTCCCTGACCCCGTCGCTGCTGGCCGCCCACGGCGGCGCGCTCGACGAGGCGGAGGTGGTCGTCGTGGCCGGCGAGACCTGCCCGGCGGCGCTCGCCGCGCGCTACGCCCGGGGCCGGCGGCTGCTGAACGTGTACGGGCCGACGGAGGCCACGATCGCGGCGACCTGGGCCGACAGCGAACGGGGGGACGACGTGAGCAGCATCGGACGGCCGTTGCCCGACTACCGGGCGTACGTCCTGGACGACGACCTGCGCCCGGTGCCCGCGGGGACCGAGGGCGAGCTCTATCTCGGCGGGCCTGCCGTGGCCCGGGGCTACCGCAACCGCGCGGGCCTGACCGCCGCCCGGTTCCTGCCCGACCCGTTCCAGGGCGGCGGGGCGCGGATGTACCGCACCGGGGACGTGGTGGTCCGGCTGGCGAGCGGCGAGCTGGAGTACCGGGGGCGGCGTGACGACCAGGTCAAGGTGCGGGGCCACCGCGTCGAACTGGGCGAGGTGGAGCGGATCGCCGCGGAGGTGCCCGGCGTGGTCGCCGCGGCCTGCTGCCCGCTCGCCTCGGGCCAGTCGCTGGGCCTGGCGGTCGTCGCCGCCCCGGACGCGGGTACCTCCGAGCGGCTGGCCGCCGAGGTCGCCGCCCACTGCGCCGCGCTGCTGCCGCAGGCGGCGGTGCCCGCCACGGTCCGGGTGGTGGACCGTATCCCCACGCTGGGCACCGGCAAGGCGGACCGTGCGGCGCTCGCCGCCGGGTTCACCGCACCGGCTCGGGCACCCGAGCCGGCGGCCGGCACGGCGCGGGAACGCGCGGTGATGGCGGTCTGGGCCGAGGTACTGGAGTGCGAGGTCCCCGGGCCGGACGCCGACTTCTTCGAGCTGGGCGGCCATTCCCTGGCAGCCGCCCGGGTCGTGGCGGAGCTGCGCCGGGTCACCGGTCTGCCGCTCACGCTCGGCAAGCTGCTCGCCCGGCCCACGGTCGGGGACCTCGCCGCCGAACTGGACCGGCTTGCCGCGGCCGGCGAGGCCGCCGGACCCGTCCTCGGAAGCGGATCCGCGGCGGCCGAGCCCGTCCTCGCAGCCGAGGGGGCCTGACGCCATGGGCCGCTGGCTCTCCACCTGGCCGTCCGGTCCCGACGACGAGGCGCTCCCGGCGCTGCTGTGCCTGCCGCCCGCCGGCGCGGGCTGCCAGCAGTTCCGCGCCTGGACGCCGGCCCTCGCCGGCATCGGGCAGGTGTACGGCGCGCAGCTGCCGGGCCGTGAGAACCGCTGGCGCGAGCCGATGCCGCAGACGTTCGGTGAGGCCGTCGAGGCGATCGCCGACGAGTTGCGGCCGGTCGTCGCGGGCGGACGCCCTCTGGTCGTCTTCGGCCACAGCTTCGGCGGGCTCCTCGGCTACGAGGTCGCCCGCCGGGTGCGGCCCGCCGCGCTGGTGGTCAGTGCCTGCCGGGCGCCCGGCCACTGGGACGGCGCCGGGCGGGGCATCGTCGAGGACGACGACGAGCTGGACAAGCTGTTCGACACCGCCGGCCTCGACCCCTCCTTCCTCGACGAGGACACCCGCGCGCTGATGGTCGCGATGCTCCGCAAGGACGCGGTGCTGTCGCTGAGTTACACCCACTCCCCCGGCATCGCGCTGTCCTTCCCCGTGCACACCTGGCGAGCCACGGGCGACGACACCGTCAGTGAGGAGGACCTGGCCGGGTGGGCCGCGGTCACCACGGGCGCCTTCCACGTCCACCGCGTCCGGGGCGGCCACCACGCCGTGCTGCGCCGCCCGGAGGCGCTCCTGGAGCACCTGGCGGGACTGCTGCGGCACGCCGCCGCGGCACCGGCCGGCACTACCTGACGCCACGTCACATCACAGCAAATCCAGCGTCACGTGACATCACGTCATGTCACGAACCAGCCCGCAGGGCCACCCCTGCCCGAGACCCGTGTGCCCGAGCCCCAAGCCCACACGACCGAGCCCGGAGGACGTCGTGCCCACCATTTATCAGGTCCTCGTCAACCACGAGGAGCAGTACGCGCTGTATCCCGTGGCACGCGAGCTGCCCGACGGCTGGACGCCGACCGGGTTCAGCGGCACCGAGGACGAGTGCGTCGCCCATGTGGACGCCCGCTGGAGCGACACCCGCCCGCGCAGCGTGCGTACCGCGGCCATCGCGGCCCGGGGCGGGGGCAGTTGAGATGCACATCGACCTGCTCGACCCGGCGCCTTTCGCCCGTAACGACTTCTGGTCCACCTTCAGCTGGCTGCGAGCCCACGCGCCGGTGCACTGGCACCCCGAGCCCGGTGGCGACGACGGCTTCTGGGTGCTGAGCAAGCACCGCGACATCATGGCCGTGTACGCCGACAGCGACACCTTCAGCTCGGCGCGGGGCATGCGGCTCGGCAGTGACCCGGCGGCCGTCGCCGCCGTCAGCCAGCGGATGCTGATCGTCTCCGACGCGCCCCAGCACACCCGGCTCAAGCGGGCGCTGTACCAGGCGTTCGGGCCGCAGCAGATGCCCCGCCTGGAGGCCCTCGTCGAGAGGGTCGTCGGCGAGCTGGTGGCCGAGGCCGCAGACCTCGACGAGCTGGACTTCATCGACCTGGCCAAGCAGCTGCCCAACCGGGTGGTCTGCGCCATGATGGGTATCCCTCGCGCCGACTGGGCGTGGATCGGGGCGCTGACCACCGACGCGTTCGACTCCCCCGACGAGAGCGTGCGCAGCAACGCGCACTCGGAGATCTTCCTCTACTTCATCGAGCTGCTCGGGGAGCGCCGGGCCCGCCCCGGCGACGACCTGGTCAGCCACATCGCGCACGACACCCTGGTCGACGAGGGGGACGGCACCGAACGCCCCCTGAGCGACGAGGAGATCGTCTTCAACTGCAACGGGGTGCTGTCCGGCGCCAACGAGACCACCCGCTACTCCGCCGCCGGGGCGGTGCACATGTTCGCCGAACTGCCGCAGCAGTGGGAGCTGCTGCGCTCCCTCGGCCCCGCCGGCATCGCGCCGGCGGTCGAGGAGATCCTGCGCTGGACCACGCCCGGGGTGCACGCCCTGCGCACCGCGGTGCGCGACACGCAGATCGCCGGCACGCGTATCGCCGCCGGGGACCGGGTCACGCTGTGGAACGTCTCCGCCAACCGCGACGAGGACGTGTTCACCGACCCGCACGCCTTCCGGGTCGACCGGCGTCCCAACCGCCACGTCGCCTTCGGCCACGGGCGCCATCTGTGCCTGGGCGCCCGGCTCGCCCGCTTCGAACTCGGTGCGCTGCTGACCGAGATGCTCGCCACACTGGACGGTTTCGAGACGACCGGGCCCGTCCAGTTCAACTCGTCCAACTTCACGTGGGGGATCAAGAGTCTCCCGGTGCGGCTGCTGCGCAGCCGGGCTTTCGCACGCCGAGAAAGGGCCTCGCTGTGACCACCGCACTCCTCGACTTCAACCGGACCGACACCGACTTCCCCGCCACCGGCTATGCCGGGCTCCTCGCCGAGCAGGCCGCCCGTACCCCCGGCGCGCCCGCCCTCGTGCAGGGCGAGCGTTCCTGGACGTACGCGGAACTGGAGGCCGTCACCAACCGGCTGGCCCACGCACTGATCGCCGAGGGCGCGGCCCCCGGCGAGCGGATCGGGCTGTGCTACCCGCGGGGCGCCGAGTACGTCATCGGGTCCCTCGCCGTCCTCAAGACCGGGGCGGCGATCGTGGCGCTGGACCCCGTCAACCCCGACGAACGGCTCGCCGCGATGATCGCCGACGCGGGCCCGCTGCTCGTGCTCACCGCGCCCGCGACCGTCCCGCGGCTGCCCGGGGGCGTGGCATGCGCCGACGCCGCCACCGCCGGGGACGGCCGGCCGGACACCCCGACCGGTGTGCCCACCGGCCCGGACACCGTCAGCCACCTCATCTACACATCGGGGTCCACCGGCACACCCAAGGCCGTCCTGGAGCGGCACGGCGCCCTGACCAACCTGGTGCACTGGACCGGGCGGGCCTACGGGGTGCGCCCCGGCGACCGGGCGTCGTGGATGTCCACGCCCGGCTTCGCGGTGCAGATCATGGAGTGGCTGCCGTACCTGCCGCTGGGCGCGGCGATCCACATACCGGAGGCGGGCCGGGCGCAGACCCCCGAGCAGATCCGGGACTGGCTGAGCGAGCAGCGCATCACCCACACCATGCTGGTGGCCGCGCTCGCGGAACCCGTCTGGGCACTGGACTGGCCGCAGGACACGGCGCTGCGCATCCTGGTGACGACGGCGGAGCGGGTGCACAGCTGGCCGCCGGTCGACACGCCGTTCCGGGTGGTCATGACGTACGGCACCACCGAGACGACCAACGTGCTGACCTGCCTGGATCTCGGCGCGGGCGTCGACTTCACCAGCCAGGCCACCCCCGCCGAGGTCCGCGCCGAGCGGCAGGTGCCCGTCGGGGTGCCCATCGCCAACATGCGCGTCCACCTGCTCGACGGGGAGGACCGGCCGGTCCCGCACGGCGAGGTGGGCCGGCTGCACGTCTCGGGTGCCGGCGTGGCCGCCGGGTACCACGGCCGCCCGGAACTGACGGCGGCGAAGTTCCGGTCCGGGGTCGTCGCGGACGACCCGTATCCGGTGCTGTACGACACCGGTGACCTGGCGCGGCGACGGGAGGACGGGGCGCTGGAGCTGCTCGGCCGGTCCGACACGCAGGTGAAGATCCGAGGCTTCCGCGTGGAGCTCGGCGAGGTCGAGACGCACGTCGCCCGGGTCGACGCTGTCGCCGAGGCCGTGGTCGTCACCCAGGAGCGCGGCCCCAACGACAAGCGCCTCGTGGCGTACGTCTCCGCGGACGGCGACGCGAGCGCGGACCCCGGCGCGATCCGGGCGGCCGTGGCCCGCACCCTGCCGTACTACATGGTCCCCGGCACGGTCGTCGTCCTGCCCGCGCTGCCCCGCCTGCCCAACGGGAAGGTGGACCGGCAGAGCCTGCCGGAGCCGCCGGAGCCCCGCGAGGGCGTCAGCGCCGGGTACGAGCCGCCGCGCAACGAGGTCGAGGACGGCCTGGTGCGGCTGTGGGGCGAGGCGTTCCGCACCGAGACCGTCGGCATCCACGACAACTTCTTCGACCTGGGCGGGCACTCGCTGCTCGCGTTCCAGCTCATCGACGAGATCCGCCGCCGCTACGGCGTCGAACTGAGCCTGTCCGACCTGTCGTCCTGCCCGACCGTCGCCGAACTCGGCACCCTCATCGTGACCGAACGCACCGGCGGGCGCGGCGAGTTCGGTGGTCTGGCCGCCATCGTCCCGGACCCGGCGGCCCGCTTCGAGCCGTTCCCGCTGACCGAGAGCCAGCAGGCGCTGTGGATCGGTCGCGGCGGCCTGGTGGACCTGGGCAACGTGGGCTGCCACGGCTACTTCGAGTGGGAGAGCGAGCAGCTCGACGTGGAGCGGTTCGCGACCGCGTGGCGCCGGCTCGTCGAGCGCCACGACGCGCTGCGCACCCGCATCCTGCCCGACGGCTCCCAGCAGGTGTACGAGGAGATCCCCGCGTACGACATCCCGGTCACCGACCTCGGCGGGCTGGACGCGGCGCAGCGGCAGGCGGAGCTGGACGCGCTGCGCGAGCAGCTGTCCCACCAGGTCCTCGACGCAGACGGCTGGCCGCTGTTCGACGTGCGGATCAGCCTGCTCGGCGGCGGCCGCGCCCGGATCCACCTGTGCCTGGACTTCCTCGTGGCCGACGCCTGGAGCTACTTCCAGGTGCTGGTCCCGGACCTGGTGACCTACTACGCCGATCCGGACGCCGAACTTCCGCCGCTGGAGCTGTCGTTCCGCGACTACGTCCTGGCCGTCGGCAGTTCCCTGCGCGACAGCGAGCTGTACCGCCGCTCGGAGTGGTACTGGCGGGACCGGCTCGCCACCCTGCCGCCCGCCCCTGCCCTGCCGGAACGCCCGGACGGCGCCCCGGCGCTGCCCGTGCGCTTCGAGCGGCTCAGCCACGTCGTGCCCGCGGAGCTGTGGGACCGCATCCAGGAGCGGGCCGGGGAGCGCAAGGTGACCCCGTCCGGGGTGCTGGCCGCCGCCTATGCCGAGATCCTCGGCCGGGCCAGTGGGCAGTCGCGGTTCACCATCAACTTCCCGCTGTTCAACCGGCTTCCGCTGCACCCGCAGGTCAACGCCCTGCTCGCGGACACCACGACCACGTTGCTGCTGGCCGTGGAGCAGCGGGAGACGACGTTCGCCGGCCGTGCCCAGGCCGTGCAGCGCCGGCTGTGGGCCGATCTGGAGCACCGCTACTTCAGCGGCGTCCAGGTGCTGCGCGAGCTGACGAAGATGCGCGGAACCCTCGCGCCCGCGATGCCGGTGGTGATGACGAGCCTGGCCGGCCATCCACCGCAGTACGAGGAGACCGAGCTGGGCGTGCCGGTGTACGGCATCTCCCAGACGCCGCAGGTCTCGCTGGACTTCCAGGTGTTCGAGAAGGCCGGTGGGCTGACCTTCAACTGGGACCACCTGCCCGCCGTCTACCCGGACGGGCTGGTGCGGTCCATGTTCGAGGACTTCGTCGCCCTGCTGGAGGCGCTCGGCGAGGAGGAGACCTGGGAGCGCTTCTCGCCGCCGCCCGGCGACCAGGAGGAGGAGGCCGCCGAGCCCGTCGAGGAGCGGGACACCGGTGACGCGTGGGAGCGCTACTGGGCGGGCGTCCGGCGCACCGGCAGGGGCGGCGACGTCATCTGGGACGCGGCCAGCGGCGAGGAGTTCCGCTGGCTGCTCGGCCAGGCCCGGCGGCACTTCCGCGACGACCTGCCCGTCATCGACCTGGGCTGCGGCAACGGCCGCTACAGCCGTGAACTCGCCCCGCACTACCCGCGGGTGGTCGGGGTGGACGTGTCCGTCAGCGCCATCGAGCACGCCGAGCGGGAGGCCCGCGCCGAGGGCGTGGCGAACGTGGACTACCACGCCGTCGACATGACCGACGCCGAGCAGGCAGCCGCCCTCGGCGAGGGCCCGTACAACATCTTCGTCCGCGGTGTCTTCCACGTCCTCGACGGCGCGGCCCGGGCCCGGCTCGCGGCCGTCGCGGGGCGGCTGCTGGGACCCGACGGGGTGCTGATCGTCCACGAGCCGGACTACTCCGGGAACTCCTTCGGCTACCTCGGCTTCGTCGGCGGCAAGCGCGGCCGTGCCGAGGACCTGGTCGCGCCGCTGGAGGCCGCCGGTGTACGGCACTCCCACCGCTTCACCCGGCCGGAACTGAGCGCCGCCTTCCCCGCGGACGACTGGGAGGTCCTTCAGGACCAGCCGATCCAGCTGCACGCCATCGACCCGCAGTCCGACGCGCAGGCACTGCTGCTGCCGGGCTACTACGCGGTCCTGCGCCGCAGGCGCTGAGGTGTGGTGCGCCGGCCACGCGGCCGGAGCACCGGACAGCACAGGTCAGGCTCCGTGCCGCGGGCCCACAGGGGCTCGCGCGGCTCGGAGCCTGACGGGCGTGCGGTCCGTCGCCGGCCGCCGGGCCGGTACGCACAGGTATGCGAACACCATGCGGCCGCGGGCGGTGTCCCGCGGCCGCCCACCCCTTTCTCGGTGAAAGAGTGGAGACCGTGGAACGACGAACTGCCGACCGGCTGCTGAGGGCACGCGCACAGGCGATCGGGGGGCGGGCCCGTGAGACGACGGTCGCCGCCGCCCTGGACCGGGTCCTCGCCGTGCAGGCGCAGGACCTCGCGGCGGCGGGCCTCGGCCTGCGCGCCCGGGTGGCGGGCCTGACCGCCGACGACGTACGCAGGGCCACCGACGTCGAGCGGACCGCCGTACGCGGCTGGTTCATGCGCGGCACCCTCCAACTGGTGCCCGCCGCCGACGTGCGCTGGCTGCTGGGCCTGTTCGGCCCGGTGTACCTGGCTCTCGGGGCGCGCCGGCTGCGTGAGCTCGGCCTGGAGGAGGACCTGTGCGAACGGGCGGCGCGGCTGATCGTGCGGGCCGTCGACGGCGAGGGCCCGCTGACCCGGGCCGAACTCACGGAGCGGCTGGCCACGTTGGGCGTGGAGTCCAAGGGCCAGTCGGCGTTCCATCTCATCCGGCGCGCCGCGCTGTCCGGGCTGATCTGCCACGGCCCTCAGCGTGCCGGTGAGGCCACCTTCGCCCTGCTCGACGACTGGGTGCCGGCCACCGGTCCGCTGCCGTTCACGGGGGATGCCGCGCAGATCGAGCTCGCCCGCCGTTACCGCGCGGCCCACGGACCCGCGGACGCCGTGGATTTCGCGCACTGGTCGGGGTTGCGCGCGAGCGCGTGCAAAAAGGCCTGGGCGGCCGCCGGTGAAATGCCCGCACAGGACGCGGAAGGCATTGCGCGAGGTGATGTGCGACTGCTCCCCGCGTACGACAACTACCTTCTCGCATATCGTCGCAGGGAACTGTCGGTGCCCGCCGAGCACGAGCGCCAGGTGTGTCCGGGAGGCGGGGTGATCCGGCCGACGGTCGTGGTCGACGGCTGGGCCGTCGGCACCTGGTCGGGCGGTCGGCGCGGCGGCCCACCGGTGGTGGAGCCCTTCCTTGGGAGCGGTGCCTTCGACGACGCGACGGCGTCGGGGATCGCCCGGGAGAGCGCCGACATCGAGCGCTTCTTCGGCGCCTATGAAAGTTCTCATACGCTCTCTACACCGGATCTCCGGCCGCCCGGATTCGTAACCGGTCCCTAACCCGCCCTCCCTACGGTCAGTGCCGTCCGACAAATCCGTCCCCAATCAGAAAAGGGCGTCGACATGGCACTCGGTCGGCATTCCGATTTCAACCGCCTGTGGTTCGGGCAGACCGTCAGCAACTTCGGCGACAAGATCTCCCTGCTCGCGCTGCCGACCCTCGCGGTCGTCTTCCTCGACGGGGGTGCGTTCGAGGTCGGTGTCCTCGGCGCGCTGCGTTTCCTGCCCTTCCTCCTGTTGGCGCCGGTCGCCGGTCTCGTCGCCGACAGGTTCTCGCGCCGCAGCATCATGATCATGGCGGACCTGGGCCGCTTCCTGGCCCTGGGTTCCATCCCGCTGGCGTTCGCGCTGGACTCCGTCACGATGGCGCACGTCTACGTCGTGGCCGGTCTCGCCGGCATCCTGACCGCGTTCTTCGAGGTCTCCTACCAGTCCTGGCTGCCGCAGCTCATCGGCACGGACAACCTCGTCGAGGGCAACACCAAGCTCCAGATCAGCCGCAGCGTCGCCGAGGCCGTCGGCGCCGGCGCCGGTGGTGCGCTGATCCAGCTGCTCGGCGCGGCTCGCGCCATCACGGCCGACGCCTTCACCTTCCTGGTCTCGCTGGTCGCGCTGCTGCTCATCCGGCACCGTGACACGCGGGCGAAGGTGGAGGAGACGAAGGCGTCCGCCAAGGCGGAGATGAAGGAGGGCCTGAAGACCCTCTTCGGCAACCCGGTCCTGCGGGGCCTGTTCACCGCCAACGTCGTGGTCAACCTCGGTGCCGCGATGGGTGACGCGCTCCTCATCGTCTACGCGTACAAGGTCCTCGACCTGAGCCCCGGCCAGGTCGGCGCGGCGTTCGCCGTGATGTCGGTGTTCGTGATCGTCGGCGCGGTCCTGTCCGAGGTCGTCACCAAGGTGCTCACCGTCGGCCGCACGCTCGTGCTGACCGCGGTCGTGCTGGGCGCCGGGTACATCCTGGTGCCGACGGGCGGTGCGGTCGCCGGCTTCGCCGGCCTGATCGTGGTCCAGGCCGTCATCGGGTTCGTGTCCCCGATGTTCGACATCCACGTCCTGAGCCTGGTGCAGGGCGTCACGCCCAACGAGCAGATGGGCCGGGTCAGCGGTAGCGCGCTGTCGGCGGTCTACGGCGCCCTGTCCATCGGCTACTTCGCGGGCGGCGCGCTCGGGGAGGTGCTCGGTCTGACCGGGGGCCTGGCCGTCGCCGGAGCACTCAGCATCATCGGCGGTCTGACGCTCCTCGGGGGCCCGGTCGCCGCGATCAAGGAGATGCCGGGCGGGGACGCCCCCGCCGACGCGGGCACCTCCGACACCCCGGACGCCGATCCGGCGCAGTCCTCCGCGGACGGCACGAAGGTCGGCGCGTAGCGCGACCCCAGCACGTCGGAGGGGGTGCCGGCCGGTCCGGCACCCGCTCCGCACCCGTGCACCGGCGGATCCGCACCCCCACCGCGGCCGCCCCAGCGGCAGCCGCCGCACAGCCGAGAGCCGGCACCGCCACCCCGGCGGGCCGCCTCACCCTCCCCGGCCCCACCCGCCGTACCCGCGTCCCGCGCCGTCCGGCACTCCCCCGCACCCCTTGCTGTATCCCTCTTCACCAGACGCACGGAGGCACAAGGTGAGCGAGTCCCTCGCCGAACGCATAGCCGCACTGCCGAAGTCCCGCCGGGCACTGTTCCAGGCCCTCGCGGGCCGCACCGGAGGGCGGGCCGGCGTACGGGAGGACCCCGAGCCGGCGCCCCGGGACCCCGACGCGGAACCGGTGCTCTCCTTCGCCCAGCGCCGCCTGTGGTTCATCGACCAGCTCCAGCCCGGCAGCCCGGCGTACAACGTGCCGGTCGCGACCCGTATCCGCGGTCACCTGGACGTCGCCGCCCTGCACGGCGCCCTCCAGGACGTGGTGGACCGGCACGAGGTGCTGCGGACCGTCTACCAGGACGCCCCCGGCGCCGCCGAGGCCGTGCCCCGGGTGATCGACGGCTACCGGCTGCCGCTGCCCGTCACCGACCTGCCCGACGAGGAGGCCGTGCGGGCCTTCTACGACGCGGACGCCTCCGCCCCCTTCGACCTCGCCGGCGCGGTCCCGCTGCGCGCCTCGCTGGCCCGGCTCTCCCCCGACGACCACGTCCTCGTGCTGAACCTCCATCACATCGTGACCGACGGATGGTCGATGCGGCTGCTCGCGACGGAGCTGGAACGCGCGTACGCGGGCCGCACCGGAGCCGCAGACGGAGACCACGGTGGGCCGCCGGCCCCGCTCGCCCTGCAGTACGCGGACTTCGCGGCCTGGCAGCGCGACCGCATCGGCGGCGAGCGGCTGCGGTCGCTGACCGGTTTCTGGCGCGAGGAACTCGCCGGCGCCGCCCCGGTGGACCTGCCCACCGACCGCCCGCGCCCGCCGGTGTTCGGCCACGCCGGGGCCTCCCGGTACATCGAGCTGCCGCCCGGACTCATCGCCCGGCTGCGGGAGTTCGGCAAGTCGGAGGGCGCCACCCTCTACATGACGTTGCTGGCCGGCTTCGCCGCGACCCTGCGGCGCTGGACCGGGCAGGAGGACATCGTCGTCGGCACCTCCGTGTCCGGCCGCGACCACCCGGCCTTCGGCGAGCTGATCGGCTTCTTCGTCAACACCCTGCCGCTGCGCATCAGGACGGGCGGCGACCCGGGCTTCGCGGAGCTGGTCCGCGCCACGCGGCACACCACGCTCCAGGCGTACGCCCACCAGGAGCTGCCCTTCGACCTGATCGTCGACGCGCTCGGTCTGCCGCGCGACCCGAGCCGGCCGCCGCTGACCTCGGTGATGTTCCTGCTGGACGAGACCCCGGACACCGCGCCCGGCCTCGCCGGACTGGCCACCGAGCCCATCGACTTCTCCTCCCGCGCCACCAAGTACGACCTGATGATCAGCGTCCACGACACCGGCAGCGCGGTGCGCGCCCTCGTGGAGTACCCCACCGACCTCTTCGACGCCACGACCGTCGATCGGCTGCTGGGCCACTTCCTCACCACCCTGGCAGCGGCCGTCGAGCGGCCCGCCGAGCCGCTGTCGGCGCTGCCGCTGCTCACCGAGGCCGAGCGCCGCGCCGCCCTGGACGACTGGAACGCCACCCGCGCGCCGTTCCCCCAGGACGCCTGTCTGCACCAGCTGTTCGAGGAGCACGCCGACCGGCGGCCCGACGCCGCGGCCGTCGTCTGCGGCGGGCTGGGCGGCTGGAGCGTCACCTACCGGGAACTGGAGCAGCGCGCCAACCGGCTCGCGCACCGGCTCACCGAGGCGGGCGCGGGACCGGACCGGACCGTGGCCCTGTGCCTGCGGCGCGGCCCCGGGCTGGTGACCGCGATCCTGGCGGTGCTCAAGGCGGGCGCGGCCTATGTGCCGCTCGACCCCGAGTACCCGGCCGAGCGCCTGGGCCTGCTGCTGCGGGACGCGGCACCGCCGATCGTGGTCAGCGACTCGGAGCTGGTGGGCCGGCTGCCGCTCGGCCCCGGCACCAGCCGGATCCTGCTGGACGCCGACCGCAGGGAGCTGGAGTCGCTGCCCGCGACCCGGCCCGCGGTCGCGGTCACGTCCCGGAACCTGGCGTACGTCATCTTCACGTCGGGCTCCACCGGTACGCCCAAGGGCATCGCGCTGGAGCACCGCGGAGTCGTCAACAACCTGCTCGACCTGAACCGCTCGTACGGCATCGGGCCCGGTGACGCGGTGCTGGCGCTGTCGTCGCCGAGCTTCGACATGAGCGTGTACGAGACGCTCGGCATGCTCGCCGCCGGCGGCACGATCGTGCTGCCCGACCCGGCCGCCGCGAAGGACCCGGCGCACTGGGCCGACCTGATCGAGCGGCACGGCGTCAGCGTGTGGAACTCCGCGCCCGCGCTGCTCGGCCTCCTCCTCGACCAGCTGGAGCACGCCGACGGACCGGCGCTGCCCGGTCTGCGGGCCGCGTTCCTCGGCGGTGACTGGATCCCCGTCACCCAGCCGGGCCGGCTGCGGGCGTTCGCCCCCTCGGTGGCGTTCGCCGCACTGGGCGGGGCCACGGAGGCGTCCATCCACTCCGTGGAGTACCGCGTCGGCCGTGTCGCACCCGAGTGGACGAAGCTCCCGTACGGCCGCCCCATGGCGAACCAGCGCACCTACATCCTCGACGCCGCCGACCGGCTCGTCCCGGTCGGCGTGCCCGGGGAACTGCACCTCGGCGGGACGGGCCTGGCGCGCGGCTACCTCAACCGGCCGGAGCTGACCGCCGAGAAGTTCGTGCAGGTCGAACTGGAGCCCGGGCGCACCGAGCGGCTCTACCGCACCGGGGACCTGGCCCGTTACCGGCCCGACGGCACGATCGAGCTCCTCGGCCGCACCGACTTCCGTATCAAGCTGAACGGACTGCGCATCGAGCCCGGCGAGGTGGAGAGCGCCCTGCGGGAGCAGGACGGGGTCCGCGAGGCCGTGGTCGTCGCCCGGCAGGCGGCCGGCTCGGCCCGGCTGACCGGGTACGTCGTCCCCCAGGACGGCGCGAGCCCGGACCCGGCCGCGCTGCGCGCCGCCCTGGGGGCCGTGCTGCCGCCGCACTGCGTTCCGGCCGAACTCGTCGTGCTGGACCGGTTGCCGCTCAGCCCCAACGGCAAGGTCGACCGCAAGGCCCTGCCCGCGCCGCGGGTCCCGTCGGCGGCACCCACCCGGGCAGCCGGTGGTGATCCTGCGGCGCAGCGGATCGCGGCCGTCTGGGCGGAGGTCCTCGGCCTGCCCGCCGTCGGGCCCGACGACGACTTCTTCGCCCTGGGCGGCGACTCCTTCGCGGCCGTCCGGGCGGTGCGGGCCGTCGCCGAGGCACTGCCGGGGGCGGGCGCCCTGCGGGTGGTGGACCTGTTCAGCAATCCGACCCCCGCCGGCCTGGCCGCCCGCGCCGCCGAACTGGCCGGGCAGGGCGGCGACCTGACGGGGCACCGGCTGCTGCACCGGCTCACTCCCCCGCCCTCCGGCCCGCCGGCCGCGCTCACGCTGGTGTGCTTCCCGCACGGTGGCGGTGACGCGATCGCCTACCAGCCGCTGGCCGCCCAACTCCCGCCGCACATCGAACTGGTGGCCGTGTCCCCGCCCGGACACGACCCGCTGAACCCGGGGCCGATGCTGCCGGTCACCGAGTTCGCCGAGCTCGCCGCCCGCGAGATCGCCCGCACCGTCACCGGTCCGTTCGCGGTGTACGGGCACTGCGCCGGGGTCGTCACCGCCCTGGAGACCACCCGGGTCCTGGAACGCGACGGACTGCGGCCCCTCGCCCTGCACCTCGCGGCCGCCCTGCCGGAGGACGACCCCGACTTCGCCCTGGAGATGGAACGTATCTCCACCGACGACGACCTGGTCGGCTACCTGACCACCATGGACGGCTTCGACGGCGTCCTCGACGACAGCGACCTGTCGGCCGTGCTGCGCATGGTCCGGCACGACATGACGGAGGCCGCCCGATTCTTCGCCCGGACCCCCGACGGCTACGAGCAGCCGCTTCTCACCCCGCTGACCTGCGTCATCGGTGACGCCGACGACGCCACCCGGGGCTACGAGGAGGGCTATCGAGCCTGGGGCCGGTACGCCCGCGACCTGCGGCTCGCCGTGATCCCCGGCGGCCGCCACTACTTCGCCAAGCATCTGCCGGACCGGCTCGCCGCCCTGCTGGCCGAACTGCACCGCAACGGAGGAACCCATGTCTGACCTCGCCGAACGTCTCGGCCGGCTGCCCCAGGGACAGCGCTCCCGGCTGCTGGGCCGGATGCGCAACCAGATGACCGCCGGTGTCGGTCACCGCAACGAACTCAAGCGGGCCGACCACGGGCCGCGTTCCCGCGCCTCCTTCCAGCAGGAACAGATGTGGTTCGTCGACCGGCTGGGCGCGGGCAAAGCCCGCAACAACATAGCCCTGGCGATACGCCTGGACGGTCCGCTCGACCGGGCGGCGCTGCACGAGGCGCTCAACGCCGTCGTCGCCGGCCACCAGGTGCTGCACAGCAGGCTCGTCGAGGTGGACGGCGTGCCGTGGCAGGAGCCCGTGCCCGCCTTCGTCCTCGGCGTGCAGACCAGCGACTTCGCCGGCAGCGACGACCCGGACCGGGACCTCGCCGAGCTCGTCGCCTCCTGCGCGGCGGCACCCTTCGACCTGGCCGCGGCCCCGCCCGTGCGGGCCCATCTGGTGCGCCTGGGCGAGGAGCGGCACGTCCTGCTGTGGGTGGTCCACCACGTGGTCTGGGACCCGGGCTCCACGCGGATCTTCACCGAGGAGCTGACGTCCTGCTACGCCGAGGCCGCCCAGGGCCGCCGCCCGCAGGCCGGTGAACCGCCTGTCGAGTACGCCGACTTCGCCGCCTGGCAGCGCGCCAAGCTCGACAACGCCGAGCACCGCAGGGCACTGGCCGACAAGTGGCGGCAGCTGCTCGCCGGCGCCGCGGCCACCGAGGTGATGCCCGACCATCCGCGCAGCCCCGAGACCCGCGGTGACGGCCGCGGTCTGACGCTGACGCTGGAGCAGGAGCTGCTGGAGAAGCTGAAGGTGGTGGCCGAGGGCTCCGACACCACCGTCTTCACCACCGTGCTCGCGGCGTTCAACGCGCTGCTGCGGCACTGGACGCACACCGAGGACGTCGTCGTGGGCACGGCGAGCGCGTCCCGTCCGCACCCGGACCTGGAGCGGGTCATCGGCTGCTTCGTGCAGATGATCACCCTGCGCACCGAGGTCGGCGACGGGCTCACCTTCCGCGAGCTGGTCGCGCGCACCTCGGGCACCGTGATGGACGCCTTCACCAACAGCGAGCTGCCCTTCGAGCAGGTCGTCGAGGCCGTCCGGCCGGTCCGCGACCCGCTGCGCCACCCGCTGTTCCAGATCGAGTTCACCTCGCTGGGCCGCTGGGGCACGCACACCACCGAGGCCGCCGGGGTCGGGTTCGCCGTGGAACAACTCCACGACGGGGCGGCCAAGTTCGACATGAGCTTCCTCGTCGGTGAGAACGACGGGCTGGAGCTGTCGCTGGAGTACAACACCTCGCTGTACCGGCACGGCACCGCCTCCGCGCTGCTCGCCGCGTTCCGGCGGGTCATCGAGCAGGTCGCGCAGAACCCCGACATCCGTATCGGCGAACTGAGCCTGGTGGAGGAGCCGGCCGCCTCCCGGCACGCCCGGGAGCTGTCCCGGGGCGGCCCCGTCGACGAGAGCGCCTGGACGACCACGCTCGACCGGGCCTTCCGCGAGCGGGCCACCATCGAACCGGACGCCGTCGCCGTCCGGCACGGCGCGACGACGCTGGACTACGCGGCCCTGGACCGCTGGTCGGAGGCGATCGCCCACCGCCTGCGCGACCGCGGCGTGCGGCACGGCGACCCGGTCGCCGTCTGCCTCGGGCGCGGCCCGGCGGCGGTCGCGGCCCTCCTCGGCATCCTCAAGTCCGGTGCCCACTACGTGCCCGTCGACCCGGCCGCGCCCGCCGAGCGCACCAAGACCGTCCTCGCCGACGCGGGCGTCCGGCACGCCCTGGTCGACGACGCGGCGCGGCTGCCCGTGCCGCTGGAGCTGGTCCCGGCCGGCTCGGCCGCCCCGGTGCGCGAGGTGCCGTCCCTGACGCCGACGTCGTCCCCCGCCGACCTGGCCTACGTGCTGTACACCTCCGGCAGCAGCGGCACCCCCAAGGGCGTGATGATCGAGCACCGCTCGGTCACCCACTTCTCCCGGACCATCGCCCGGGCCTACGAGATCGGCGTCGGCGACCGGGTGCTGCACTTCGCCCCGCTCACCTTCGACGTCTCCGTCTTCGAGGTGTTCACCACGTTGCTGGCCGGCGCCGAACTGGTCATCGCCACCGACGACGAGCGCCGGGACCCGGCCCTGCTGCAGACCCGGATGCGGGACGACGCGGTGACCGTGGCGGAGCTGCCGCCCGCGCTGCTGCCGCTGCTCGACCCGGCCCGGCTGCCGGACCTGCGGCTGGTGTCCGTCGGCGGCGAGGCGTTCCCCGGCAAGCTGGTCGCCGAGTGGACCGCCGGCGAGCGGCGGTTCGTCAACGGCTACGGCCCCACCGAGGCCACCGTCGCCGTCACGCTCATGGACTGCACGGGCGCCTACGACCGCAACCCGCCGATCGGCCGCCCCATGCCCGGCCACCAGGCGTTCGTCCTGGACGAGCGGCTGCGCCCGGTACCGCCCGGGGTGCCCGCCGAACTGTGCGTGGCCGGCCCCGGCATCGCCCGCGGCTACCTCGGCCGGCCCGACCTGACCGCCGAACGCTTCGTCACCAACCCGTTCGCCGACGGCCCCGAGACCGAGCGGCTCTACCGCACCGGTGACCTGGTGCGCTGGCTGCCCGGCGGGAACCTGGAGTTCCTCGGCCGCACCGACCGCCAGCTGAAGCTGCGCGGCCACCGCATCGAACCGGGTGAGGTGGAGGCCGTCCTCGTCGGGCACCCCTCGGTCCAGCAGGCCGTCGCCCTCGCCCAGCCGGCCGCGGGCGGCGAGCGGATGCTCGTCGCGTACGTCACCGTCGAGCAGGTCGGGGCGTACGCCTCGGAAGTCGCCGACGCCGAGGGCCTGCGCGCCTACGCGGCCGCCCGGCTCCCGGGCTACATGGTGCCGGTCGTGGTCGTCCTGGACGAGCTGCCCCTGACTCCGCACGGCAAGGTCGACACCGCCGCCCTGCCGCTGCCCGTCGACCAGGCGGCCGACGGCACGGCTCCGCGCGACGCCGTCGAGGAGCAGATCTGCCGCGACATCCTCACACCGCTGCTGGAGTGGCAGAACCCCGACGTCGAGGGCGACTTCTTCGCCCTGGGCGGCAGTTCGCTGCAGGCCACGATCGTGGTGTCGCGGGTCCGTGCGGTGTTCGGCATCGACATCGCGCTCGCCGACTTCTTCGGGCGGCCCACGGTCGCGGGCCTCGCCGACCTGGTGCGCGCCGCACAGGCCGAGGCGGCCGGCGAGCAGGACCGGCTGCTGGCGGTCTTCGACCAGATCGAGAACATGAGCGACGAAGAGGCTGCGGCACTGCTGAGCTCCCTGCAGAACCCGGACGGCCCGTGATGGCCGCGCCCACCGGCGCCGGTGTCGACCGGGCGCTCGCCGCGCTGCCGGAGGCCAAGCGCGAACTGGCCAGGATGCTGCTGTCCGCCCGGCAGCCCGTCCCCGCCCGTCCGGCCCCGCGCTCCGGCGCGGGGCCGGTCCCCGCGACCGCCCTGCAGGCCCGGCTGCTGCACGGTGAACGGCGGCAGCCGGGCACCGGCACCGGGTCGCACGCCGTACGGCTCACCGGGCGCCTCGACCACGGGCGGTTGCGCGAGGCGCTCACCGGCGTCCTCGCCCGGCACGAGGCGCTGCGCACCCGGATCGACGACGCCCCGGACGGTACGGGGCCGCTGCTGACCGTGGACGCCGCTCCCTGCCTGCGGCTGACCCGGGCGGACCTCTCGGACCACTCGGCGGTGGCGCGGCGGGACGCGGTGCGGCGCCACCTCGACGAGAGCGCGCAGACGGCGCTGTCCCTGGAACAGGGTCGCACCAGCTGGTTCCGGCTGCTGACCCTCGCCCCCGACGAGCACGTCCTCGTCCTCGCCTCGCACCTGGCCGTCTTCGACGGCTGGTCGTCCGGGGTGTTCCTGACCGACCTGGCGGCCGGGTACCTGCACGGCCCGGAAAGCCTCGCCCCGCCGGAACTGCAGTTCACCGACTACGCCGACTGGCAGCGGCGCTGGCTGGCCGCGCCCGACGCGCAGGCCGAACTGGCGCGTCTGCGTGTGGGGTTGGGCCGCAGGCCGATGGCGGCGCCCGCACCGGGCGGGTTCGAGCGGGGACATCTGCCGGTGCGGCTGGGCCACGGGACGGGCAGCGCGCTCAATGCGGGGCTGGCGCTCGGTGCCGCGCAGGGCGCCACGCCGTTCATGACGCTGCTCGCCGCCCTCGCGGTGGTGCTGGCCCGCCGCGACGGACGCACGGACACCGTCGTCGGCACCCCGGCCGCCGGCCGCTTCGCCACCCCGCTGGAAGGCGCGGTCGGGCAGTTCACGAACGTGGTGCCGGTGGAGATCGACCTGTCCGGCACACCGTCGTTCACGGAGCTGCTGCACCGCACCCGGGCGGCGGTCGCCGAGGCGCTGAGCCACCAGCGGCTGCCCGTCGACGAGCTGTGCGCCGGGGACAGGCAGCCGTACAGCGTGCTGTTCGCCCTCCACAACTATCCCGCGGTGCCTTTCGCCCTGCCCGGAATCGAGGTGAGCCAGCTGCCCGGACCGCCCGCACGCCACCTTCAGCTGTACAGTCCCGACCCCGCCAGGACCTTCGCCTGCGTCGGCCTGGTCGAACGCGACGGCGAGATCGGCGGCACCGCCGAGTTCAACCGGCGCTCCGCCGCACCCGAGGACGTCACGGCGCTGCTCACCGGCATCGAGGACGTCCTGCGACGCGCCGTCGCCTCCCCCGCCGCCCCCGGGATCACCCGCTAGCCCCTGGGAGTTCCATTGCTCACCACCGAGTTCTTCCGCGCGCCCGCCGACTGCGGTCTCGTCCGCAGCGGCGAGGGCGTGCCCCGGACGCCGATGCGCGTCCTGCGCGAGGAGATCCACGACGTCCTGGTGTCCGCGCCGGTCGCCGCCGCCCGGCGCACCCGGGACCCCCGCCCGGTCCACCGGGCCCTCGGCGAGGCGGGGCTGCTGGCCCCGCAGTGGCCGAAGGAGTACGGCGGCCGTGGCGTGAGCCAGGTCGCCGCCGCGGTCCTCGTCGAGGAACTGGCGATGCACGACGTCCCCGATCTGCTGCACACCCTGACCGTGCAGATCGTCGGCTCGACACTGCTGAACGTGGCCAGTGACGCGATGAAGGCCAGGCACCTGCCGGGCTTCGCGGCCGGTACGGCGTTCGGCTGCGTGCTCTTCAGCGAACCGCAGGCCGGCTCCGACCTCAACATCCTGTCCACCCGCGCCGTTTCCGACGGCTCCGGCGGCTACAAGCTGTACGGCACGAAGGTGCACTCGCTGTTCGCCGGGCTGGCCGACTACGGGCTGTGTCTGGCGCGCGGTGAGAACGACGCCCTCAGTCTGTTCCTGGTTCCCCTCGCCCAGAAGGGCGTGACGATCAAGGCGATTCCCGGGATCGGCGACGACGCCTTCCACGAGGTGACCCTGGACGGTGTCGTCGTCACCGCCGACGACGTGGTCGGCTCCGTCGGCCAGGGCTGGGCCATCGTCGTCAAGACCCTCGCGTTCGAGCGGACCGGGCTGGACTACTACGTCAAGGCGCTGCGCTGGTACCGCGCCGCCGTGGAACGGCTGGAGGGGCACACCGACCGGCTGGAGGCCGGCCAGCACGACCACATCGGCCTGGCCAAGCTGAACGCCCGGCTGCTCGCCGCCGGCACGCTCGTACGGCGCGTGCTGACCCGTCTCGACCGCGGCGAGCTCAACGAGGACGAGGCCGCCGCGGCGAAGTGGTACACCACCGAACTCGCCGCCGAGGTGGCCTGGTGGGCCGCCGAGCTGGACGGCGACCACAGCATGACGCTCGACGCCCCGGGTGCCGACGGGGTGGCACATCCACTGGACTCGGCGCTGCGGGAGGCGCCCGGGATGCGGATATCCGGCGGCACCGCCGA
The DNA here is from genome assembly GCF_053594495.1 of Streptomyces sp. NPDC001920. Lineage (NCBI taxonomy): Bacteria > Bacillati > Actinomycetota > Actinomycetes > Kitasatosporales > Streptomycetaceae > Streptomyces > Streptomyces sp. NPDC001920. The sequence continues at coordinate 106,670 of NZ_JBSFEP010000028.1, forward strand.
GATGATGCTGGAGACGCTGGCCCGCCTGCGTCTGGACTCAGGGGCGGAGGTACGGCCGTGACACACGGGACACAGCGGGAGGCCGTCGGCGGGGTGCCCGCCGAGCGGTGGCGCGAGCGCGAGGAGGAGGACGCCCTCTTCCGGCAGCTGCGGCTCACCGTGCGCCAGGGCCTGGAGAACGCCGGCACCCCCGGGCACGCCTGGGAGGCCCTGACGCAGGTGGGCGCCTGGGAGTTCCCGCTGCCGATCGGCATGGACGGCCTCGACCTCGGCCAGGCCGTCGTCGCGATGGTGTGCGAGGAGGGCGGCAACGCGATGCGCCCCGTACCGCTGACCGACACCCTGCTCGCCCTCGACGTGCTGTCCGCGCTCGGCCCGCCGGCGCGGGACGGCCTGGACGGGCTCCTGGACCGGGTGCGGGAGGGCATGCACCCCGTCGCGGTACCGGGCCGGCTGCCCGATCCGCGCGGCGCGGTGCCGCCGGGCATCACGTGGAAGCCCGACGCGGACCGCGGCGGCATCGTCCTCGACGGCACCGGCGGTCCCTTCGCAGCCGGGGTCGAACCGGGGTCGCTGCTGGTCCTGGCCTCCGGCCCGGACGGTCCGTGCGTGGCGCTCGTGGAGCTGCCGGCCGCCGGGGTCGTGCTGCGCCCGCTGACCGACCACGGTGGCGGCGCCGTCGCCGGTACGGTGTTCGAGCAGGCCCGCGTGCCCGCAGACGCGGTGCTGCTGCAAGGGGTCGCCGCCGAACAGGCCCTGGCCCGGGTGGGGTTGCGGGCCGCCGTGCACCAGGCGTCGCTGCTCGCGGGCATCACCGCCGCCGCGCTGACGGCCGTGGTCTCCCGGATCAGGAGCCGGCGACAGTTCGGGCAGGCGCTGGTCAAGCACCAGGCTCCCCGGCTGCGCGTGGCCGGTCTCCTGGCCCGGCTCGACGCGGTGCGCTGGGCGGTGGGAGACGCCGCGAAGGACCTCGACGAGGGGCGGCTCACCAGCGGGGAGGCCGCCGGTCTGATCGCGCTGACCGCGGAGACCGCCCTGGACGTGACGCGGGACGCGGTCCATCTGCACGGCGCGTCGGGGCTGGTGCGCGACGGGCTGGTGGCCGGATGCTACCGGCGGGCGGCCTGGGAGGCGCTGCGCTGCGGGCGGCCGGCCCATCTGTGGGACATCGCCGCGCACGGCACCTGACAGAAGCGACGGGCCAGGGGCTCCCGACCGGCGGAAGCCCCTGGCCCGTTCCCGTGTACGCCGGGTCAGTCGAGGTCGCGGCGCATCACCCAGCGGTAGCGCTTGTCGCTCTTGGCCTCGGTCCTGCGCACCCGGCGGAAACCGGACCGCTCGAACATCTCCATGGTGCCGACGTAGGCGAGCGTCGGGTTGACCCGGCCGCCCTCCGCGTCGACGGGGTACCCCTCGACGGCCGGAGCGCCGTGGGCCCGCGCGTGCTCGACGGCACCGTCCAGCAGACCCGAGGCGACGCCCCGGCCGCGGAACTCCTTGCGGACGACGAAGCAGGTCACGGACCACACCGGCAGGCCGTCGACCTCGGGGATGGTCTTGGACGAGGTCAGGCGGTCCAGTTGCTTGCGGGGGGCGACGTTGCACCAGCCGGCCACCTGTCCGTCGAGGTAGCCGAGGACGCCGGGGGGCGGGTCGGCCGCCTCGACGAGGGAGCGCAGGTGCTCGCCCCGCTCGTCGGCGGTCATCCGCCCGTAGTCGCCCGTGGTCAGCCGCCAGGCCATGCACCAGCAGGTGTGGGCGCTCTTGCGGGGCTGCAGTACCGCCCGCAGATCGTTCCATCGCTCGGCGGTCGCCGGCAGAACTTCCAGAGTCATCAGGCTGCTTCGCTCTCTTTCCCTTGCTGTGCGGGTTCCGGCTGGGCGGACCCGCTCTTCTCCCGGCGGTGGGCGCGCACGGCCGCCGCCAGCACTTCGACGGCTCGACGGCACGCGCGTCGTCCGACATCCAGATGGGTGACCAGCCGGAGCACGTCCGGTCCGGGCGCGGTCACCAGAACTCCCTCCTGAGCCGCCCGTCCGACGAGGTCCTCGGCGCCGGGCGTGTCGACGAGGACGATGTTGGTCTCCGGGTCCCGTACCGAGCAGCCCGCTTCGCTGAGGCCCTCGGCGAGCAGCCGCGCGTGGTCGTGGTCCTCGGCGAGGCGCTCCAGGTGGTGGTCCAGGGCGTGCAGGCCGGCGGCCGCGAGGATGCCGGCCTGCCGCATGCCGCCCCCGAGACCGTGCCGCAACGCCCGGGCGCGCGCCAGGTGTTCGGCGGGCGTGAGGAGGACGGACCCGGCGGGCGCGCCCAGCCCTTTCGACAGGCAGACCGCCAGGGTGTCCGCGACCGGGGCGCCGTACGCGGACAGGGGCGTTCCGGTGGCGGCGTGCGCGTTCCAGATGCGCGCCCCGTCGATGTGCACCGCGACACCCGACCGTGCGGTCAGCCGTCGCAGGGCGCGCAGGGTTTCCAGCGGGTGGACGGTGCCGCCCGCCCGGGTGTGGGTCTGTTCGAGCGCCAGCGCCCGGGTGCCGACGGTGTAGGCGTTGCCGGGCCGCAGGATCCGCCGCACCGCTTCGGGGGACAGCAGGCCGCGCTCACCGGACACGGTGCGGGTCTGGATGCCGCCGTAGCGGGCGGGCGAGCCTTCCTCGTGGGCGAGGATGTGCGCTTCCGCGTCGCAGACGATCTCCTGGCCGGGTGCGGCGAGCAGGCGCAGCGCGATCTGGTTGGCCATCACCCCGGAGGGCACGAACAGCGCGCCGGGGAAGCCGAACAGGTCCGCCAGGCGGTCCTCCAGCGCGCGGACGGTGGGGTCCTCGCCGAACAGGTCGTCGCCGACCTCGGCGGTCGCCATGGCTCTGCGCATCCCGGGGGTGGGCCGGGTGACGGTGTCGCTGCGCAGGTCGACGGGGTGCGTGGTCATGGCGTCGGGTCAGCTCCTCGCTGCGGTGGTCGGGGGGTGATCCCGCGGGCCTCGGCCCAGTCGAGCAGCGGGCGCACCTGCTCCCAGGTCCGACGTACGAAGTCGGCGGCGCGGGCGGATCGCAGGGCGGGGCCGGGACCGAGGCGGCGGCCGGCGTCGATCCTGCGGTGGCGCAGCAGGTCCAGCCGGGGGTGGTCGGCGGGCACGCCGCGCGGCCGGGAGGCGAGCCGGTCGCCGCCGATCGTGAAGCCCTGCCCGGTCAGCCGGGCGGTGATCGCGGCGAGTTGCGGGGGGCCCGGCGCCTGCGGGGGGGCGGGGGGGGGGCCGGGGGTGGAGGGGGGGTGGGGATGTCGGGGGGGTGGGGAAGAGTGTGGGGCTAGGGGTTGTGG
>NZ_JBSFEP010000029.1:0-99564 GCF_053594495.1 Streptomyces sp. NPDC001920
GGCGAGGCCCGCGAGGCCGACCTCGGCGTCGCCTCCGGCAACGGCAAGGGCCAGATCTTCGTCAAGGGCGAGGTCATCAAGACCGTGCCCGAGTCGAAGATCGTCGAGACCCTCATCGAGGAGGCGATGAAGATCGCCGAGCGGATGGAGCAGGGCGGCGCCGCCACGGGCGCCTCCATCGTCACGGGGAAACCAGAAGTGACTGTGAGCTGAAGCAAGGCACGGACCGAGAGGGGGCCCGAGCGTGACGATTCTGGAGAACATCCGGGGACCACGTGACCTGAAGGCGCTGTCCGAGGCGGAACTCGGTGAGCTGTCCGACGAGATCAGGGAGTTCCTGGTGCACGCGGTCGCCAGGACCGGCGGACATCTCGGGCCCAACCTGGGGGTGGTGGAACTGTCCATCGCGCTCCACCGGGTCTTCGAGTCGCCGGTCGACCGCATCGTCTGGGACACCGGACACCAGAGCTACGTGCACAAGCTGCTGACAGGACGGCAGGACTTCTCCAAGCTGCGCGGCAAGGGTGGCCTGTCCGGCTACCCCTCCCGCGAGGAGTCCGAGCACGACATCGTCGAGAACAGCCACGCCTCCACCGCGCTCGGCTGGGCCGACGGACTCGCCAAGGCCCGTCAGGTACAGGGGGAGAAGGGCCATGTCGTCGCGGTGATCGGCGACGGGGCGCTGACCGGCGGCATGGCCTGGGAGGCGCTGAACAACATCGCGGCCGCCAAGGACCGGCCGCTGATCATCGTCGTCAACGACAACGAACGGTCCTACGCCCCGACCATCGGGGGCCTCGCCAACCACCTGGCCACCCTGCGTACGACCGACAGCTACGAGAAGGTCCTGGCCTGGGGCAAGGACGTCCTGCTGCGCACCCCGCTCGTGGGCCACACGCTCTACGAGTCCCTGCACGGCGCGAAGAAGGGCTTCAAGGACGCCTTCGCCCCGCAGGGCATGTTCGAGGACCTCGGTCTGAAGTACGTCGGCCCCATCGACGGACACGACATCGGGGCCGTCGAGTCGGCGCTGCGCAGGGCCAAGCGCTTCCACGGGCCCGTGCTGGTCCACTGCCTCACGGAGAAGGGGCGCGGCTACGAACCCGCTCTCGCCCACGAGGAGGACCACTTCCACACCGTCGGTGTGATGGACCCGCTGACCTGCGAGCCGCTGGCGCCGTCCAACGGGCCGTCCTGGACGTCGGTCTTCGGCGACGAGATCGTGCGGATCGGCGAGGAGCGGGAGGACGTCGTGGCGATCACGGCGGCCATGCTGCACCCGGTCGGGCTCGGCAAGTTCGCGGAGCGGTTCCCGGACCGGGTGTGGGACGTGGGGATCGCCGAGCAGCACGCGGCCGTGTCGGCGGCGGGGCTCGCGACGGGCGGGCTGCATCCGGTCGTCGCCGTCTACGCCACCTTCCTCAACCGGGCCTTCGACCAACTCCTCATGGACGTGGCGCTGCACCGGTGCGGGGTGACGTTCGTACTGGACCGGGCCGGCGTCACGGGAGTCGACGGGGCCTCCCACAACGGCATGTGGGACCTGTCCGTCCTCCAGGTCGTGCCCGGCCTCAGGATCGCCGCGCCGCGCGACGCCGACCAGCTGCGGGCGCAGCTGCGGGAGGCGGTGGCCGTCGACGACGCCCCGACGCTGGTGCGGTTCCCGAAGGAGTCCGTGGGGCCGTCGATCCCGGCGGTGGACCGGGTGGGCGGCCTGGACGTGCTGCACCGGTCCGGGCGCGAGCCGGACGTCCTCCTCGTCGCGGTCGGCGTGATGGCCCCGGTGTGCCTCCAGGCGGCCGAGCTGCTTCAGGCGCGCGGCATCACGTGCACCGTCGTCGACCCGCGCTGGGTGAAGCCCGTGGATCCGGCGCTCGTGCCCCTCGCCGCGCAGCACCGGATCGTGGCGGTCGTCGAGGACAACAGCCGCTCGGCGGGAGTCGGCGCCGCCGTGGCGCTGGCACTGGGCGACGCCGATGTCGACGTGCCCGTACGGCGGTTCGGCATCCCGGAACAGTTCCTCGCGCACGCCAAGCGGGGCGAGGTGCTCGCCGACATCGGGCTCACGCCCGTCGAGGTCGCCGGACGGATCAGCGCGAGCCTGGCCCTCAAGGAGGCAGAGCACGGCCCGGCCGGCACCGGGCAGGCCGACGTCGGCCGGGACGGTCGTACCGCCGTGCCAGTCAAGGAGAAACCTGAATGACCACCGAGTTCGACCTCGGCAGACTCCTCGCCGAGCGCGGAGCCGAGCGCTACGAGCTGCATGGCGAGTACCTGAACCACCAGCTCCCGCGCATGCTGCGCACCATCGGCTTCGACAAGGTCTACGAGCGGGCCGAAGGCGCCTACTTCTGGGACGCGGACGGCGACGACTACCTGGACATGCTCGCCGGGTTCGGGGTGATGGGCCTGGGGCGCCACCACCCCGTCGTCCGCAAGGCGCTGCACGACGTCCTCGACGCCTGCCTCGCCGACCTCACCCGCTTCGACTGCCAGCCGCTGCCCGGCCTGCTGGCCGAGCGGCTGCTCGCGCACAGCCCGCACCTGGACCGGGTGTTCTTCGGCAACAGCGGGACGGAGGCGGTGGAGACCGCGCTGAAATTCGCGCGGTTCGTCACCGGGAGGCCGCGGATCCTGTACTGCGACCACGCCTTCCACGGGCTGACCACCGGCTCGCTGTCCGTCAACGGCGAGTCGGGCTTCCGGGACGGATTCGCCCCGCTGCTGCCCGACACGGCCGTACCGCTCGGTGATCTCGACGCCCTGGCGCGGGAGTTGCGCGGCGGCGACGTGGCCGCCCTGATCGTGGAACCCATCCAGGGCAAGGGCGTCCACGAGGCCCCGCCGGGCTATCTGCGGGCCGCCCAGGAGCTGCTGCACCGGCACAAGGCACTGCTCATCGCGGACGAGGTGCAGACCGGGCTCGGCAGGACCGGCGACTTCTACGCCTACCAGCACGAGGAGGGGGTGGAGCCGGACCTGGTGTGCGTGGCCAAGGCGCTGTCCGGGGGCTATGTGCCGGTGGGCGCCACGCTCGGCAAGGACTGGATCTTCAAGAAGGTCTACTCGTCCATGGACCGGGTGCTGGTCCACTCGGCGAGCTTCGGATCCAATGCGCAGGCCATGGCGGCCGGGCTCGCCGTCCTGTCCGTCCTGGAGCACGAGCAGGTCGTCGCGAACGCGCGGGCGACCGGGGAGCGGCTCAAGTCCCGGCTCTCGGCACTCACCGGCAAGTACGAGCTGCTCGCCGACGTCCGCGGGCGAGGGCTGATGATCGGCATCGAGTTCGGCCGTCCCGACTCGCTCAAGCTCCGCAGCCGCTGGGCCATGCTGCAGGCCGCCCGCAAGGGCCTGTTCGCGCAGATGGTGGTCGTGCCGCTGCTGCGCCGGCACCGGATCCTCACCCAGGTCTCCGGGGACCACCTGGAGGTGATCAAGCTCATTCCACCGCTCATCATCGGCGAGCGCGAGGTGGACCGGTTCGTGGACGCCTTCACGGACGTGATGGACGACGCGCACAGCGGTGGCGGGCTGATGTGGGACTTCGGCAAGACGCTGATCAAGCAGGCGGTGGCCAACCGCTGAGGCCGACTCGGGGCTTTTGCCTCTGAGGCAATGGATTTGCCGCAGAGGCAAGCCTCCGGCTGAATGGAGAGCATGAGCTCTCCCGACCTCGCCCCCGAGGGCGATACACCGGGCTCCGCCGACGCCCTGCCGGCCGTCGCCCCCCGGTTGCGGGCCCTGCGCCGCCGAGCGGCGCTCACCTTGGAGTCCGCCGCCCGCGCCGCCGGGCTCTCACCCGCCCACCTCTCCCGTCTGGAGACCGGGCAGCGCCAGCCGTCCCTGCCGATGCTGCTCGCGCTCGCGCGCATCTACGGTACGACCGTCTCCGAACTGCTCGGTGAAACGGTCGCCGACCGGGACGCGGTCGTGCGCGCCGCCGCCATGGAGCCGAGTGCGGCCGGAGGCTGGACGTACTGGCAGGCGGGCGCCGCCGGGCGCGGGATGCAGGCGCTGCGCGTCCATGTGCCCTACGGCTCTCAGGGCGACATCGTGCGTGTGCACCCCGGTGAGGAGTGGCTCTACGTCCTCAAGGGGCGGCTGCGGCTGCGCCTCGGGGACGCCACGCACCGGCTCGCGCCCGGTGACAGCGCCCACTTCGACTCGCTCACCCCGCACCGCATCGCCGCCCAGGACGAGGTCGGTGTCGAGCTGCTGTTCGTCCACACCCTGCTGCAGAGCCCCACGGCCACGCTGTGCCTGGGCCACACCCCTGGAGAGACGCCATGAGCGACATGGAGGAGAAGTTCCCACGCGGTCTGTGGGTACGGCTCATCATCTACATCGCGGTGGGGCACGTCTTCGCCGCCTTCATCTACTTCCTGTTCGAAGCGGGCGCGAAGTAGTGGACACGGGGCGGCCGGGTGTCAGTCGAGCAGCCGCTCCCGCAGCCGCTCCCGGGTCTGCGGGGTGAGCCGCAGCCCCTGCTCCAGGTAGGTGTCGACGGTGCCCCACGTCCCCTCGATCGTCTCGAAGGCCGCCGTCAGGTACTCGGCGCGCGCGTCGAACAGCGGGCTGAGCAACTCCATCACCTCGGGGGAGTAGGCCGAGGAGGCGCTGCTGCTGCGGTGCACCTTGTAGCGGCGGTGCTTGGCGTTGGACTCCAGGTAGTCGGCGAGGATCGCGTCGCGCTCGACGCCGAGGGCGAGCAGCGTCACGGCGATGGACAGGCCGGCGCGGTCCTTGCCCGCGGCGCAGTGCATGAGGGCGGGGACGCTGTCCTCGGCGAGTGCGTGCAGCACCTGGGAGTGCTCGCCGGTGCGCTCCGTGATGATCATGCGATACGAAGCGATCATCCGGTTCGCGGCCTTGCCGTCCGCGAGGATCTCCCGCAGCTGGTCGAGGTCACCGTCACGGACCATCTTCCAGAACTCCGCGCCGTCCGCCGGGTCGCTCAACGGCAGGTTCACATTGCGCACGCCGGGCAGCTCGACGTCCGGGCCCTCCAGCTTCTGGTCGGCCGCGTTGCGGAAGTCGAAGACCGTGTGCAGCCCCAGGGCGCCGAGGAACGCGGCGTCGTCCTCGGTCGCGTGTGCCAGGTGACCGCTGCGGAACAGCACGCCGTGCCGCACCCGTCGTCCGTCCACCGTCGGCAGTCCGCCCACATCGCGGAAATTGCGGACACCGGCCAGTTCGGGCTCGGTCGACGGGATCTGCTGCGTCACGGGGGCTCCCTCCCAGTCGGCCCCGGCGGCGCGGCTCGACGATGCGGCCGACGGGGTGCGCTCTCGACGATACGACATCGGTTCCTGGGGCAATGAGTTTGTCCACAGGCGTTGCCTCGGGGTGGTCGGACCCTTGATGATGTTGGTACTTGATGGCAACTGTTCGAATCTGTGGGGAGCTCGATGCTGGAGATCTCAGCCAATGGCCGCACTTGGCTCCTGACCGGGCCGACCAGCGGATACGCCCTGCATCTGACCGACGGCGACGAACTGCTGCACCTCCACTGGGGGCCCCGGATCGCGCTGGCCGACGCCGAGGCCCTCGCGGTGAGTCCGCTGCCCGAATACCGGCCCTTCGAGTCCCCGCTCGACGGGCGCGAGGAGTATCCGGTCGAGGGCGGCCCCCGCTTCGTGCGTCCGGCCCTGTCCGTGCGCACCGACGAGCGGCGCGGCACCGAGTGGGGTTTCGAGCGGTACGACACCGACGGGGACGAGCTGCGGTTGCGCTTCCGTGACGGGGGTCTGCGCATCACCCTGCACTACCGGATGCGCGACGACGTCGTGGAACGCTGGGTGACCCTGGACAACGGGGGACCGGCCCTGGAACTGCTGCGCGCCGACTCGGCCACCTGGACGCTGCCGGACCGGGACGTGTGGCGGCTGTCCCAGCTGCACGGCCGCTGGGGCGCCGAGTCCAGGCTCGTGCGATCGCCCCTCACCTACGGCGAGAAGGTCCTCGGCAGCCGCCGAGGGCACACCGGACACCAGCATCTGCCATGGGTCGCCCTCGACACGGACGCCACCGAGGAGAGCGGCGAGGTCTATGGCTGCGCCCTCGGCTGGTCCGGGTCCTGGCGCATCGCCGTCGCCCAACTCCCGGACGCGCGCGTGCAGATCACCGGCGGCGCCGGACACGACGACTCCGGGCTGCTGCGGCTGGGACCGGGGGAGTCCTTCACGACACCCGTCTTCGCCGGACTGTGGAGCGGGAGCGGCTTCGGCGGAGCGAGCCGGGCCTGGCACGCGTACCAGCGCTCGTACGTCATCCCGGACGCCGACCAGGACCGGCCGGTGCTGTTCAACTCCTGGGAGGCGACGGAGTTCGACATCTCCGAGGAGCAGCAGAGCGTGCTCGCGCGGCGGGCCGCGGCCATCGGCGTCGAACTGTTCGTGGTCGACGACGGCTGGTTCGGGGCACGCACCAGCGACCGCGCCGGACTCGGCGACTGGGTGCCGAACCCCGACCGCTTCCCGTCCGGGCTCAAGCCGCTCGCGGAGTACGTGCACGAGCTCGGCATGCAGTTCGGCATCTGGGTGGAGCCGGAAATGGTCAATCCGGACAGTGAGTTGTATCGCGCCCATCCATCATGGATTCAATATGAAACGGGGCGAAAGCGGACGGAATTCCGCAATCAGCTCGTACTGAACCTCGCCCGCGAGGACGTGCAGGAATACCTGTGGGAGCGGCTCGACGGGCTCCTGTCCAGCGCCCCGATCGACTATGTGAAGTGGGACTTCAACCGCTGCTTCACCGACGCCGGCTGGCCCGGGGAGTCGTACCCGCAACGGCTGTGGGTCGACCACGTGCGGGCTCTGTACGGGCTGCTGGACCGGCTGCGGGCCGCCCACCCGGGCGTCGCCTTCGAGTCCTGCTCGGGTGGGGGCGGGCGGATCGACCTGGGGGTGCTGGGCCGTACGGACCAGGTGTGGACCTCGGACAACACCGACCCGCTCGACCGGCTGGCCGTCCAGCACGGCTTCAGCCAGGTCCACCCCGCCCGCGCCATGGCCGCCTGGGTCACCGACAGCCCCAACGCCATGCTCAATCACCGTGCGAGCTCCCTGCGCTTCCGTTTCGTGAGCGCCATGGCCGGGGTGCTCGGGGTCGGCGGCGACCTCGCCCGCTGGAGCGAGGAGGAACTCGCCGAAGCGCGGGAGTGGGTGGCGCTCTACAAGGAGATCAGGCCCGTGGTGCAGCACGGCGACCTCTACCGGCTGCGGCCTCCGAAGGGTGGGCTGAGCGCGGTGCAGTACGTGCGCGGAGGCGACGCGGTCGTCCTCGCCTGGCTCCAGGCCCAGCGGTTCGGCGAGCCCGTCCCGGCGCTGCGGCTGCGTGCGCTCGACCCGACAGCATCGTATGAATGCCTTGAAACGGGCGAAACGCACAGAGGTGCCGTACTGCTGCATCACGGACTGAAGGTCGGATTGCGTGGCGACCTTGATGCGACGGTTATCCGACTGCGTCGCATCTAGGGGTTCTGTCCGAATTCAGCTCCTTCATTCCAACTCGCTCCGGAGTGAAGGAAGCTGGAGCAGTGTCACGTGAGCAGCGTCATAATCGTGACGGTGCGTTGCTGGTCATGTTCACGTAATCCATATGTGTTTCAAGGAGCTTTGTGTCGGGAGGTGCCCCGCTAATCAACGGAGGGTGACCGATAATTCCCACAAGGGATCAACAGGAACGCATTCGGACGGAACCCCTCACTTGTTCCCGCGCGTCTTCCTCGCTTACGTTCGCCACCCATCCGGACGGACGCCGAATCCTGCCGCCGACCGGATTCCGCGCTAACTCACCCGTGTACGGCAGGAGCGGGGGACCCACAGGTACAACCGCCTGTTCCGGTCTCCGGAACGGCTTGGGGTCAAGTCGCGTCCCGACGCGGCCGGGCATCTCCAGCCCGCACCCGACAGCTCACCTCGCAGGCGCCGGAGAGGAATTCGCCATGCCCGCGAAGGGTAAGCACCGCCGTCCGAAGTCCCCGCGCTTCACCCGCTCCATCGCCGTCGCCGGAACCGGTGGCGCCGCTCTCGCCCTCCCGCTCATCGGTGCCACCGGCGCCCACGCCGCTCCTTCGCAGACCGTTTCGGAAAAGGCCGTTCAGGCCCTTCCGGTCGCCGGACAGAAAGCCGCCGAGAAGAAGGAAACGGCGAAGAAGGCGGATGCGCGGACCTATTCCGTGAAGGTCGGCGACTACCTTTCGAAGATCGCCGACGAGCAGAACGTCGAGGGCGGCTGGAAGAAGCTCTACGCCGACAACCGTGAGGCCGTCGGTGACGACCCGGCGCTGATCCACCCCGGTCTGAAGCTCACCCTCGGTGGCAAGGCCGCGCCGAGCGCCCCCAAGTCGCCGGCGCCGTCCTCCGGCTCGACCGCTTCCAAGCCGTCCAAGCCGTCCAAGTCGTCCCAGTCCTCCAAGTCCTCCAAGTCCACCGCGTCGAAGGCGACCACGGCAGCGCAGAGCGCCGACACCACCGGCACCGCCAATGGCTTCACGGCACCCGTGGCCGGTGCCGCCGTCGGCACCGCCTACAAGGTCGCGGGCAGCATGTGGTCCAGCGGCTACCACACCGGCGTCGACTTCGTCGTCCCGACCGGCACGTCGCTGAAGGCCGTGGGCGCCGGCACGGTCGTCTCCGCCGGCTGGGCCGGCGCGTACGGCAACCAGGTCGTCATCCAGCTCGCCGACGGCCGCTACGCCCAGTACGCCCACCTGTCGTCCCTCTCGGTGTCGAGCGGCCAGTCCGTCACCGCGGGCCAGCAGGTCGGCCTCTCCGGCTCGACCGGCAACTCGACCGGCCCGCACCTGCACTTCGAGATCCGCACCACCCCGGACTACGGCTCGGACCTCGACCCGGTCGCCTACCTCCGTTCGAAGGGCGTCGCCATCGGCTGACGGTCGTCTTGCCGACGCCGTCTGCCTGACACGCAGCCGAAGGCCGGACCCCGATCCCGGGGTCCGGCCTTCGGCGTGTCCGAGGGGAGGTCGGCTCGCCGTCCGGACCGTGTGGAGCCACTTCCGGGTCGGCGACTTCCGGGTCCGGTGGCTGCGTCCGCAACGCACCTGACCAAAGGGTTATTCCGGGTTTGGCGAACACTTGGGAAGTGGCTTATCTCACCGCTCGTCAACCCTGCCCTACGGTCGCGTAGGTCACATTCGAAGGTGAATCATGTGCCGATGTGGCAGACGATTCGAAGAGTGACAGCAGATCAGTGATCGGGTCGTACGTCGCGGTGGGGGACAGCTTCACCGAGGGCGTCGGCGACCCCGGCCCCGACGGGGCGTTCGTCGGCTGGGCCGACCGGTTCGCGGTCCTCCTCGCGGACCGGCGGCCCGAGGGCGACTTCGACTACACCAACCTCGCCGTGCGCGGCAAACTGCTCGACCAGATCGTGGCGGACCAGCTCCCGCAGGCCATCGAAATGGCCCCGGACCTGGTCTCCTTCTGCGCGGGCGGCAACGACATCATCCGGCCCGGCACCGACCCCGACGAGGTCGCCGAGCGGTTCGAGCGGGCCGTCGCCCGGTTGACCTCCGCGGTCGGCACCGTCATGGTGACGACCGGATTCGACACCCGTGGCGTGCCCGTGCTGAAGCATCTGCGCGGCAAGATCGCCACGTACAACGGCCATGTGCGGGCCATCGCCGACCGGTACGGCTGTCCGGTGCTCGACCTGTGGTCCCTGAAGACCGTTCAGGACCGGCGCGCCTGGGACCACGACCGGCTCCACCTGTCTCCGGAAGGGCACACGCGCGTGGCCTTGCGCGCGGGCCAGGTCCTCGGCCTCGATGTGCCGGCCGACCCCGACCAGCCCTGGCCGCCGCTCCCGCCGCGCGGCACTCTGGAGATCCGGCGGGACGACGTCCAGTGGGCGCGCGAGTACCTGGTGCCCTGGATCGGGCGTCGGCTGCGCGGAGAGTCCTCGGGCGACCATGTGACGGCCAAGGGCGCACTGTCGCCGGACGACATCAAGATGCGGATCGACGCGGTGGCTTGAGCCGGCGCTCCGGCGACGTGGGCCGTGCCCGGTTCCAGGGGGCGCGGCCCGCACGGCCGCCGGGTGCCGGCGCCGACCGGTCGGCGGGAGGTCGGCGGCCTCACCGCGTCGCCGCCGCCAACGCCTCCCGCTCCAGCCCCAGTTCCCGGGCCAGCGCCTCGTCCACCCACTCCCGGGCACGCGCGCGTGACACCGCGCCGGAGTACGACGTCAACTGCACGGCGAGCCCGTCGAGAAGCGCCGTGAGGCGCAGGGCCGTGCCGGTGGGGTCCGGGCAGTCGAACTCACCCGCGGCCACGCCCTGCGCGAGCACCTCGGTGAGGGCGGCCTTCCACTGCCGGTCGAGGTCCCGTGTGACCTCCTGCAGCGCGGGCTCGCGCAACGCCGCCGCCCAGCCCTCGATCCACAGCCGCCAGCCCTTGGCCTGGCCGGTCGGCGCGTACCAGCGCACGGCGGCCCGCAACCGTCGCAACGCCGTCGTACGACGGCCGAGGATCTTCCGCAGACGGGTCAGATCACCCTCGGCGGCGTACGAGAACGCGGCGGCGACCAGCTTCTCCTTGGTGTCGAAGTGGTAGAGCACCAGGGCGTTGCTCACCCCGAGCGCCGAGGCCACGTCGGCGATCCTGACCGCCGTCACGCCCCGCGCCTCTATCTGCTCGACGGCGGCCCGCAGCAACTCCTCGCGCCGCTCCGCCACGCTCAACCGCACTCTTGCCACGCCGTCACCCTAAAGCCTCGGCACCCGCCGGCCTCGGGCCGTGTCCCGGTGAGGACACGCCGTCCGCGCTCAGCCGTGCCAACCGAACCTGTCGGAGATCACCGCCAGCCGGTCCGCCGCGATGGTGTGCGCGGCGCACCGGGGTGTCGTGCCGTCGGCCTCGGCGCGGGCCAGGGTGAGATCGGTGAGGGCGCGCATCGAGCGCCGTGTGTGGGCGAACGCGGCGTCAGCGTCCGCGTCGAGGTCGCCGAACAGCGTCCACCACCACCAGGCGTTCGTGGCCGAGTTGACCACCACGTCCGGCAGCACGGTCACGCCCCGCGTGGCCAGCAGCTCCTCCGCTTCGGGCCGTACGGGCATGTTGGCCGCCTCGGCGATCCAGCGGGCGGTGATCCGGCCCTGGTTCGTGACGTCGATCGCGTACGACACGGCAGCCGGCACCAGCACCTCCGCCTCGGCAGACAGCCACGCTTCGCCCGGCAGCTCGCGGTCGCCGGGGCGCAGCGCGGCCCGGTCCACGGTGCCGTACGCGTCCCGTGCGGCGAGCAGGGCCTCGATGTCGAGCCCCGCCGGGTTGGCGATCGTGCCCTTGATGTCGGCGACCGCCACGACGGTGAGTCCCGCACGCATGAGGAAACGCGCCGTGGCACCGCCCATGGTGCCGAACCCCTGTACGGCCACGCGGGTCCGCCAGTACGGCACACCGGCCCGGTCCAGCGCCGCGAGCACCGACTCGGCGACTCCGCAGCCGCCGACCAGCTCGTCGAGCCCTATGCCGTCCACCTCGACCGCGAAGGCGTCCGCGATCCGCCGACGGGCGCCGGCCTCGTCGTCGAGCAGCGGATACACGGCCTGGACGGAGGAGACGAGCCCCGCCTCGGTGGCCGCCCGGTCGACCACGTCCTGGGTGAGGCCGAGGTCCTCACCCGTGGTCCAGCAGCTCTCGATGTACGGCCGCATGGTCCGCAGGTAGCGCACCAGCAGGCCGTACGCCTCCGGGTCCCGCGGATCGCAGTCGATGCCGCCCTTGGCACCGCCCAGGGGGATGTAGCGGGCTTCCGGGTCGTAGTGCAGGGCTTCCTTCATGCTCATGCCGCGCGCCAGCCCGGCGACCTCGTCCAGCGTGCAACCCGGCCGCATCCGCAGCCCGCCGCTGGACACGCCGCGCACCAGCCGGTCGACGACCAGAAAGCCCTGACGGCCGGTGACGTGGTCGGTCCAGGTGAGCGACAGAAAGGGGGTGGTCATGGGGTCTCCGGGGAGGGGCGGGCCGCGTGCCGCGCGCGGATACTGAACGACGGGTCAGTATTGGAGTGAGGGCGGGGACATGTCAATGCGGGGTGGCTCTCGGAGCGGGGTGGAGGGGGCCGGGGGGAGTGATGGGGAGAGAAGCCGGATGGAGGGGGGTGGGGCAGGGAGGGGGACGGGACGAGGGTGCTTCAGTCGCACGGGAGTGGGGTGCCGGGAACCGGCGTCGGGTGTCGGGCGCCGGGGAGTCGTCCTCCGGGCTCATCCGGGGATGTCGGAGGGGCCGACCATAATGGAAGCCTCACCGACTCCACCTGGAGGTACCGTGGCCGGTTTCCGTTTCCCGAGCTCCGGGCTCCGCGCCCTGCGGCCCGAAGCCTTCGGCGTGGATCCGAGCGGTGAGCGCATGGCGCGCATCCAGAGATCGCCGCACTTCAGGGACGGGGTCTTCCAGAACCCCGGAGGCGCCGCCCGGACCCGGCCGTCCGGGTCGATGGTGGAGTTCGCCAAGGTCTTCTTCGACAAGGACACCCGCCCCCGCCGTGCTCCCGACGGCACGGTGCCGGTGCACTCCACCACCTACGCCGACCTGGCGAAGCCGCCCTCGGACGGACTGCGCCTGACCTGGATGGGGCACTCCAGCGTCCTCGCGGAGATCGACGGCCACCGGGTCCTCTTCGATCCGGTGTGGGGAGAGCGCTGCTCGCCGTTCCCCTTCGCCGGGCCCAAGCGGCTGCACCCGGTGCCGCTGCCCCTCACCGCGCTCGGGCCCGTCGACGCCGTCGTCATCTCGCACGACCACTACGACCACCTGGACATGCCGACGATCAAGGCGCTGGCCGGCACGGACACCCTCTTCGCGGTGCCTCTCGGCGTCGGCGGTCACCTCGAACACTGGGGTGTGTCCGCAGACCGGCTGCGCGAGCTGGACTGGCACGAGACCACGAAGGTCGGCGGCCTCACGCTGACCGCCACCCCGGCCCGCCACTTCTGCGGGCGCGGTCTGCGCAACACGCAGCACACGCTCTGGGCGTCCTGGGCCGTCGCCTCGGACGAGCACCGGATCTACCACAGCGGTGACACCGGCTACTTCGAGGGTTTCAAGGACATCGGCTCCGACCACGGCCCGTTCGACGCCACGATGATCCAGGTCGGGGCCTACTCGGACTTCTGGCCCGACATCCACATGACGCCGGACGAGGGCGTCCGGGCCCACCTCGACCTGCAGGGCGGTGATCCGACCGCGGGCGTCATGCTGCCGATCCACTGGGGCACCTTCAACCTGGCGCCGCATCCGTGGGCGGAGCCGGGGGAGTGGATGATGCGGGCCACGCACAAGGCCGGGGTCACGATGGCGGCTCCCCGCTGCGGTGAGCCTTTCGAGCCGGCCACCGCGCCGCCCGTCACCCCGTGGTGGCGCGAGGTGACCGAGGCCCCCGCCGAGGGGTGGCCGGCGTGGCCGCCGGTGGTGGCGGCGCCGGACAGCCCGGCGGTGGCGGGGCCGGACAGCCCGGCGGTGGCGGGGCCCGACAGCCCGGCGGTGGTGTAGGCACCTCTGATGTGCCAGGGCGGCACTGGTCGGTCACATGGGGCCGCACGAGCCTGTCGGTCCGAGGTCGCACGAGCGTGTCGGCCAGGGGAAGTTCGCTCGGAGCGGGGCGCGTTCGTCGGATCCGTGCGCCCGCCTTCGACGGCTCACGCCGGGAGCGTGGGGGCGCCAGGGGGCGCCCGATCGGCGGGGTGCGCCGATACGTGCCGTGACGTGCCGGGGGTCGGTACCCTCGGCCGGTAGGCGCGGAAACGTCACGGCCGGGGCGTTCGTGAGCGGGGGATCCGTAAGTCGGTGAGCGGTGGCACGGAAGATGTGCCCCGCCGCCGACTTTGCTTTGTGACCACTTCTGACCAGGTCCGATCGTTCCCGTCCCTCGCGTCGAACCGTGAGGAGACGGGTTATCGGTCTGTCGTACGAGACCTCATACCAGAGCGGGACGCTGCCTGCCGGACTTTGTCAACTGCCCACCGCACATGATGCGAAGGCGACTACTGTCAGTGTCCGTCGGGCGACACGGAGCCGAACTTGTCGGCTGCGTCGACCGACATCGCGATGGCGCATGCCCCGGGCCGTGCAGACCGTGCGCATCCCCAGGCCCCGACCGACGGACCAGTACGAGGACCCCGATGTCTCAACTCCGCGCCCCGGCCGCACGCGCAGACCGCCGTGAGGGCGGGCGGCACGGGCGCCCGGCCCCCCGCACCGCGCCCGCGCTGCCCGAGACCCACATACGCCACCAGTTGATGCGCCTGGCCGTCCTGCCGCCCATCGCCGTGGCACTCAGCGCCTGCGCGGCCGTCCTGTTCCTCGTGCGCACCACCGGAGTACGGCCGAGCCTCACCCTGTGGGGCGTGCTCGCGGGCGCGGTCTCGGTGGCCCTCGCGGGCATCCTGATCGCCGCGGTGGCCGCCGACCGCACCACGAAGTCCGTGAGCGACCGCATCGACGCGCTGCGCCGCAGCAGTGCCCGCGGCGAGGCAGATCTGCGGTCGCTCGTGGAGGCTCTGCGACGCGGCGACGGTGCGCCGAAGCGCAAGACGCGCACCGGTCCACCGGACGGCGCCGACGACTTCGAGCTGCTGGCCGCCGACATCGCCCGCGCCCACGACGGGGCAATCACCGCCGTCGTCCAGGCCTCCCAGCTCTCCAGCCAGGCCGGCAGCGAGCAGAAGCTGGAGGTCTTCGTCAACCTCGCCCGGCGCCTTCAGTCGCTCGTGCACCGGGAGATCTCCATCCTCGACGATCTGGAGAACGAGATCGAGGACCCGGACCTGCTCAAGGGCCTCTTCCACGTGGACCACCTCGCCACCCGCATCCGCCGCCACGCCGAGAACCTCGCCGTCCTCGGCGGGGCCGTCTCCCGCCGGCAGTGGAGCAACCCGGTCTCCATGACCGAGGTGCTGCGTTCGGCGATCGCCGAGGTCGAGCAGTACTCCCGCGTCAAGCTGGTGCCGCCCATCGACGGCACCCTGCGCGGACACGCCGTCGCCGACGTGATCCACCTGCTGGCCGAACTCGTCGAGAACGCCACGGTGTTCTCCGCCCCCCACACCCAAGTGCTGCTCCGGGCCAACCTCGTGACCTCGGGGCTTGCCGTGGAGGTGGAGGACCGCGGGCTCGGCATGCCTGTCGGCGAACAGAACCGTATGAACGCCCTGCTCACCGACCCCGACCAAGTCAACGTCGCCAGCTTGCTGGCGGACGGGCGCATCGGGCTGTTCGTCGTGTCGCAACTGGCCAAGCGGCATGGCATCCACGTGCGTCTGCAGACCAACATCTACGGCGGTGTCCAAGCCGTACTCGTCGTGCCACAGGGGTTGTTGGGCACCGAACCCGAGGGGCGCGGAGGCGTCGCGCGGGTGTCGGAGCCGCAGAACTCGCACACTCCCGCGGGCGGCACGGCCGTACCGCCGCAGGCCCCGCCGCCCGCCCCGTCGCAGGGGCGTGCACAGCAGGCGCCGGTGCCTCAGCAGCAGCGTCATACGGGCTCGGGAGCACCGGCGGCCGGGCAGCGCGGGGCGGGCGAGGCGACGCCGGGGACACCGCGTCAGCCGCAGCCGCAGGCCGGCAGGGGTGCTGCCCCGAGGGCGGACGGCAGTGGGCCGGCACCGCTCGTCGTGCGGGGCGCGCATGCAGAGCGGGCCAATCCGGCGGAAGCGGTGCCCGGCATCAAGCCCGACGAACGCCGGCTCCTCGACGAGAACACCGTCGCTCCGCCCACCCCGCGCATCACCACCGTCCGCGGCACCATGGACAAGCCTCAACTCCCGCGCCGCCGTGCCCAGGAGCACATCGCCCCTCAGCTGCGTGAAGCTCCCGCGCCTCGTCAGGAGCCCGACCATCTCGCCGGGCACGACCCGGGGTTGATGGCGGCCTTCCAACGGGGCATCGGGCTCGCCGAGACGCAGCAGCACATGGAGGCGGCGCATATGGATGCCGGGCACATGGACGTCCAGCCCTTGGATGC
The DNA here is from genome assembly GCF_053594495.1 of Streptomyces sp. NPDC001920. Lineage (NCBI taxonomy): Bacteria > Bacillati > Actinomycetota > Actinomycetes > Kitasatosporales > Streptomycetaceae > Streptomyces > Streptomyces sp. NPDC001920. Next base: position 15,991 of record NZ_JBSFEP010000029.1, read on the forward strand.
CGGGCACATGGAGACCCCGCACATGGATGCCGGGCACAGCGACACGGGGAGCAGGGAAGCGGCGCCCATGGACGCCGAGCACACGGGCGGCGGCCATATGGGCCCAGACCACATGGAGGACACCGCCACAGAGCTGGGGCTCAAGGACCCCTGGCGGGTCGACCCGGGGCACATGGATCTCGGGCACGGAGACCTCGGGCACGGAGACCTCGGGCGAGGCGGACTCATGGGCGCCAGCCACATGGATGTCCCGCACACGCCGTCGGGCCGCACAACACACATGCCGTCCGACCACATGCCGTCCGACCACATGGCGTCCGGCGACACGGCCTCGGGCCACACGCCCCCCCACCTCGTCGGCCTCGGCCACCTGGACGCGGGCCACCCCCACTCGCCGCGCACCACCGCCGGCACCGCCACCACCCCGACACCCACACACCAGGCCCTCCTCACCCACCAGGCCGACCCCATCTACGTGCCCCCGCGGCACTCGACCCCCGACACCGCGTCACGCACCCCGGAACCGACCCGACAGGACCCCACGTCCTTCGAGCGTCCCCGCTTGGAGCCCCTGCACCAGACACCGGTCCGTCCGGAGCCGACGATCCCGGACACAGGTCGCCCGCAGACCGACCACCTGCGCCCGACCCCACTGGATGGCCTCCACACAGATGTGACCCCCATGACCACCGGGTCACACATGGATGGATCACCCATGGACCGGCCTAACAACGCCGAGACGCCCCCCGGGTTCGCTCCCGGCGCCGACCACACCACCCGGCACGACGGGAGCGCACCAGCCGGATGACCACGCCCCTGACCAGCCTGACGTCCGCCTGGGCGGCAACCCCCACCCCCAGCGCTCCCGCAGACATTCGTACCCCAAGGAGTCGATCCATCATGGCGAGCGAAGCGCCGACCGCTCATGTGTCCGATCTCGACTGGCTGATGAGTGGCCTAGTGCAGCGTGTACCGCACACCACCAGCGCGGTGCTCCTCTCCTGCGACGGACTGGTGAAGTCGGTTCACGGTCTCGACCCGGACAGCGCAGACCACATGGCAGCCCTGGCCTCCGGCCTGTACTCCCTCGGCCGCAGCGCCGGGGTCCGCTTCGGTGACGGCGGGGACGTGCGGCAGGTCGTCGTCGAACTCGACTCGACGCTGCTCTTCGTGACCACCGCCGGATCCGGCACCTGCCTCGCCGTGCTGGCCGGCCGCGAGGCCGACGCGGCGGTGCTGGGCTACGAGATGGCGATGCTGGTCAAGAGCGTCCGCCCGTACCTGATCACCGCACCCCGGCAGCACTCCGTCGAACCCTCGGCGATGAGGCCTTGAACGTGACGGCGGCCGGCGACGGGCCCTGGCTCGACGATGCGGCCGGACGGCTCGTGCGACCTTTCACGGTCAGCAACGGCCGTACCCGGCCCACCGTCGCGCTCGACCTGATGTCGCAGGTGATGGCCACCGGGGCGACCCCCCTCGGCTACCTCGGCCCCGAGCACGAGCAGGCGCTCGACCTGTGCCGCGCCCCCGTCTCGGTCGCCGAGGTCGCCGCCCACCTGAAGCTGCCGGCGGCGGTCACCAAGGTGCTGCTGTCGGACCTCGTCGACGGCGGGGCGCTCACCACCAAGCCCCCCGAGTTCCACCACAACCCGACTGACCGGGCTCTTCTGGAGGCAGTGCTCGATGGACTACGACGACAGCTCTGACCCCTTCCCCACCGCACTGAAGATCTTGGTGGCGGGAGGATTCGGGGTAGGCAAGACGACCTTCGTCGGCGCGGTGAGCGAGATCGCGCCGCTCAGCACCGAGGAACTCCTCACCACGGTCAGCGCCGCGACCGACAACCTGGAGGGCATCGAGAACAAGGTCGAGACGACCGTGGCCATGGACTTCGGCCGCATAACGCTCGATCCGGAACACGTGCTCTATCTGTTCGGCACACCAGGCCAGGAACGGTTCTGGTTCATGTGGGACGAACTCTCCGAGGGCGCGCTCGGCGCGGTCATCCTCGCCGACACCCGGCGCCTGGAGGAGTGCTTCGCCGCCGTCGACTTCTTCGAGCAGCGGGGCCTCGGCTTCATCGTCGCCATCAACGAGTTCGACGGGGCCCACCGGTACGACCCGGAGGAGGTCCGCGCCGCCATCGACCTCGATCCGCAGATCCCCATCGTCCGCTGTGACGCCAGGATCTCCAGCTCCGGTGTCCAGACCCTGCTGACCCTCGTCCGGCATCTCATCGCCCACACGCCGGCACCCGCGCCGAGCCACGGCGCCCACATGTGACACCCGCACACACCAGGACGGAACCGCATATGACCTACGCCTACAGCGACGGAATCCGCCCATGAGCTACGGCCCACCCCGCCCGGTTGCTCGTCTGCTGCTCACCCCCGAGGACAAGGAGGCCCCCGCCCGCGCCCGTCGGCTGCTCGGACTGGGTCTGGGAGAACATCCGGACCCCGCCCTCGACGCTTTCGCGGACCGCCTCGCCGAAGTCACCGCCGCGCCTTACGCCATGGTCAACTTCGTCGGCGAGAACCGGCAGTTCTTCGCCGGTCTGCATGCGCGGCGGCCCCTCGTGTCCCTGGAGCAGACCGACGACACCAAGCCGGAACTGGGCCGCCATATGGAACGCGACCACGGGTTCTGCCCCCATGTGGTCGTCCGGCACAAGGCGTTGGTCCTGGAGGATGTGCGGGACTATCCCCGGTTCGCGGGCAACCCGATCGTCGACGAGTACGGCATCCGTTCCTATCTGGGCGCCCCGCTGATCGACTCCACCGGGATGGCGCTGGGCACGGTCTGCGTCGTCGACGTGGAGCCCCGGCCGTGGGGGAGGGCGGGGCTGGAGACGATCAAGGCGTCCGCGTCGGAACTGGCGATGCGACTGGAACGACGGGCGGCGGACGGGCTGCCGCTGTGAGCGGACCTCCCCGCACCAGGGAAGCCACCAGCGGTCTGCGTCTCGGTGCCGCGCCGGTCCACGGGGCGTCGACGGGTTCGTGCGGCTCGTCCGCGAGGGAGGACGCACCGACACCGTACGGGCAGTGGCTCCGCCGGATCCGGAGCTGATCGCGCACCTCAGGGGCGGGCAGCGCGGGTGAGGAAAGGCGGGACACGGGGACGGGAGAGGCCGCAGGGGAGGGCGTGAAGGAAAGCTGTGGCGCCGCTTAAGAAATCCTCGATGGACCGGAGCACCGGCGTGCGGCAGATTGCTACGCGATTCCACTCCTCTCCCCGGCCACGGGCTCGTTCGGCATGCCCGAGGGCGGGACTCACCCTCGGGAGCCGTAGTGAAGGCGCTGGTCAAGGAGAAGGCGGAGCCGGGGCTGTGGCTCGCGGACGTCCCGGAACCGGCCGTCGGGCCCGGCGACGTACTGATCAAGGTGCTGCGCACCGGCATCTGCGGCACCGATCTGCACATCCGGTCCTGGGACGGCTGGGCGCAGCACGCGATCCGCACACCGCTCGTGGTCGGGCACGAGTTCGTCGGCGAGGTCGTCGAGACAGGCCGTGACGTCACCGACATCAAGCCCGGGGACCGGGTCAGCGGCGAGGGGCACCTGGTGTGCGGCAAGTGCCGCAACTGCCTGGCCGGCCGCCGTCACCTGTGCCGTGCCACGGTCGGCCTCGGAGTCGGGCGGGACGGTGCCTTCGCCGAGTACGTCGCTCTGCCCGCCGCCAATGTGTGGGTCCACCGGGTGCCCGTCGACCTCGACGTCGCCGCGATCTTCGACCCGTTCGGCAACGCCGTGCACACCGCGCTGTCGTTCCCGCTGGTCGGGGAGGACGTGCTGATCACCGGGGCCGGTCCGATCGGCCTGATGGCGGCGGCCGTGGCCCGGCACGCGGGCGCGCGCAACGTCGTCATCACCGACGTCAGCGAGGAACGGCTGCAACTGGCCCGCAAGATCGGCGTGAGCCTCGCCCTGAACGTGTCCGAGGTGAGCATCGTCGACGGGCAGCGCGAGCTCGGCCTGCGGGAGGGCTTCGACATCGGACTGGAGATGTCCGGCCGCCCCGAGGCCATGCGCGACATGATCGCCAACATGACGCACGGCGGCCGTATCGCCATGCTCGGCCTGCCGGCGCAGGAGTTCCCGGTCGACTGGGCCCGGATCGTCACCTCGATGATCACCATCAAGGGCATCTACGGCCGCGAGATGTTCGAGACCTGGTACGCGATGTCCGTGCTGCTGGAAGGCGGCCTCGACCTCGCGCCCGTGATCACCGGCCGGTACGGCTACCGCGACTTCGAGGCGGCGTTCGCCGACGCGGCGAGCGGCCGCGGCGGCAAGGTCATCCTCGACTGGACCACATAGGCGCCTCGCGCAAGCCGACCGAGTAACCCCCTCTGCCTTTCTGGGAGCCCTGAGATGTTCGACTCCGTGCGCGACGACCTGCGCGCCACCCTCGACGAGATCCGCGCCGCCGGCCTGCACAAGCCCGAGCGCGTGATCGACACCCCGCAGTCCGCGACCGTGAACGTCAGCGCGGGCGGCCGCCCCGGCGAGGTCCTCAACTTCTGCGCGAACAACTACCTCGGCCTCGCCGACCACCCCGAGGTGATCGCCGCCGCCCACGAGGCCCTCGACCGCTGGGGCTACGGCATGGCGTCGGTGCGCTTCATCTGCGGCACGCAGGAGGTGCACAAGGAACTGGAGGCCCGGCTCTCCGCGTTCCTCGGCCAGGAGGACACGATCCTGTACTCCTCCTGCTTCGACGCCAACGGCGGCGTCTTCGAGACGCTCCTCGGCCCCGAGGACGCGGTGATCTCCGACGCCCTGAACCACGCGTCGATCATCGACGGCATCCGACTGTCCAAGGCCCGCCGCTTCCGGTACGCCAACCGTGATCTGGCCGACCTCGAACGGCAGTTGAAGGACGCGGCCGACGCCCGGCGCCGGCTGATCGTCACCGACGGCGTTTTCTCCATGGACGGATATGTGGCCCCGCTGCGCGAGATCTGCGACCTCGCCGACCGCAACGACGCCATGGTCATGGTCGACGACTCGCACGCCGTCGGTTTCGTCGGCCCCGGCGGGCGCGGCACGCCCGAGCTGCACGGCGTCATGGACCGCGTCGACATCATCACCGGCACCCTCGGCAAGGCCCTCGGCGGCGCGTCCGGCGGTTATGTGGCGGCCCGCGCCGAGATCGTCGCCCTGCTGCGCCAGCGCTCCCGGCCGTACCTGTTCTCGAACACCCTGGCCCCGGTGATCGCGGCGGCCTCCCTCAAGGTCCTCGACCTGCTGGAGTCGGCGGACGACCTGCGGGTGCGGCTGGCCGAGAACACCGCGCTGTTCCGCCGCCGGATGACACAGGAGGGCTTCGAGATCCTCCCCGGCGACCACGCCATCGCACCCGTGATGATCGGCGACGCCGCGAAGGCGGGCCGGCTCGCGGAGCTGCTGCTGGAGCGGGGCGTGTACGTGATCGGCTTCTCGTACCCGGTGGTGCCGCAGGGCCAGGCCCGCATCCGGGTGCAGCTGTCCGCAGCGCACTCGACGGACGACGTGAACCGTGCCGTCGACGCCTTCGTGGCGGCCAGGGCGGAACTGGCAGGCTGAGCCCCGGCCGCTCCCGGCACTGAGATAATCGATCCCATGATCGAAGCGCGGCGGCTGCACATCCTCCGTGCGGTGGCGGACCACCGTACGGTGACGGCGGCTGCCGCCGCGCTGTATCTGACACCCTCGGCGGTCTCCCAGCAGCTGGCGGCCCTGGAGCAGGAGACCGGCCACCGCCTGGTCGAGCGTGGCGCGAAGGGCGTACGGCTGACCCCCGCCGGGGAGATCCTGCTCAGCCACACCAACGCGGTCCTGGCCCAGCTGGAGCGTGCCGAGGCCGAGCTCGCGGCGTACAGCTCGGGCGCGGCCGGCACGGTCACGGTGGCCTCCTTCGCGACCGGTATCGCCCTGGTCGTGGCCCCGGCGGTGGGTCGGCTCGCCGAGACGTCCCCCGGCATCCGCATCCGCGTCCAGGACGCCGAGGGCGACGCCAGCCTGCCGATGGTGCTGGACCGGCAGGTGGATGTCGCCGTGGCGGTCGAGTACCGGGGGGCGCCGCCGGCCGACGACCCCCGCCTGACCCACGTACCCCTCTACGCCGAGCCTTTCGACGCGGTCGTCCCGGTGCACCACCGCCTGGCCGACGCCGCGGAGGTGCCGCTGGCGGAGCTGGCCAAGGACGCCTGGATCGGTCCCTACCCCGGCAACCCCTGTCACGACGTGGTCGTCCTGGCGTGCGAGAACGCCGGCTTCCAGCCCCGTCTCGAACACTCCTCGGACGACTTCCGCGCCGTCGTCGCACTCGCCTCGGCGGATGCGGGCGTGGCGCTCGTCCCGCGATCGGCCCTGCGCGGCATGGACCTCACGGGGGTCGTCGTACGGCCCGTGGACGGGGTGGCCCCGACGCGCCGGGTCTTCGCGGCCGTGCGACGGGGCGCCGAGGAGCATCCCCTGATCAGGCCGGTGCTCCAGGCGCTCGGAGAGGCGGCGGGGGAGTGAGGCTCCCGTAACCTGGGCGTTTCATATCCGGGATAGCCTCCCGGATATGAAACAGAGGGCAGACGGTGGCGACACCGTGGACGCGGTGGACGTCCGTCTCGGTGCCCGGCTCGCCGAGCTGCGGGCCGAACGCGGCTGGTCGCTGGGGGACTTGGCCGAGCGCAGCGGCGTCAGCCGCTCCACCCTGTCCCGCGCCGAGCGGGCGGAGACCAGTCCCACCGCCGCGCTGCTGAACCGGCTGTGCCATGTCTACGGCCGGACCATGTCCCAGCTGCTCAGCGAGGTCGAGTCGGAGTCGGCACTGCTGGTCCGGGCGGCCGAGCAGCCGGTGTGGGAGGACCGTTCCGCCGGGTTCGTACGGCGGTCCGTGTCGCCGCCGCATCACGGGCTGCGCGGCGAGCTCGTCGAGGGACGGCTCACCGCGGGCGCCGACATCGCGTACGACCGGCCGCCGGTGCCCGGGCTGGAGCAGCACATCTGGGTACGGGAAGGAGAACTCGACGTGACGGTTGACGAGACCGAGCACCGTCTGCGCGCCGGGGACTGCCTGCGCATGCGGGTGTGGGGGCTGACGCGGTTCCATTGCGCCGGGCCGGAGGGGGTGCGGTACCTGCTGGCGGTGGTGCTGCCATGAGGGTGACGGCACTGAACGCGGCCCAACTGCTCGACGCGGCGGGGGGATTGGCGGATCTGCTGGTGGACGCGGTGCTGGACGGCGCCTCCGTCGGTTTCCTGGCACCGCTGGACCGCACCACGGCGACGGCCTGGTGGAAGGAGCGGGCGGCAGCCGTCGCCGACGGTCGCCTGGCGGTCTGGGCGGCGCACGACGGCGGGCGGATCGTCGGCACGGTCGGCCTGGCCTTCCCGGACAAGCCCAACAGCGGCCACCGGGCCGAGCTGGTCAAGCTGATGGTGCACCGGGACGCGCGGGGGCGGGGTCTCGGCCGCAGCCTCCTCACCCACGCGGAAGAAGCGGCGATCGGCGCCGGAGTCACCCTTCTCCACCTGGACACCGAGACCGACAGCCCGGCCGAGCACCTGTACGGCTCGGCCGGTTGGACCCGGGCCGGGGTGATCCCCGATTACGCGGCGAGCCCGGACGGCGTGCTGCGGTCGACGACGATCTACTACAAGCACGTGTGAGCGGTCGCCCGTTCACCGGTGCCCGCCCGTCGGCGCCCCCGTCGGTGCCGTTCGTCAGCGCCCGCTTGTCAGTGCCCCCTGGAACACTCGCCGTCATCGATCGGCCAAGAGGTCGAACGAGCCGTACACCAAGGGGGATCACCTGGCATGGGCGTGAGCATCTCTTTCATCAGCGCGACGACGCAGGAGCTGGAGAGGGCGGAGCAGGACCCGAGTTGGGCCGATGAGTTCACCTGGGAGCTGTACAGCAGTGACGACGTACCGATGCCCGACCGGCCTCAGGGTGGGCCGGACAGGGCGTTCGGTGGCCTGCAGTTCCTGTTCGACGAGGCAGGGGTGCACCTTGAGTTCCTGATGGACGGGTTCCAGATCCTGGACGACGGGACCCTGTTCGGTTGGACCGCGGAACAGGTGCAGGGCGTGGCGCGGCACCTGCGGGCGACTCCGTGGGAGCGGTTGGCGGTCCATTACGACCCGGAGCGGATGACGGCCGAGGAGGTCTACCCCAACATGTGGAGGTTCGACCCCGAAGGCCAGCTGGACCGGCTCAAGGACGCCTACGAGGAACTGGTCGAGTTCTTCGCCGCGGCGGCCGAGCGCGGTCTCGGGGCCTTCATGAACTTCAGCTTCTAGGGCATCTCCTCGCGGGGTGGCCCTGTTGTTTCACCAGGTCATTGTCAGTGCCGGCGGCTAACGTGCCTCCCATGCCGGATGCCGAAGACGTACGCCGTATCGCCCTGTCTCTGCCGGACACGACGGAGAAGATCGCCTGGAGCATGCCCACGTTCCGGGTCGCGGGCAAGATGTTCGCCACCCTGCCCGAGGACGAGACGTCCCTCGCGGTGCGCTGCCCGAAGGTGGAGCGCGACGAACTGGTCCTGGCCGAGCCGGACAAGTTCTGGATCGCCGACCACGAGGCGCAGTTCGCCTGGGTGCGCGCCCGGCTCGCCGCGCTGGAGGACGAGGGCGAACTGCGCGACATCCTCGCCGACTCCTGGCGCCAGGCGGCGCCGTCGCGGCTGCTCGACGCCCACCCCGAGGTGGGTGTGCCGACCGGGGAGTGACGACCGCCCCGTCGGGACGAGGCGGCACCAGCGGACGAGGCGCCACCAGCGGATAAAGGGGTGCGCGACCACCGACCCGAGTGCGGTATTGTTTCCATGCGCGTTCGGCCGGGGGAAACCCCAGGTCAGACGGCATCGGGACGTGGCGCAGCTTGGTAGCGCACTTGACTGGGGGTCAAGGGGTCGCAGGTTCAAATCCTGTCGTCCCGACTTGCGAAACAGCAGGTCAGAGGCCGTATCGGAGTATTCCGGTACGGCCTTTCGGTCATGGTGCGGCGCAACGGCCGTTGACGGAACACGATCTCGTACGCCTCGCGCCCCGCCCCTACGCCCGGTCGTCGGGCAGTGGCTGCTCGAACCACACCACCTTGCCGCTGCTCACCCGAGTCGCCCCCCAGCGCCGTGCCAGCTGGTCGACCAGGAACAGGCCCCGGCCGCCCTCGTCGCTCAGTCGCGCGTGCCGCATCCTCGGGATGATCGGCGAGTCGTCCTCCACCTCGCAGCGCAGGACGTCCGTGCACAGCAGCCGCAGGGTGATCGGCCGGGAGGCGAAGCGCACGGCGTTCGCCACCACCTCGCTGACCAGCAGCTCGCTGGATTCCACCAGGGAGTCCAGGCCCCAGTCGTGCAGGGTCCTGCGGGTCAGCCGGCGGGCCTGGCGCGCGGTCTGCGGACGCGGAGCCATGTACCAGTACGCCACGGTCTCCGGCAGGATGCCCTCGAAGCGGGCGGCGAGCAGCGCCACGTCGTCGTCCCGGTCGCCGACGCCCAGTGTGCCGAGCGCCTGGTCGCACAGGTCCTCCAGCCCCGTGACCGTGGACGACGAGGCGGCCTCCCGCAGCCGGGTGCGCAAGTGCTCCACGCCGGTCAGCACGTCCGAGTCGCGGGACTCGACCAGGCCGTCGGTGTACAGCAGCAGGGTCGCCCCGGCAGGCGCGTGCATCTCCGTGGACTCGAAGTCGCCGCCACCGACGCCGATCGGCGCCCCGGGCGGTACCTCGACGACCTCCGTGCGACCGTCGGCGTGCAGGAGCACCGGTGGCAGATGGCCGGCGTTGGAGACCAGCAGGCGGTGCAGGACCGGGTCGTACATGGCGTACAGGCAGGTCGCCGTGTGCTCGCTGCCCAGCCGTTCGGCCTGCTCGTCGAGGTGGTGCAGGATCTCGTCCGGGGGCAGGTCAAGGCCGGCGAGGGTCTGCACGATGGTGCGCAGCTGGCCCATGATCGCTGCCGAGGTCATGGAGTGGCCCATCACGTCACCGATCACCAGGGCGACGCGGTTGCCGGGCAGCGGGATCGCGTCGTACCAGTCGCCGCCGACCTGCGCGGTCCGTGAGGAGGGCAGATAGCGGCTGGCCAGGACGACGCCGACCGGCTCGGGCAGCGACGGCGGGAGCATCGTGCGTTGCAGCGCGTCCGCGATGGACGCCTCGCGCGCGAACGCGACCGACTTGTCGATGCCGAGCGCGGTGTGCGTGGCCAGTTGAGAGGCGACGAGCAGGTCGTCCCGGCTGAAAGCGTGCCGGTCGGGTCCGCGGACGAGGACGACACTGCCCATGACGTGGTTGCGGCCGTGCAGGGGAGCGATGATCAGCCGCCGACCGGGCAGCGCCCGGAGGGCGTGCGCCGTCCTCACCAACTCGGCCGCCGCAGCGGCGCTGCCCGGCGTGTCCGCGAAGACCGGCCGTCCCTTCTCCAGGAGCTCGGTGAGCGGGCCGTCGGCGGCCGGGCGTACCACCTCCGCCGCCTCGACCGGGCCGGCGCCCGGCGCGGCCGGCCCGGAGCCGGGGGCTGCCGTCCTGGGCAGCGGTGCGTGGTCCATGGCGTGCAGCCGCAGGACGCCGGGCGCGGTGGCGGTCTCGTCGCCGGTCGGGAGCGGGGCGTACAGGTGGACGAAGGCGGTGTCGGCGAACGCGGGGACGGCGGCACGGCACAACTCGTTCAACGTCTCGTCGAGGTCCATGCCCCGGGCGATCCGACGGGTCGCGGCGTCGAGGTAGCGGAGCCGGTCGGTCCCTGACGCGGCGGCGTCCGGGCCGTCGTCCCGGGGGCGACCGGCGCGGGCCTGTGCGGCCGGTGGGCGCCTCGCCGCGGCACGGCGTGAGGCAGCGGTGGACCCGCGGGCCGGGGACGGGTGCCCGCCGGTGCCCTGCTCGGCTCCGATGCGCCGCTTCCTCACGCGTGTCCTTCCGGCGGTGCGGGCCCGTCCCGGGGCGGGCGGGCCGGGAGTTCTCAGGTGTGCCGCCTGCAGCGCAGGAAGACCTGCACCTCGGGCGGGACGTCCACGGTCGCCGGGGCGTACGTGTGCGACGACTCCTCGACGATCTCGAAGCCGGCCCCCTCGACGACCTCGCGCAGTTCGTCCCTCAGGTAGCCGGAGACGCGGATGATGCTCCCGATGAACGGGATCGCGAAGTCGTCGACGTCCGCCTCCACCATCGACAGCGCGAACAGACCGCGCGGGACCAGCAGGTCGTGGATGGTCCGCAGGGCCAGGGGGATCTCGGCGCGCGGCAGCATGAGCAGCGAGAAGAAGGCCGCCACCGCGTCGAAGCGGCCCAGGTGGCGGGGGCCCGAGGGACCTAGGTCCGCGATGTCCGCCTGGTGGAACTCCCCGGCGGGCACGTTCTCACGGGCGAGGGCGACCATCGTGCTCGACAGATCGACACCGACGACTTCCAGACCCGCCTGCGTCAGCTGGAGCGCGGTCGGGAGCCCGGTGCCGCACCCCAGGTCCAGCACCCGCGACCCGGCCGGCAGCGACCTGACGAGCCACTCGGCGGAGGCCACCTGTCCCTCCTTGTGCGGGAAGGCCTCGTCATAGCGGTCTCCGATGGCGTCGAAGGCCTCGGCCTGGCCCGTGCGGTCGAATCGCATGTGCTGGTAGCCGGGTGTGTCGCCAGGACTGCTCACGGGGATCTCCTCCGAAACCTCAGGGGCATTTTTTCATAGTTGTCCGGACTCGGCGGCCGCGTGGACGAGGGGCCGAACGCGTGGCGGCACGGTCGGGGAGTGAAGGGTGTCGGCTTCTTGACCCCCGCTCGGCCCTCCAGGATGCTGTGTTGCGGCACATGAGATGCGTGCCGTAATGAGCAACATCAGTCCCATCGATCCCGCAGCAGCCGAGGAGTGGCCATGGCTCACCAGGTCCGTGCTGTCGTCGCGCAGGGCAAGGGTGCCCCCGTCAGTCTGGAAACGATCGTCGTGCCCGATCCCGGGCCGGGTGAGGCGCTGGTGCGGATCGAGGCCTGCGGGGTCTGCCACACCGATCTGCACTACCGGGAGGGCGGCATCAACGACGACTTCCCGTTCCTGCTGGGGCACGAGGCCGCGGGCGTCGTGGAGTCGGTGGGCGAGGGCGTCAGCGACGTGGCGCCCGGTGACTTCGTCATCCTCAACTGGCGGGCGGTGTGCGGGCAGTGCCGCGCCTGTCTGCGGGGGCGGCCCTGGTACTGCTTCGCCACGCACAACGCCCGGCAGAAGATGACCCTCGCCTCGACCGGCCAGGAGCTGTCCCCGGCGCTCGGTATCGGGGCGTTCGCGGAGAAGACGCTGGTGGCGGCCGGACAGTGCACCAAGGTCGACCGGGCCGCGTCGGCGGCCGCCGCCGGGCTGCTGGGCTGTGGCGTGATGGCGGGCATCGGCGCCGCGATCAACACCGGGAACGTGGGACGCGGTGACACCGTGGCCGTCATCGGCTGCGGGGGCGTCGGGGACGCCGCCGTCGCCGGGGCGCGTCTGGCCGGGGCAGCGAAGATCATCGCCGTCGACATCGACGACCGGAAACTGGCCATGGCCGGCAAGCTCGGCGCGACCCACACCGTCAACTCCGGTCGGACCGACCCGGTCGAGGCGATCCGCGAGCTGACCGGCGGCTTCGGTGCCGACGTCGTCATCGAGGCGGTCGGCCGCCCGGAGACGTACGAACAGGCCTTCTACGCCCGCGACCTCGCCGGTACGGTCGTCCTGGTCGGGGTGCCCACCCCCGAGATGAAGCTCGAACTGCCCTTGCTGGACGTCTTCGGGCGCGGCGGCGCGCTGAAGTCGTCCTGGTACGGCGACTGCCTGCCCTCCCGTGACTTCCCGATGCTCATCGACCTGTACCTCCAGGGCCGGCTGGATCTGGACGCCTTCGTCTCGGAGACCATCGCCCTGGACGAGGTCGAGAAGGCCTTCGAGCGGATGCACGGCGGCGATGTCCTGCGCTCGGTGGTGGTCCTCCCGTGACCGGCGCCCGCATCGAACACCTCGTCACCTCGGGGACGTTCTCGCTGGACGGCGGCACGTGGGAGGTCGACAACAACGTGTGGATCGTCGGCGACGACCACGAGGCGATCGTCGTCGACCCGGCGCACGACGCGCAGGCCGTCGCCGGAGCTCTCGGCGACCGCACCCTGCGGGCCATCGTGTGCACGCACGCCCACGACGACCACATCGGCGCCGCGCCGGATCTCGCCGCGCGCACCGGCGCCCCCGTCCTGCTGCATCCGGACGATCTGCCGCTGTGGAAACAGACCCACCCCGACCGGATGCCGGACGGCGAACTGACCGACGGGCGGGTGCTCACCGTGGCGGGCGTCGAGCTGACCGTGCTGCACACCCCGGGGCACGCACCCGGCGCCGTCTGCCTCCACGCACCGGCCCTGGCGGCGCTCTTCAGCGGTGACACCCTCTTCGCGGGCGGTCCGGGGGCGACCGGGAGGTCCTACAGCCACTTCCCGACCATCATCGACTCGATCCGGGAGCGGCTGCTCACGCTGCCCGGCGACACGGTCGTCCACACCGGCCACGGCGGGACCACCACGATCGCGGCCGAGGCCCCCCACCTCCAGGAGTGGCTCGACCGCGGTCACTGACCCGCCTCCGAACGGTTTCCCGTGCGGCGCCCGTTCCGCCTGTTTGCGCAGGTGGTTCGGGCGTTTCGGGCTGCCCCGCGAACACGCGGACCAACGGCCGGAACGGGGCCTTTTGCACGCCTTGACAACGCTTCGGAGCCGCCCCCAGACTGGCGTTGCGCTTACCGCAATCCGTTTCGCTATACGCACCGAGGTGTCATGATGATTCCCGCGTGCCGTCTCACGGATCTCCCGCGAGGCGAGGCCCTCCGGCTCGACATCGACCCGCCGGTCTCGGTGTTCCACACCGACGACGGCGAGCTCTTCGCCATCGACGACACCTGCACCCACCAGGACGCCTCGCTCGCCGACGGCTGGCTGGAGGGCTGCGAGGTGGAATGCCCGCTGCACGCCTCGAAGTTCGACCTGCGGACCGGCGCCGTCGACGCCCCGCCGGCCAGGCTTCCGGTCCGGACCCACGAGGTCTTCGTCGAGGACGGCATGGTGTACGTCCAGGTGTCGACCGACGCCCCCAACCTGCCGCCCTGCGTCGCCGCCCGGCTCGCCGGTGGTCCCGCGTGAGGACGGTCGCCGTGGTCGGCGCCTCACTGGCCGGCCTGTCGGCGGCACGCTCGCTGCGAGGGCAGGGCTACGACGGGCGGCTGGTCGTCATCGGTGACGAACTCCACCGCCCGTACGACAGGCCCCCGTTGTCCAAGGAGTTCCTGGCCGGCACCCTCGGTGAAGAGGACCTCGCGCTGGAGTCGGACGGCGAGGACCTGGGAGCCGAGTGGTTGCTCGGTGTCCGCGCCACCGGGCTCGACCGCGGCGAACGCGCCGTCCGGCTCGCCGACGGCAGGACGGTCCGCGCCGACGGCGTCGTCATCGCCACCGGCGCCGCGGCCCGCACGCTGCCGGGCACCGAGGGCCTGGCCGGCGTGCACACCCTGCGCACCCTCGACGACGCCCGCGCCCTGCGCGACGAACTGACCCGCGGCGGACGGCTGGTGGTGATCGGCGGAGGCTTCGTCGGGGCCGAGGTCGCCTCCACCGCCCGTGCCCTCGGGCTCGACGTGACGATCGTCGAGGCGGCCCCGACGCCGCTCGCCGGACCGCTCGGCGAGGCCATGGGCGCCGTGGTCTGCGGACTCCATCTGGACCACGGCGTACGACTGTTGTGCGGCGTCGGCGTCAGAGGGCTGAGCGGTGAACGGCGTGTGGACGCCGTCCTGCTCGACGACGGCCGCACCCTCCCGGCCGACATCGTCGTCGTCGGCGTCGGTGCCCGCCCGTGCGTCGAGTGGCTGGCCGGATCCGGCGTGGAGCTCGACAACGGCGTCAAGTGCGGCGCCGACGGCCGGACCGGCGTCGCCGAAGTGGTGGCGGTCGGCGACTGCGCCAACTGGTACGACCCGCGCGCGGGAGTCCACCGCCGCGTCGAGCACTGGACCGGCGCCCGTGAGCGGCCGGACGCCGCCGTCGCGGCGCTGCTGGCGGGGGGCGCGGCACAGCCCGGATCGCCCCGGCCGCCGTACTTCTGGTCCGACCAGTACGGAGTGAAGATCCAGTTCGCCGGGCACGCGGCCGGCGCCGACAGCGTGACGGTCGAGGAAGGCGCCCCCGACGACCGGAACGTCCTCGCCGTCTACCGCCGAGCGGGCCGACCGGTCGCCGTCCTCGGCATGAACCAGCCCCGGCTGTTCACGCGCCGGCGCAAGCAGCTGGCCGCCGCGACGTCCTGACGCCGTACTTCCGACCCCTCCCGCATCACCCCGCCACGTTCCCGAGGAGTCCACCGTGACCTCGACCAGCCTGCCGGACAGCCTGATCGCCACCCTCCCCGGCTCCTCCTACACCGATCCGGCGGTCTTCGCCCTGGAGCAGGAGCGCATCTTCGAGACCATGTGGTTCTGCGTCGCGCGCGCCGGCGACCTGGGCAAGCCCGGCGCCTTCCGAACGGTCGACGTGGGCCGCGAGAGCATCCTCGTCACCCGTGCGCGCGACGGTTCGATCCGGGCCTACTTCAACGTCTGCCGGCACCGCGGAGCCCGGCTGTGCACCGAGGAGTCCGGCGAGGTCAAGCGCGCGTTCCAATGCCCGTACCACGCCTGGACGTACGGCCTCGACGGAAAGCTCGTCGCCGCGCCCAACCTCACCAAGATGCCCGACGTCGGCCGCACCGAGTACGGCCTGGCCCCGGTGGCCGTCCGTGAGTGGCTCGGCTACGTCTGGGTCTGCCTCGCGGAGAACCCGCCCTCCTTCGAGGAGGACGTCGTCGGTGAGATCATCGGCCGGCTCGGCGACGTGGAGTCGATCGAGCACTACGACATCGCGGGCCTCTCGGTCGGCAGGCGGATCGTCTACGACGTGAGGGCGAACTGGAAGCTCATCATCGAGAACTTCATGGAGTGCTATCACTGCGCCACGATCCACCCCGAACTGACCGAGGTGCTCCCCGAGTTCGCCGACGGCTACGCGGCCCAGTACTACGTGGGGCACGGCGCCGAGTTCGGAGCGGAGATCCGGGGCTTCACCGTCGACGGTTCCGAGGGCCTGGACCGCATCCCCGGGGTGGCCGAGGAGCAGGACCGCCGCTACTACGCGATCACCGTCAGGCCGCAGGTGTTCATCAACCTCGTCCCGGACCACGTGATCTTCCACCGTATGTTCCCGGTGGCCGTCGACCGCACGGTGGTCGAGTGCGACTGGCTGTATCTGCCGCACGTCGTCGAGGGCGGCGAGGACGTCAGCCGGTCCGTGGAGCTCTTCGACCGGGTCAACCGACAGGACTTCGCGGCGTGCGAGCGCACCCAACCCGCCATGGGCTCCCGGATGTACGCCAAGGGCGGTGTGCTGGTGCCCAGCGAGCACCACATCGGCGCCTTCCACGCCTGGGTGAACGCGCGCCTGGGCGCTCCCCGGCGCTGACTCAGCCCAGGTAGCCCATGCGGTGGCTGATCTCCTGCGCACCCTTGAGCAGCACCGGGGAGAGCTCGTGCAGCCGCTCCTCGGTCAGGCGGTAGGCGGGTCCGGAGGCGCTGAGGGCCGCGATGACCACGCCGTCCCGGTCGCGGACCGGCGCGGCCATGGCGTGCAGGCCGATCTCCAGCTCCTCCAGGGTCCACGCGTAGCCGCGCTCGCGGGCCTCGGCGAGGTTCTTCTCCAGCTTCGTCTTCGCCGTGATGGTGTTCGGCGTGACCTTCTTCATGCCGGTCTCGGCGAGCAGCGCGGCCCGCCGCTTGGCCGGCAGGTGGGCCAGCAGGATCTTGCCGCTGGACGTGGCGTGCAGCGGGGTCAGCTGGCCGACCCAGTTGTACGCGCTGACGGCGCCGGGACCGCGCACCTGGTACAGGTTGATCGCGTAGTGCTCCTGCATGACCGCGATGTTCACCGTCTCGCCGATCTCCTCGGCGAGGCGCTCGCAGACCGGGCGGCCCTGCTGGGTGATGTCGATCCGGCCCGTGACCGCGCCGGCCAGGCGGACGACGCCGAAGCCGAGGCGGTACTTGCCGCGCTCGCCCGCCTGCTCCACCAGACCGCGCGCCTCCAGGGCGCCGAGCAGACGGAACGCGGTCGACTTGTGAACGTCGATCTCGGCGGCCACCTCACTGACGCCCGCCTCGCCGCGCTGGGCCAGGATCTCGAGGACGCTGATGGCACGATCGACCGACTGCACTCCGCCGGCCTGCGTGTTTGACGTTTCGGTGTCATGGCTGTAGTTGCTCACAGCAAAACTATACGCGTAGTAAACAACACTGCTGCAAGTAACGAGGCCGTATACGAATGCCCACCAGGTTGCGTCGTTCGCAACCTGGTGCACATGGCGCTACGCCGCTAGCATCCCTCGCGTATCTACGGCGCGAGCGAGACGAGGCATGATGGCTCCTGTGCACTACGACTTCGTCATCGTCGGCGGTGGATCGGCCGGCAGCGCACTGGCGAACAGGCTGTCCGCCGACCCGGCGAACCGGGTCCTGGTGCTGGAGGCCGGCCGCTCCGACTACCCGTGGGATGTCTTCATCCACATGCCCGCGGCGCTGACCTATCCGATCGGCAGCCGGTTCTACGACTGGAAGTACGAGTCCGAACCCGAGCCCCACATGGGCGGCCGGCGCATCTACCACGCCCGCGGCAAGGTGCTGGGCGGCTCCAGCAGCATCAACGGCATGATCTTCCAGCGCGGCAACCCCATGGACTACGAGCGCTGGGCGGCCGACCCGGGCATGGAGACCTGGGACTACGCCCACTGCCTGCCGTACTTCCGGCGCATGGAGAACTGTCTCGCGGCCGACCCGGACGACGAGTTCCGCGGCCACGACGGCCCGCTCGTCCTGGAACGCGGGCCTGCCACCAACCCGCTCTTCACCGCCTTCCTCAAGGCCACCGAGGAGGCCGGCTACGCGCCCACCGACGACGTCAACGGCTACCGGCAGGAAGGCTTCGCCAAGTTCGACCGCAACGTCCACCGCGGACGCCGTCTGTCGGCCTCCAAGGCGTACCTCAAGCCCGCGATGAAGCGGCCCAACCTCACCGTCAGGACGCGCGCGCTCGTCACCCGTGTCCTCTTCGAGGGCAGACGTGCCGTCGGCGTCGAGTACCGGCGTGGCAGGGGCGCCGCTCAGCGGGTCCGCGCCAAGGAGGTCATCCTGTGCGGCGGCGCCATCAACTCCCCGCAGCTGCTGCAGCTCTCCGGCGTCGGCAACGCCGAGGAACTGCGGGCCCTCGGCGTCGACGTGGTCCACGACCTGCCCGGCGTCGGTGAGAACATGCAGGACCACCTGGAGGTCTACGTCCAGTACGCCTGCCGGCAACCGGTCTCCATGCAGCCGTACATGGCCAAGTGGCGCGCCCCCTTCATCGGGCTGCAGTGGCTCTTCCGCACGGGGCCGGCCGCCACCAACCACTTCGAGGCCGGCGGTTTCGCCCGCAGCAACGAGGACGTGGACTACCCCAACCTGATGTTCCACTTCCTGCCGGTCGCCGTCCGCTACGACGGTTCCTCGCCCTCCGGCGGACACGGCTACCAGGTGCACGTGGGTCCCATGTACTCCGACGCGCTCGGCTCGGTGAAGATCAGGAGCAGGGATCCGCGCGAGCGCCCGGCGCTGCGCTTCAACTACCTGTCCACCGAACAGGACCGCCGGGAGTGGGTCGAGGCGATCCGGGTGGCGCGCAGGATCCTCGACCAGCCCGCGCTCGCCCCCTACAACGACGGGGAGATCTCTCCCGGGCCCACCGTGGAGACGGACGATGAGATCCTTGCCTGGGTCGCGAAGGAGGGGGAGACGGCCCTGCATCCGTCCTGCACCTGCAAGATGGGCACGGACGAGATGGCCGTGGTCGACCCCGGCAGCATGCGCGTGCACGGCCTGGACGGCCTGAGGGTCGTGGACGCGTCCGTGATGCCGTACGTCACCAACGGCAACATCTACGCGCCGGTGATGATGATCGCCGAGAAAGCCGCCGACCTGATCCTCGGCAAGGAGCCGCTCGCGCCGTCGAAGGCCGCCTGGTACCGCCACCCCGAGGCCCGGAAGCAGGCCCGGTGAAGTGCGGTCGCGCAGGCATCCGTACGGCGAAATCGTCATCCCCCGCCCCTTGACGTAGCTCTCCGGCATTCGCAAGGGTGTTCCACCACAAGCAATTGAATGCATGATGCGCAACGCATTCCGGCTGAAGGGCTTGGCGCGTGGCAGACCTGTATGTGGCCGGCGAATGGCGGGACCCGGTGGCCGGCGGGAGTCGGCAGATCCGCTGCCCGGCTGACGGCACCCTGGTCGCGACCGTCTCGGAAGGGGCCCGCGCCGACACGGAGGCGGCGATCGCCGCGGCCCGCGCCGCCTTCGACGAGGGACCCTGGCCGCACACCCCCGAGCGGGAGCGCGGCGCGCTGCTGCAGCGCACGGCCGACCTCATCGAACGCGACGCCGGGGAGTTCGCCCGCGCCGAATCGCTGGACACCGGCAAACGGCTGGTGGAGAGCGAGTACGACATGGCCGACGTCGTCTCCTGCCTCCGCTACTACGGCGGGCTCGGTGGCACCGACGCCGGACGGGTGATCGACACCGGCCGGGAGGACGCCGTGAGTCGCGTCGTCCATGAACCGATCGGCGTCTGCGCCCTCATCACACCCTGGAACTACCCCCTCCTGCAGGCCGGTTGGAAGGTCGCCCCGGCTCTCCTCGCCGGCAACACGATCGTCCTGAAGCCCAGCGAACTCACCCCCTCCAGCTCGATCCTGCTGATGAGGGCGCTGGCGGAGGCAGGGCTCCCGGCCGGGGCCGCCAACCTGGTCCTGGGCGCCGGCCCCGAAGTGGGCGCACCTCTGGCCGAGCATCCGGCGGTGGACATGGTCTCCTTCACCGGTGGCCTGGACACCGGCAGACGCATCATGGCGAGCGCCGCCGCGACGGTGAAGAAGGTCGCGCTGGAACTCGGCGGCAAGAACCCGAACGTCGTGTTCGCCGACGCCGACTTCGAGACGGCCGTGGACTTCGCCCTCACGGCCGTCTTCCTGCATTCCGGGCAGGTCTGCTCGGCCGGCGCCCGGCTGATCGTCGAGGACTCGCTGCACGACCGCTTCGTCGACGAGGTGGTCCGCCGCGCCCGGAACATCCGCCTCGGCGGCCCCTTCGACCCGCAGGCCCAGACCGGGGCGCTGATCTCCGCTCAGCACCTGGCGAAGGTCGAGGCGTACGTCGCTGCCGGTCTCGCCGAGGGCGCCGTACTGCGCTGCGGAGGTGCCCGCCCCGACGATCCCGCCCTCGCCGGCGGGCACTACTACCCGCCGACCGTGCTCGACGAGTGCCGGCAGGACATGCGCGTCGTCCACGAGGAGTCCTTCGGACCCGTACTCACCGTGGAGCGCTTCACCGGCGAGGACGACGCCGTACGCATCGCCAACGACACCGAGTACGGGCTCGCCGGAGCCGTCTGGACCCAGGACGCCGGCAAGGCCCAGCGGGTCGCGCGGCGGCTGCGCCACGGAACGGTGTGGATCAACGACTACCACCCCTACGTGCCGCAGGCGGAATGGGGTGGCTTCGGACACTCGGGCGTGGGCCGGGAGCTGGGACCGACCGGCCTGGACGAGTACCGAGAGGCCAAGCACATCTGGCAGAACATCCAACCCCGGCCGCAGCACTGGTTCCGCGGCTGAACGCCGAAGAGAGGTCGACCGTGACCCCAACACAGACCGAGGTGCCGCAGCGGCGCGGCACGCCCCAGGATTCGGACGGCAGCGCGGTCATATCCGTGCGCCGGCTGTGGAAGGTGTTCGGTCCGAAGGCCGACCGGGTGCCGCAGTCCGAGGAACTGTGCGGCCTCGGCCGCCGTGAGCTCATGGACCGCACCGGCTGCACCGCCGCCGTGCGCGACGTCGACTTCGACGTGCGCAAGGGCGAGGTCTTCGTCGTCATGGGCCTGTCCGGCTCCGGCAAGTCGACACTGGTGCGCTGTCTGACCCGGCTGATCGAACCCACCGCGGGGGAGATCGTCTTCGAGGGCGAGGACATCCGCGAGGCCGACGGCAAGCGGCTGCGCGAGCTGCGGCGCAGCAAGTTCTCCATGGTCTTCCAGCACTTCGGCCTGCTGCCGCACCGCCGGGTCGTCGACAACGTGGCCTTCGGCCTGGAGATCCGCGGCATGAGCAGGGCCGAGCGCACGCGGCGGGCCCAGGAGGTGGTGGAGCTGGTCGGCCTCGCCGGATACGAGAACTCCTACCCCGACCAGCTCTCCGGCGGCATGCAGCAACGCGTCGGCCTCGCACGGGCGTTGGCCGGCGATCCGGACGTCCTCTTCTTCGACGAACCCTTCTCCGCCCTCGACCCGCTGATCCGGCGTGACATGCAGAACGAGGTCATCCGACTGCACCACGAGGTCGGCAAGACCATGGTGTTCATCACCCACGACCTCTCCGAGGCGCTCAAACTGGGCGACCGCATCCTCATCATGCGCGACGGCAGGACGGTCCAGTGCGGCACCGGCGACGAACTCGTCGGCGCCCCCGCCGACGACTACGTGCGCGAGTTCGTCAAGGACGTACCGCGCGGCGATGTGCTCACCCTGCGCTGGATCATGCGTCCGGCCGAGCCCGAGGACGCCCTCGACGGCCCCGAACTCGGCCCCGACGTCGTGGTGAAGGAGGCCACCCGGGCGGTACTGGCGGCCGACAGACCGGTCAGGGTCGTCGAGGACGGCAAGCTTCTCGGCATCGTCGGTGACGAGGAGATCCTCGCGGTGGTGGCCGGGCAGGAAGGCGGCGCGTGATGACGGTCGTCGTGGAGAAACCCGGGCAACCGCAGAAACCGGAGCGAGGGCGGCAGGCGGACACCGCACCCGTGTCCCCGCCCCCCGCCCGGCGGCGCAGGCTGAGCCGCGGCGCGCTGGTGGCCGCCGTCCTCGTCGGCTGGCTGCTGCTCTTCGCCCTGCTGCGCGGCAGGCAGACCCTCGCCCTGGCGGCGGCGGACCTCACGGACCTGCACCGGTGGTTCAACGACGCGAACGACTCCATCGGCGCCAACCGCAACTCCAACCCGCTCTTCCTCTACTTCTTCAACGAGATCCGGCTGGTCATCGACACCCTGGTGACCTTCGTCCAGGACCTCGTCTCCCAGCCCTCCGGCGGCCGGCCCGTGCCGCAGATCGGCTGGCTCGGCGTCGTCGGCATCGCCGGCTACGTCTCCTGGGCGGTGGGCAACTGGCGGGTCGCCCTGCTGGCCGTCGCGGGCTTCACCTTCATGGGGCTCCAGGGGCTCTGGCAGGAGAGCATGGACACCCTGGCCCTCACCCTGTCCGCGGTGTTCGTGGCGCTGCTGTTCGCGATCCCGCTCGGCGTGTGCGCGGGCCTGTCGGACCGGTTCCACCGGATCGTGACGCCGTTCCTGGACTTCATGCAGACGATGCCGACCTTCGTCTACCTCGCCCCGCTCACCCTGTTCTTCCTCATCGGCGGAGCCTCCGCCACCATCGCCACCGTGATCTACGCGGCGCCGCCCGCCATCCGCATCACCGCGCACGCCATCCGCTCGGTACCGAAGGCCACCGTCGAGGCCGCCGACTCACTGGGCGCGACACCACGGCAGGCCCTGATGAAGGTCCTGCTGCCGATGTCCAAGCGGACCGTGGTGATGGGCGTCAACCAGTCCATCATGGCGGCGCTCGCCATGGTGACGATCGCGGCCCTGATCGACGCGCCCGGACTCGGCAAGACCGTCGTCCAGGCCCTTCAGTCCCTGGACGTGGGCACGGCCTTCAACGCGGGCCTGGCCATCGTCGTCATGGCGATCGTGCTGGACCGGGTCACCACCGCCGCCAGCGCCCGCGAGGAGACGGCCCGGCGCTCGGGCGGCCGCTTCCTGACCTGGCGCAGGCCGCTGCTGGCCGCCGGGGGCGCCGTCACGGCGGTTCTCGTGTATCTCTCGCACACCTATGTGTGGGCGGCGGAGTTCCCCGGCGAGGGCGGCGTCGGCCGCTCCGTCGCGAGCGCGGCGGACACCGCGACCACCTGGGCCCAGGACAACCTCTCGGCCCTGACCAACGCCTTCCGCGACGCGATCACCAACGGTCTGCTCAACCCGTTCCAGTCGCTGCTCACCGACTCCCCGTGGTGGCTCGTCGGCGTGGTGCTGATCGCGCTGGGCGCGGTGCTCGGCGGCCTGCGCGCCGGGATCACCGCGGCCGTGTGCGTGGGTCTCCTGGTCGGCACCGGTGTGTGGTCCGACGCGATGACCACACTGGCCTCCACCGTCGTGGCGACGGTGCTCGTCATGGCGCTCGGTGTGGCCTTCGGCGTGTGGATGGGGCGCAGCGGGCTGGTGGACCGGGTGCTGCGCCCTACGCTGGACGCGGCGCAGGTCATGCCGCCGTTCGTCTATCTCGTGCCGTTCCTGGCGCTGTTCGGCGCGACCCGTTTCACGGCCATCGTCGCCGCGATCGTCTACGCGGCCCCGGTCGCCATCAAGATCATCGCCGACGGTGTCCGGGCCGTGCCGCAGACCA
Organism: Streptomyces sp. NPDC001920; assembly: GCF_053594495.1. NCBI lineage: Bacteria > Bacillati > Actinomycetota > Actinomycetes > Kitasatosporales > Streptomycetaceae > Streptomyces > Streptomyces sp. NPDC001920. Next base: position 39,544 of record NZ_JBSFEP010000029.1, read on the forward strand.
CCGTCGAGGCGGCCACCTCGGCCGGCTGCAGCACGTGGCAGATCATCACCAAGGTCCAACTGCCGATGTCACGCAGTGCCCTGACGCTCGCGACCAACCAGGGCCTGATCTACGTGCTGTCGATGGTCGTGGTGGGCGGACTGGTGGGAGCGGGCGCCCTCGGCTACGACGTGGTGGCCGGATTCTCCCAGGGGCAGTTGTACGGGAAGGGCCTTGCGGCAGGGCTCGCCATCGTCCTTCTCGGAGTCATGTTCGACCGGATCACTCAGGCCGCGGCGCGGCGCGTGAGCGCGTAAGGAGCACTGACCCATGGCAACACAGGTACGACAGTGGAGAGTCGGCGCGGCCGGCCTGGCCGTTCTCGGCCTCACCCTCACCGCCTGCGGCGGCGCGAAGGTCGGTGAGGACTCCTCCGGCTCGGGCGGCTCGGGCAAGTGCGGCACCTTCAACCTCGCCGTCAACCCGTGGGTGGGCTACGAGGCGAACGCGGCGGTCGTCGCGTACGTCGCGGAGCACGACCTCGGCTGCACGGTGACCAAGAAGGACCTGAAGGAGGAGATCGCCTGGCAGGGCTTCGGGACCGGCGAGGTGGACGCCGTCATCGAGAACTGGGGCCACGACGACCTCAAGAAGAAGTACATCACCGACCAGAAGACCGCCGTGGACGCCGGCAGGACCGGCAACAAGGGCCTCATCGGCTGGTACGTGCCGCCGTGGCTGGCGAAGGCGCACCCGGACATCACCGACTGGAAGAACCTGAACAAGTACGCGGCCGAGTTCAAGACCTCCGAGTCCGGCGGCAAGGGCCAACTCCTCGACGGCGACCCGTCGTTCGTCACCAACGACGAGGCCCTGGTGAAGAACCTGGAGCTGGACTTCAAGGTGGTGTACGCGGGCAGTGAGACCGCGCTCATCCAGGCCTTCCGCAAGGCCGAGAAGAACAAGGAATGGGTGATCGGCTACTTCTACGAGCCGCAGTGGTTCATGTCCGAGGTGCCGTTGGTCAAGGTCAAGCTGCCGGAGTACAAGACCGGTTGTGACGCGGACGCGGAGAAGGTCGCCTGCGACTACCCCGTCTACGAGCTGGACAAGATCGTCAGTGCGAAGTTCGCCAAGTCGGGCAGTCCGGCGTACGACCTGGTGAAGAACTTCACCTGGACGAACGAGGACCAGAACACCGTGGCCAAGTACATCGCGGTGGACAAGATGACGCCGGAGGCGGCGGCCGAGAAGTGGGTCGAGGCCAACCGCGGCAAGGTGGAGGCCTGGATCAAGTAGACCGTCCCTGATGCCCGGTGGGCGGTGCGCACGACGGCGCACCGCCCACCGGGCATTGCCGTTCCCGGCCCCTTCTCCGGGCCCCTCCCGACGCCGTTGCCCGACGTCACCGGCCCCCTTGACACCCACCTGCCCGCCGGGCACATTGAGTTGCGCAGCCTGAATCACGTTGCGTAGAGAGCAACTGAACCGGAGGTGCGGCGATGGCGGGACCCCGAGTGGTCATCATCGGAGCGGGGGTCGTCGGCGCGGCGCTCGCGGACGAGATCTCCGCGCGCGGCTGGACCGAAGTGACCGTGGTCGACCAGGGCCCGCTCCCCGCCACCGGGGGCTCCTCCTCACACGCCCCGGGCCTGGTCTTCCAGACGAACTCCTCCAAGACCATGACCGAACTGGCCCGCTACACCGTCGAGAAGTTCTGCTCCCTCGACGTGGACGGCAAGCCCTGCTTCCTCCAGGTCGGCGGCCTCGAAGTGGCCACCACCCCCGAGCGCCTCACCGAACTGCGTCGCCGTCACGGCTGGGTCACCGCCTGGGGCATCGAGGCCCGTCTGCTGGACGCCGACGAGTGCGTCGAGCGGCACCCCCTGATCAACCGCGACAAGGTCCTCGGCGGCCTCCTCGTCCCCACCGACGGCCTCGCCAAGGCCGTCCTCGCGGTCGAGGCGCAGATCCGCCGGGCCACCGAGCGTGGCGTGCGCTTCCTGGCCCGCCACGAGGTCCTCGACGTCCAGCAGGCCGACGGCCGCGTCACCGGTGTCCTGACGGACCAGGGCCCGATCCCCGCCGACATCGTCGTGTGCTGCGCCGGCATCTGGGGCCCGAAGATCGCCCGCATGGCCGGCATGAACCTCCCGCTGACCCCGCTCGCCCACCAACTCGCCTGGACCGGGCCCGTACCGGCCCTCGCCGGCCAGAGCGAGGAGGCGGTCCGGCCGATCCTGCGCCACCAGGACGCCGACCTGTACTACCGCGACCGCTTCGACGCCATCGGCATCGGCTCCTACGGCCACCGTCCGATGCCGGTCTCGGCCGACGACATCCTCTCCGTCGACGAGGCCGACCAGATGCCCTCGGTCCTCGAGTTCACCGAGGAGGACTTCGCGGACGCCTGGACCGAGACCCGGTCCCTGCTTCCCGCCACCCGGGAGGCCAAGGTCGAGGAGGGCATCAATGGCCTGTTCTCCTTCACCACCGACAACTTCCCGCTGCTGGGCGAGTCCCCGGACGTCAGGGGCTTCTGGGTCGCCGAGGCCGTCTGGGTCACCCACTCCGCCGGCGTCGGGCGGGCCATGGCCGAGTGGCTGGTGGACGGTCACTGCTCGTCCTTCGACCTGCACGAGTGCGACGTCAACCGCTTCGAGCCGCACCAGCTGACCCCGGAGTACGTCCTGGCCCGCGACTGCCGGAACTTCGCCGAGGTCTACGACATCCTCCACCCGCTGCAGCCGCCCGGTGAGCCGCGCCCGATCCGCACCAGCCCCTTCTACGCCCGCCAGCAGGAGCACGGCGCCTTCTTCCTGGAGGCGAACGGCTGGGAGCGCCCGCAGTGGTACGAGGCCAACGCGGGCCTCGTCGAAGGCCGTTCCGTCCCCACCCCCAACGCGTGGGCCGCGCGCTACTGGTCGCCGATCGTCGGCGCCGAGGCCCAGGTCACCCGCGAGACCGTCGCGATGTACGACATGACGGCCCTCAAGCGCCTGGAGGTGACCGGCCCCGGCGCCGCCGGCTTCCTGGAGCGACTGGTCACCGGCAAGGTCGCCAAGTCCGTCGGCTCCGTGACGTACACCCTGCTCCTCGACCACGGCGGCGGCATCCGCAGCGACATCACCGTGGCCCGCCTCGCCCGCGACCGGTTCCAGGTCGGCGCCAACGGCAACCTCGACCTCGACTGGTTCAGCCGCCACCTCCCCGCCGACGGCACCGTCCAGGTCCGCGACATCACCCCCGGGACCTGCTGCGTCGGCCTGTGGGGACCGCTGGCCCGCGAGGTGCTCCAGCCCCTGACGGACGAGGACTTCTCCGACGAGGGACTGAAGTACTTCCGCGCCAAGCACGCCCACATCGGCTCCGTCCCCGTCACCGCGATGCGCCTGTCGTACGTCGGCGAACTCGGCTGGGAGCTCTACACCACCGCCGACCTGGGCCACAAGCTCTGGGACACCCTGTGGCGGGCGGCCCGTCCGCTCGGCGGGATCATCGCCGGCCGCGGCGCCTTCAACAGCCTCCGCCTGGAGAAGGGCTACCGCTCGTTCGGCACCGACATGACCTACGAGCACGACCCCTACGAGGCCGGCGTCGGCTTCGCCGTCAAGCCCGACAAGGAGGACTTCATCGGCAGGGCCGCGCTGGAGCGCCGCAGGGCCGACGTACGGCGGAGGCTGACCTGCCTCACGATCGACGACCCGCGGTCGGTCGTCATGGGCAAGGAGCCCGTCCACGACGGGGACCGCCCGGTGGGCTATGTCACCAGCGCCGCCTACGGCTACACGATCGGCAAGGGCATCGCGTACGCCTGGCTGCCCGCCGACCTCACCACCCCTGGCACCACCCTGCACATCGGATACTTCGACCAGCGCGTCGAGGCGGTCGTGGCTCAGGAGCCGCTGTTCGACCCGGCGATGACCCGCCTTCGCGGGTGAGCAGTCCATGAAGGCGCGCCGACGTCGATATCCGGTTGCCCACGGCGACGGCCGGGTCTGATTCTGGGTCGTGGCCCGTTCGACGTACGAACGTGCCACGACCTGGCAGCCGGCACCACAGGAGACAAGAACGCATGCCCCCTGCGTACGACGTGATCGTCGTCGGTCTGGGCGGAATGGGCAGCGCGGCCGCCTACCACCTGGCGGCCCGCGGCCATCGGGTGCTGGGCCTGGAGCGCTTCGGCCCGGCCCACGACCTCGGCTCCAGCCACGGCGGCTCGCGCATCTACCGGCAGGCCTACTTCGAGGACCCCGCCTACGTGCCGTTGCTGCTGCGCGCGCACGAGCTGTGGGAGGCACTGGGCGCCGCCTCAGGGCGCGAGGTCTTCACCGAGACCGGCGGTCTGCTGATCGGACGCGAGGACAGCCTGGCCGTCGCCGGAACGCTGCGCAGCGCCCGGCAGTGGGGGCTGGAGCACGAGATGCTGGACGCCGCAGACATCCGCCGCCGCTTCCCCACCTTCGCCCCGGCACCCGAGGACGTCGCCTTCTACGAGCGCAGGGCCGGTGTGGCCCGGCCCGAGGCCACGGTGCGTGCCCACCTGGACCTCGCCCGTGCCCATGGCGCCGAGCTGCACTTCGAGGAGCGGGTACGCACGTGGGAGGCCGACGGACCGGGCGGCAAGGCCCGGGTGGTCACCGAGCGCGGCACCTACACCGCCGACCGGCTGGTGATCGCCCCGGGCGCCTGGGCGCCGCAACTGCTGGCCGACCTCGGCGTCAGCGTGACGGTGGAACGCCAGGTCATGTACTGGTTCCAGCCCGAGGGCGGCACCGGCCCCTTCACCCCCGACCGGCACCCCGTCTACATCTGGGAGGACCCGGACGGCGCCCAGATCTACGGCTTCCCCGCCCTGGACGGCCCGCACGGCGGTGCCAAGGTCGCTTTCTTCCGCACCGGGGGAGCCACCGACCCGGACGCCCTCGACCGCCACATCCACCCGCAGGAGATCGAGACCATCGCCGCGTACCTGCGGCCCCGCATCCCGGCGCTGCCCGGCCGTTTCCTCAAGGGCGCGGCCTGCATGTACACGAGCACCCCCGACGAGAACTTCGTCGTGGCCCGGCATCCCGAGCATCCGCGGGTCACCGTGGCCTGCGGCTTCTCGGGGCACGGGTTCAAGTTCGTGCCGGTGATCGGCGAGATCCTCGCCGACCTGGCCGTCGAGGGCGGCACCGAGCACCCCATCGCGCTCTTCGACCCCCGAAGGGCGGGCGTGCGACCGCTTCCGGGAACGACGAGGTGATCAGGACTTGTAGCCGGACGACTCCTGGGTACTCGCCGCAGCGTGAAAGGAGGTCCGACATGGGCACCGTCAAGGAAGCAGTGGAAGTCGAGGTCCCGGTCCACACCGCATACAACCAGTGGACGCAGTTCGAGGAGTTCCCGAACTTCATGGAGGGCGTCGAGGAGGTCACCCAGCTCGACGACACTCACAACCACTGGACCACCAAGATCGGCGGAGTACGGCGGGAGTTCGACACCGAGATCGTCGACCAGCTCCCTGACGAGCGGATTACCTGGCGCACCGTCAGCGGTGACACCCATCAGAAGGGCATGGTTCGCTTCCAGCGCGTGGACGACACCCACACCCGGGTGGAACTCGTGATGGACATCGAACCGACCGGAGCCGTGGAGAAGACCGCGGACATGCTGGGGACGATCGATCGCCGCGTCAAGGGCGACATGCGGCGCTTCAAGGAATACATCGAGCACCGAGGGAGTGAGTCCGGAGCCTGGCGGGGCCGCATCACGCCCGGCTGAGCGGATCCGACCCGACGAGACCGCGGTGCCGGCCACGCCGTCCCGGCGTGCGCCGCGCCGCGGTCCGCCGTGTCAGCAGCCGACCGGCCGTCCGACCGCGGGCGCCGGGGCCACCGCCGGGCGCGCCTCGGGCGACGGCCACGGCCCCCGCGGGGCGGTCAGACCACGCACCCCACATGGGCGAGCGCCTGCTTCAGCAGCACCCCGTGCCCGCCCGGCATCTCGCTCTGCACCGCGGGGGACAGGGCTTCCTGCGGGCTGAACCAGACCAGGTCGAGGGCGTCCTGACGGGGGCGGCAGTCGCCGGTGACCGGGACGACGTAGGCGAGGGAGACCGCGTGCTGACGCGGGTCGTGGTACGGCGTGATGCCCTGTGTCGGAAAGTACTCCGCGACCGTGAACGGCTGCAGGGAGGCAGGGACCCGGGGGAGTGCCACCGGGCCGAGGTCCTTCTCCAGGTGCCGCAGCAGGGCGTCACGGACCCGCTCGTGGTGCATCACGCGGCCGGAGACCAGGGTCCGGCTGACCGTTCCGTCCGGTCCGATGCGCAGCAGGAGACCGATGCTGGTGACCTCGCCGCTGTCGTCGACGCGCACGGGCACGGCTTCGACGTACAGGATCGGCATGCGGGCGCGTGCCTGCTCCAGGTCGTCGGTGCTCAGCCAGCCGGGCGTGGTGTCGGTCATGTCAGACATTGCTTGATCATACTTTCCGGGATCGCGAACGCTCGGTCGCGGTGCGGACGGGGATCGGGTGCGGGGGCGGGATCGGGTTCGGTCTCGGGTTCGGTCTCGGCAGGTCCGAAGAGGCGGCGGGCGTCGGCACCGGCCGTCCGCGCCGCGATCCGCGACGCGTCCGGCAGGCTCGGTTCCGGCAGACCATACGCGTCGGAGTGGTACAGCAGTGCGCGCAACGGGGTGATCTCCAGCACCTCGGAGGGGACCGGGCCGGACCGGCAGGGGCCGACGTGGTGCGGGGCCAGGCCGACGTCCGGGTACGCCTGCTCGAACACCGCCGCCGCACAGGCGGCCCGGCGCTGATTCGGCCAGCGGCGCAGGAGCATGACGGGGATCGTTCCCCTGGTGAGGCGTAACCAGTCCGTCGGCGGCCGGGGATCCGCTCCGTGCATGCGGGTGTCGCTGTCCAGCCGTACGACCGTCAGGGCTTCACGGCCACCGCGCCGTACTGCGGAACGGCCGCGGGGGAGCCCGGGGCGCGCCATTGCGAGCAGGACACCATGCCCGGCTCCAGCAACTCCAGGCCCTCGAAGAAGGCGGCGATGTCCGTGCCGCTGCGGGCGGTGATCGGCGGCGTGGCGTTCTCGTTCCAGAACTTCATCGCCGGGATCTGGCCCTCGCCGCCGAGCTCGGAGTCGAAGGTCGGGTGGGTCAGGACCAGCAGGCTGCCGGAGGGGACCGCGGCCAGGACGCGCCGCACGATCTCGCGGGCCTTGTCGTCGTCGAGGACGAAGTTGAGGATGCCCAGCATCATCACCGCGACCGGCTTGCCGAAGTCCAGGGTCTGCGCGGCCCGTTCGACGATGGCGTCCGGGTCGTGCACATCGGCGTCGATGTAGGCGGTGACGCCCTCGTGGGTGCCGGTCAGCAGAGTCCGGGCGTGCACGAGGACGATCGGGTCGTTGTCGACGTACACGATCCGGGAGTCGGGCGCGACGCGCTGGGCTATCTCGTGGGTGTTCTCCGCCGTCGGCAGCCCGGTGCCGATGTCCAGGAACTGGCGCACGCCCCGCTCCTCGGCCACGAACCGCACGGCCCGGCCGAGGAAGTCCCGGTCCGCGCGGGCGATGTCCCGGATGATCGGGAACATCCCCGCGACCTGCTCGCCGACCTGCTGGTCGATCTCGTAGTTGTCCTTGCCGCCGATCCAGTAGTTCCACACACGCGCGTTGTGCGCCACACCGGTGTTCAGCTTCGCCGACCCGCTCGACGGGGTGTGGCCATCACTCACGACTCGTCCTCTCCTCGCACGCACGACCGAAACCGGCCATCGCCGCCATTGTGCCGCTCCGTTGATCACGTTGTCCCGGGAATCGACAGAGCGGGCGGGGCTGTTGACGGGCGTCCGGAGGCGTCCGGAGGCGTTCGTCGGAGGGCGGTGGGCGGGCGCGAGCCGCGGTGCTACTGGATCTCGCTGGGCGTGGAGGCGGGCGACTTGCCGGCCAGGACGTCATTCAGACGCTGGGTGCCGAGCTTCACCGCCTGCTCCACCGAGTCGTGCTCGTCGCCGTCCAGCCCGCCCGCCGTCACGGTGATGGCGTCGTTGCCGACGCGTACGGCGGCCACGTCCAGCGTCAGCGTGGCCTGCTCGCCGTCGGTCCGGCCCTGCACCGTCACGCGCAGGCCCTCCCGGGCGTCGCCCACGTCGGGCAACGAGGTCTCGACGACCTGGACGGTGCGCTTTTCCCCGTCCTCGGTCATCGTGAACCGGTCGCACTCCTCCGGCAGCTTCGCCATCCAGTTCAGGGAGTCCTGCGGGTCGGTCCGGTCGTAGGACCCGACCTGGTGGAGCAGACGCGAGTCGCCTTGTGTGAAGCCGCGCAGCGCGTTCGCTCCCGACGGCCTGCCCAGCAGGTCGTCGTCGAACAGCGAGTCCATGAGCCGCTGACAGTCGGCGGCGTCGGCCTTGGCGGTGAGGAAGTCGGAGACGTCGACCGTGCCGATGAGCAGAGCGTCGTGCCAGTTCTCCGCCTCGGTGTCCTTGACCTGCGTCCAGTCGTCCTCGATGTCCGCCTCGGTGATCAGCGCGGTCTGGGCGCCGGCCTCGGTGAGCGTGGCGGTGGGCGAGGGGGTCTGCCGGTTCTGGGCGACGGGCGACGCGGTGACCCCCGCGGCCCGCGAGCCGTCCTTGTCGGTGCCGTCCTCCGAGCAGGCGGCCGTGGCCAGCAGCGCGCCTGCCGCCAGGGCCGACGAGAGAACGCGGGCGAGTCGGGACGGACGACGGGTCATCGCAAGTGCCTCCTGAGAACGTGACGCGTGCCCTCAGCGCATCACCGCGCAACACCGCCCACCAGCGGCACCGGACCGTTCGAGTGAGCGCACCCGAGGCCCCGGCACCTCACGCGCCGGGCTGTGCACCTCGGCGCCGGTGTCCTGGTCCAGGGCGCCGGTGGGCTCGTCCGCGAGGACCGCGTCCGGCCGGACCGCCGACGCGAGACGATGGGGACCCGGGCCAGGCGGGCCGAACCGGAAGACGAAGCCGAACCGCTCGCGGCGCCCCGCCCACTTCTCCGGATCGATACCGTCGCAGCCCTCCCCGCTGTTCAATGAGAGCGAACGCCCCTCGCCTCCTTTGCCCGCGCCCGCAGAGAGGAGCCGCCCATGCCCCCTGCCGCCGTCCCGCCCGTGGGCGCGCGCATCCGGCAGGCGCGCCTCGAACGCGGGACCAGCCTGCGGGCGCTCGCCCGCGAGATCGGCGTCTCGGCGAGCCTCGTGTCGCAGATCGAGAACGGCAAGAGCCAGCCCTCGGTCAGCACGCTGTACGCCATCACGACCGCGCTCGGCATCTCCGTCGAATCGCTCTTCGGCGCGGAGGAGGCCGCTGCCGCGTCCCCGGTCGCAGCGTCGGCCCCCGGCACCGTCGCGCACGCCCTGGCCGCCTTCGCCGCCGACCCCGGCCGCCGCATCGGCCCCCTGGTCAGGCCGGATCAGCGGGAGGTTCTGGAGCTGGACTCGGGGGTGGTGTGGGAGCGCCTCGGCCACGTTCCGGGCTCGGACGTCGACTTCCTCCAGGTGACCTACCGGCCCGGCGGAGCCTCCTCCGGCTCGGGCGGCCTCATGCGGCACAACGGCACCGAGTACGGCTGTCTGACCTCGGGCGAACTGGTCCTCACCCTCGGCTTCGACGAGTACACGCTGCGTCCCGGCGACTCGGTCTGCTTCGAGTCGACGACCCCGCACCGCTACCGCAATGATGGTGCTGTACCGGCCGTCGGCATCTGGTTCGTGACCCCCGATGCCGTTCAGTGACACTTGACACCCGCCGTGCACAGTCGTTGACTCCGAAGCGGGGGTGGTCGCCATGGCGATCCGCACGTTCGGACCCAACGCAGTCGACTGGGAAGAGCGCGTCGACCTGGACCGGCTGCGCAGACAGCGGCTGGCCCGCCTCAACGAGACCCTGAACCGCTCCGAGCTCGGCGCCGTCCTCAGCTTCGACTTCGCCAACATCCGCTACATGACGGCCACGCACATCGGCACCTGGGCGATGGACAAGCTGATCCGCTTCGCCCTGCTGGTGCGCGGCGGCGAGCCGATCGTGTGGGACTTCGGTTCCGCCGCCCGCCACCACCAGCTCTACAACCCCTGGCTCGACTACGGCGACGGCAAGGAAGGCCCGCCCACCGGAGCCCGCGCCGGCATCTCCACCCTGCGTGGCGCCTTCCACCCGGAGGCGGGCATCGCCCAGGACGTCGCCGCCAAGATCGCCGGCGAACTGCGCGAGCACGGCCTGGCCGGCGAGCCGCTCGGCATCGACGTCGCCGAGATGCCGGTCCTCACCGCCCTGCGCGCCGAGGGCATCGAGGTCGTCGACGGCCAGCAGGTCTTCCTGGAGGCCCGCCGCACCAAGACGCCGGACGAGATCTCCCTGCTCACCCAGGCCTGCGCGATGGTGGACGCGGCGTACGAGGAGCTGTACGGCCATCTGCGCCCCGGCGTGCGCGAGAACGAGTGCGTCGGCGTCGTCAGCAAGGTCCTGTACGACCTCGGCAGCGAGTACGTCGAAGGCGTCAACGCGATCTCCGGCGAGCGCTGCTCTCCCCACCCGCACGTCTACAGCGACCGCCTGATCCGCCCCGGCGACCCCGCCTTCTTCGACATCCTGCACAGCCACCTCGGCTATCGCACCTGCTACTACCGCACCTTCGCCGTCGGCAGTGCCTCCCGCGCCCAGCGCGACGCGTACGTGCGCTGCCGGGAGTACATGGACGAGGCGATCGCCCTCGTCCGGCCCGGAGCCACGACGGCCGACATCGTCCAGGTCTGGCCGCGCGCCGAAGAGTTCGGCTTCGTCGACGAGACCGCCGCCTTCGCCCTGCAGTACGGCCACGGCGTCGGCCTGTCCATCTGGGAGAAACCGATCTTCAGCCGGCTGGTCTCCCTCGATCATCCCGAAGTCCTCGAAGAGGGCATGGTGTTCGCGCTGGAGACGTACTGGCCGGCCGCCGACGGCTGGTCCGCCGCCCGCATCGAGGAAGAACTCGTGGTCACCGCCGACGGCTGCGAGGTCATCACGAAGTTCCCCGCGGAGGAACTGCTGGTGGCCGGCCGCAAGTACTGGACGGTCGGCGGCGAGCTCGACACCCGCCGCGAGGCGCAGTCCCACCTCAACACCCCACGCGGCGACGGAGCACGCTGATGGAACCGGCCGAACTCCTCACCGCCTACGAGCGGATGGCCGTCATCCGCCGTACGGAGAAGGCCGCCCACGACCTGTTCCTGCAGGGCCTCGTCAAGGGCACCACCCACCTCGCGGCCGGGCACGAGGCCATCGCCGTGGGCGCCGACGCGGCCCTGCGCCCCGACGACTACGTCTTCGCCACCTACCGAGGCCACCACCACGCGTTGGCCAGGGGCGCCACCCCGCAGGAGTGCCTGGCCGAGCTCATGAGCCGTGCGACCGGGCTGTGCAGGGCCAAAGGCGGTTCCATGCACCTGACCAAGGCCTCCACGGGCATGCTCGGCTCCTACGCCGTCGTCGGAGCCCACCTCCCGATGGCGGCCGGCGCCGCCTGGTCGGCCCGGCTGCGGGGCACCGACCAGATCGCCGTCGCCTTCTTCGGGGACGGGGCCACCAACATCGGCGCCTTCCACGAGACGCTCAACCTGGCCGCCGTGTGGAAGCTGCCCGTGCTGTTCGTCTGCGAGAACAACCTCTACATGGAATACACGCCGATCGCCGACGTCACGGCCGTGGCCCGTCCCGCGGCCGACCGGGCGCCCGCGTACGGCATCCCGGGCGAGGTGGTGGACGGCAACGACGTCGTCGCCGTACGGGAGGCGGTGGCCCGGTTGGCGGAGCGGGCCAGGGCAGGAGCAGGGCCGGCGCTGCTGGAGGCGCTGACATACCGGCACTTCGGGCACAGTCGCTCCGACCCGGCCGCCTACCGCCCGGCCGAGGAGGTCGAACGGTGGCTCAAGCACGACCCTTTGGACCTGGCACGCGGACGGCTCGTCGAGTCGGGGGTGGCACCGGAGACGGTCGGCGAGGCCGACGAGCGCGCCCGCGCACTGGTGGCGAGCGCGGTGGAGGCCGCGAAGGCCGCCCCACCACCCGATCCGGACCAGGCGCTGACCGACGTATGGGCCGACGGAGGTGCGGCGTGGCGGACGTGATCACCTACCGGGAGGCGGTCGCCGAGGGCATCGCGCGGGAGATGCGCCGGGATCCGTCCGTGGTGTGCCTGGGCGAGGACATCGGCGAGGCGGGCGGGGTGTTCAAGACGACCGCCGGGCTGCTCCAGGAGTTCGGGCCCCGGCGGGTGTGGGACACCCCGATCTCCGAGCAGGCCATCGTGGGCGCCGCGATGGGGGCCGCGATGACCGGGACGCGGCCGGTCGCCGAGATCATGTTCTCCGACTTCCTGGCCTGCTGCTGGGACTACCTCGCCAACGAGATCCCCAAGGTGCGTTACATGACCGGCGGCCAGGTCACCGTCCCGCTCGTCGTGCGCACCGCCAACGGCGGCGGCCTCGGCTTCGGCGCGCAGCACTCCCAGGCCACCGAGAACTGGGCGTTCACCGTGCCCGGCCTGAAGATCGCCGCACCGGCGACACCCGCCGACGTGATCGGCATGTTGGCGGCGGCGATCCGCAGCGACGACCCGGTGGTCTTCTTCGAGCACAAGGCACTGCTCGCCGCCAAGGGCCCGCCCCCGCCGCCGGACCACGTCGTCGAACTGGGCCGTGCCGCCGTCGTCCGCGAGGGCGCCGACGTCACCCTCGTCGCCCTCGCCGCCATGGTGCCGCTCGCACGGAAGGCCGCCGAGATCCTCTCGGGGGAGGGCATCGAGGCCGAGATCGTCGATCTGCGCTGCCTGGTGCCGCTCGACGTGAGCACCGTGCTCGCCTCGCTCGGCCGGACCTCGCGGCTCGTCACCGTCGAGGAGAACCCGTACCAGGGCGGCTGGGGCGCGACGCTCGTCTCGGTCGTCGCCGACGAGGGGTTCGGGCTGCTGGACGCGCCGGTCCGGCGGGTGGCGGGGGAGTGCGTGCCGCTGCCGTTCGCCGACGCCCTGGAAGAGGAGGTCATCCCCACCGTCGACAAGGTCGTGGCGGCCGTCCGGGACCTCGCCGCGTACTGAACACCCCATGGGAGGAAGAACGATGACCCATCGGACACTCCTGCGCGCCGGTCACGTGCTGTCGATGGACCCCGGCATCGGGGACCTGCCCCAGGGCGACGTCCTCATCGAGGACGGGACGATCGCCGCGGTGGACCGGGAGATCAGCGCCGACGCCGAAGTGCTCGACATGACCGGCCGGATCGTGATCCCCGGCTTCGTCGACACCCACCGCCACACCTGGGAGGCGCCCATCCGGAACGTCGCCCCCGATGCCACCCTGGACGACTACTTCGTCGACATCCTCGACACCTTCGCTCCGCTATACACCCCCGAGGACGTGTACGCCGGCAACCTCGCGGGTTCGCTGGAGTGCCTGAACGCCGGCATCACGACCCTCGTCGACTGGTCGCACATCAACAACACGCCCGCCCACCCGGACGCCGCGATCCAGGCGCTCACGGAGACCGGCATCCGCGCCCAGTACGCGTACGGCAGCGCCAACACCTCCCTCGCCGACTACTGGTTCGAGAGCAAGATCGCGATCCCGGGCGACGACGTACGGCGGATCCGCGACACCTGCTTCGCCTCCGACAGCGGCCTGTTGACCATGGCGCTCGCCACCCGCGGCCCCGGTTTCTGCACCGACGAGGTCGTCACCGCCGAGTGGGCCCTCGCCCGCGACCTGGACATCCCGATCACCGTGCACGTGGCGATGGGCCGGCTGGCGGGCCGCTTCGGCATGGTCAAGCAGCTCAACGACCTGGGGCTCCTCGGCCCCGACACGACCTACATCCACTGCTGCTACCTCCACGAGGACGAGTGGCAGATGGTCGCCGACAGCGGCGGTACGGTGTCGATCGCGCCGCAGGTCGAGGCGCAGATGGGGCACGGGTGGCCGCCCGTGATGCAGGCCATCGAGTACGGGCTGCGGCCGTCGCTGAGCATCGACGTCGTCACGACCGTGCCGGGCGACATGTTCACCCAGATCCGAGCGGCCTTCGGCGCCGAACGCGCCCGCGTCAACGCCGACTGCTGGAAGGCCAATCTGCCGGTCCCGGCAACGATGTTGACAGCACGTCAGATGCTGGAGATCACCACGGTGAACGGCGCACACGTCGCGGGCCTCGAGAACCGTACCGGTTCCCTGACCCCCGGCAAGCGCGCCGACATCGTCGCGATCGACGCCACCGCGCTGAACGTCGCCCCGGTGCACGACGCGGCGGCCGCGGTGACGCTGTCCGCGGACGTCTCCAACGTCGACACGGTCATCGTCGACGGTGTGCTCCGCAAGCGCGACGGCAGGCTGCTGGCCGACGTGGACCGGGCCCGGCGCCTGGTCGAGGAGTCCCGCGACCGGCTCCTCGCGGCGAAGGAGGCGAGGCGCGCGGCATGACCCGACACCTGGTGCGCCGGGCCGTCGGCGTCCCGGAGCCGCCGTACGACGAACTGGGGTACCGGCGGCGGACGTTGGTCGCCGAGGACGACGGAAGCGTGCACACCGGCTTCGGCCTGTGCGGGATACGGCCCGACGGCCGGGTCGCGGCCCATGTGCACTCGTACGAGGAGAGCTTCCATGTGCTCTACGGAGCCGTGATCCTCGATGTGCCCGAGGGGTCGTACCTCCTCGACGAGGGCGACTACGGCCTCCTCCCGACCGGCGTCCCGCACGCCTGGCGCGGCGCCGGGGACAGCTCCGGCCGCTGGGCCGACATGCTCGCCCCGGTGCCGCGGGCCCGCTACGGCCACGACACCCAGGCGGTGCCCGCGCTGCCCGAGCGCGACCCCGTCCGCATCGACGTCCGTGACCCGCGCACCCGGTCCTTCGGCCACTTCGAGCCCGCCCAGATGGATGCCGCCAAGCAGTCCCAGGACCTGCTCGCGGTGTCGGCGAGCATGCGGACCGCGCTGCTCGTGTACAGCGGCATCACCGTGAAGCCGATGGTCGACGGCGACCTCGGCGCGGTCGCCTCCACCATGTTCATGGTGCAGTACGCCCCCGACGGCGTCGCGGGCACCCACGACCACCCCTTCGAGGAGACGTACCTGATCCTGGAAGGGCTGGCCGACGCCACCTTCGACGGCGAGCGGTACCGGCTCGGGCCGGGCGACCTCGCCTGGGCCGGCGTCGGGTGCGTGCACGGGTTCGCCAACGCCGGGGAGGGGACCCTGCGCTGGCTGGAGACGCAGGCGCCGCAGCCGCCGTCGCGCCACTCCTACCGGTTCACCCGGGACTGGGAGTACCTGAGGGAGGCCCTGGGGTCATGAGCAGTGTGCTCGTCGTGGGCGGGACGTCCGGGATCGGCCGCGAGTTCGCCCGCTTGCGTGCGGCGCGGGGCGACCGGGTGGTCCTCACCGGCCGGGACGCGCCTCGCGCCGGCACGGTGGCCGAGGAGGTCGGTGCCGCGCAAGGCCTCGCCCTCGACCTCTCGCGGCCCCGCGAGATCGCCGCCGCCCTGGCCGGGGTCGGACGCGTCGACCACCTGGTGATCGCGGCGATCTCCCGGGACGACAACCGGGTCACCGCGTACGACATCGACGCCGCTGTGCGTCTGGTCACGCTCAAGCTCGTCGGGTACACCGAGGTCGTGCACACCCTGCGGCGCCGACTGCACGACGACAGCGCGATCGTGCTGTTCGGCGGCCAGGCCAAGGAGCGGCCGTACGCGGGGGCGACGACGGTGGCGACCGTCAACGCCGGAGTGGGCGGTCTGGTACGCACGCTCGCCACCGAGTTGGCGCCCGTCCGGGTCAACGCGGTGCATCCCGGGGTCGTGGGGGACAGCCCGCACTGGCGCGGCGGACCCGAGCAGGTGCTGGCCGGGTTGCGCGCCAGAACGCCCACCGGGCGGCTCGCCACGATGGCCGACGTGGTGGACGCGGTGGACTTCCTGCTGCGCAACCGGTCGGTCAACGCCGTCGAACTCGCCGTGGACGGAGGGTGGCTGCTGGGCTGACGGGGACGCGAGCCGTGGGTCAGCGCTTGAAGCCGACCGCGCCGTACAACGAGACGGGCTCCTTCGTGCTCCCGCCGCCCGTGTCCTCCTCGCCGTCCATCGCGGGACGCCAGTGCGACAGCGACACGATCCCCGGCTCCATCAGCTCAAGTCCCTCGAAGAACCGTCCCGTCTCGGCGCGCGAGCGGGCCACGAGCGTGACCCCGCTCGCGGTGTAGGCCGCGATGCCCCGGTTCACGTTCTCCGGATCGAAGTCCGCCGTCAACGCCGAGAGCAGAAGGCAGCTGCCCGGCGCCAGCGCGCCGACCAGCGTGTCCACCAGCTCATGAGCGCCGTCGTCGTCCGCGATGAAGTGCAGGAGTGCGATCAGCGAGAGGGCGACCGGCCGGTCGAGGTCGAGGACGGCCGCCGCCTGCTCCAGGATCCGCTCGGGCTCACGGGCGTCGGCCTGCACGTACTCGGTCCTCCCCTGCGGGGTGCCGCGCAGCAGGGCCGCCGCGTGGGCGAGCACGATCGGGTCGTTGTCGACGTACACCACGCGCGCGTCCGGGACGACGGACTGGGCGACCTGGTGCAGATTGGGTTCGGTCGGGATGCCGGAACCGATGTCGAGGAACTGGCGGATGCCCGTCTCCTCGACGACCGCCCTGGTGGCCCGCCGCATGAACCCGCGGTTGGCCCGAGCGTGCCGCGGGGCGTCGCCCTGCATCGCGGCGATCTGCCGGCCGAGCTCCTCGTCGACGGGGTAGTTGTCCTTGCCGCCGAGGAACCAGTCGTACACCCGGGCAGGATGCGGCCTGCTCGTGTCGATCCGCGGTACGGCCGGCTCGGTCCCGGTCACACAGGTCTCCTCTGCTCGCAAGGGCGGTTGTGCGAGCAGTCTGTCACGATCATGCGGCGCGGCGGAGGCTGTCCTCGGCCACCTCCTTGTCGAGCGAGGCCCGTACCAACCCGGCGGCCAGTACGGCCGGTTCGGTGCTCCCGGCCAGCTCGGTCAGCCGGTCCGGGTCCTCGGGCAGGCCGAGCCGCCGTGCACCCGAGAGCGCCTTGTCGTCGAGGTAGGGGGCCACTTCCGGCCACACGAGCTGGGCCTCGCGCAGGAAGATGCCGGCGCCCGCCGGACCCATGCCGGGGAACTCCCGCAGCAGCCGCCGCATTTCACGGACATCGCCGTCCGCCTCCCTGTGCAGCCGCCGCAGGTCGCCGCCCCACCGGTCGATCAGCAGCTTTGCCGCGTCGCCCAGTTGGGTCGCGGTGCGCTCGTCATAACGCCGGTATCCGCCCCGGACCAGGGCGTCCACCCGCTCCTGCCAGTCGGCGCCCGCCATACGGCGCGGGTCACGCAGCCCCGCCTCGTACAGGGCGCGAGCGCTGTCCACGGCGACGGAGCCGCGGATCCGCGCGCTGAGCAGATGCGCCAGCACCAGCAGCCGGTACAGCGGCTGCGGAGTGTCCTTCAACGGGATGCCCGCCTCCTCGGCGAAGGTCTTCCCGTGCGCGCGCACGAGTTCCCGCACCAGGCGTCTGTCGTCGCTCACGGCTTCAGCGGATCGTGGCCGATCGTCATCAGCTGGTGCCGACGGCGGGTCTGTTCGGGCTCCGGCTCGTTCTCCACGTCCGCCTCGGCGGTGACGGTGTCCACGACGTCGTACATCACCTGGATGTCGTCGTCCGTGAGGTCCGTCCGCCGCTTCTGGAGGATCGCGAGGACGCGCTGCCCGGCAGGTGAACCGGCCTGGTCCGGCAGCGGCTCGGTGGCCTCGTCGGCGTCACTGACCCGCAGCCAGGCTGCCAGCTCCTGCGAGGTCATGTTGACCGCGCGGTGGAAGTCCTCCCACAGCGCGTCGAGTTCGAGGGCGTCGGCCATGGTGTGCCCCTTCTCTCCGGGTACTGCTCTGCGTGTACGGCGTGTGCGTGCGGCGCTCGCGGCTGCCTCACTCGCCGGGCGGCCAGTTCTCGGCGTCGAACATCCAGCGTTGCTTCTCCAGGTCGGCGGTGATGCCGATCAGCAGGTCCTGCGTCACCGGGTCCGCCTCGGCGGTCGCTTCGATCCGTTCGCGCAGCCGCTCGACGGCCGCCGCCAAGGCGTCCACGATCACCTGGACGACCTCGTTGTCGCGCACCCACCCGTCCTTCGGGCCGGGCAGCGTGTAGGCTGCGGCGATGGTCTCCGGGCGCCCGTCCGGCGGTACGCCGAGCGCCGAGGAGCGCTCCGCGACGGTGTCGGCGTGGGTACGGGCCAGTGACACGACCTCGTCGAGCTGCAGATGGATCGAGCGGAACCGCGGGCCCACGATGTTCCAGTGCGCCTGCTTCCCGATCAGTGAGAGCCCGAGAAGATCGACGAGAGTGCTCTGCAAGGCGTCCCCGGCGACTCGGCGAGCCGGTTCGGGGAGCGTGCTCTTGACCACGGTCATGGCGAGCTCCTCCTTGTGGCTGGGTCGGTGTCGGCGCGGGTGCCCACGGGAAACGGGTGCAAACGTCACACGTCTCGGAGTGCGAACACTCTGTCCAGGAAGCGGACCAAGTCCGCACGTACCTCCGCCCGGTTCGTCTCGTGGAACACCTCGTGCCGGGCCCCTGGGTAGACGTGCTCGGTCAGCTCCTCCCCGCGCAACTGCTCGACCCCGACGCGGCTGCCGGCGAGCGGGACCAGCCGGTCGTCGTCGCCGTGCAGCCACAGCAGCGGCACGGGCCCGATGTCCCCGCCCTCGGACACCGTCTCCAGCATCCGCGCGAACGCCTCCACGGTCGGCCGCTTCATCGGGCCGTGCCAGACCAGCGGATCCGCCGCGTAGGCCGCACCGACCCCCGGGTCCCGGGAGAGCGCGGCCGGGCTGATCGGGGTGCCGGGGATCTCGTCCAGGGCGAGCAGCCGCCGGGGCAGCTCCCAGTCGCCGATCACCGGCCCGGACAGCACCAGGGCGCCGAGCCCGTCGCCGTGGAGCTGTGCGAGGCGGGACGCGACCAGACCGCCCATGGAGTGCCCGACCACGACGACCGGCAGACCCGGATGCGCGGTCCGGGCCAGTTCCAGGCACGCGTTCGCGTCGGCGACGACCTCCTCGAAGTCCTCGATCAGCGCCCGCTCGCCCGACGACCGGCCGTGCCCCATGTGATCGGGCCCGAACACGGCCGCGCCGTGCGCGACCAGGGCCTCCGCCACCTCCGCATACCGGCCGGCGTGCTCCGCGTAGCCGTGGACCACGAGCGCCACGTAGCGGGGCCGGTGGTGCGGCCACTCGCGTACGACGACGCTTCCCCGGCTTCCGTCGAGCAGGTGCTCGCGGGGCTCGGCCATGGCTCCTCCGGCTGGGTCGGTGAAAGGTCCCCGGGATCTTCCCAGGGTCCGGCGAGGCGGTCTATAGTCCGAAACTAGCGGTGCTAATTAAGAGGGTGCCGATCCATACCGATCCATACCGCCCGGTCAGGAGATCCGTCGTGCGTCCCGTCCACTTCGCGGCCGCCCGCCGCACCCCCATCGGCAAGCTGCGCGGAGCGCTGTCGCCGGTACGGCCCGACGACCTCGCCGCGGCCGTGATCCGGGGCCTAGTCGCCGACGTGCCCGCACTGGATCCGGCCCGCGTCGACGACGTCTACTGGGGCGCCGCCAACCAGGCCGGCGAGGACAACCGCAACGTCGCCCGCATGGCCGCCCTCCTCGCCGGCCTGCCCGATTCGGTGCCCGGCGCCACGGTCAACCGGCTGTGCGCCTCCGGCCTCGAAGCCGTCACCACCGCCGCCCGCACCATCGCGGCGGGCGAGGCCGACATCGTGCTCGCCGGCGGCTCCGAGTCCATGAGCCGCGCGCCCTTCGTGCTGCCCCGCCCCGACGAGGCGCTGCCCCACCGCATCGAGACCGTCGACACCCGGCTCGGCTGGCGCCTGGTCAACCCGGCGATGAAGGAGCTGCACGGCCTGCTCTCCATGGGAGAGACCGCCGAGGAGGTCGCCCGGCGCCACGGCATCCCGCGCGAGCGGCAGGACGAGTTCGCGCTGCGCAGCCACCAACGGGCCGCCGACGCCCGCAAGAACGGCCACTTCGACGACGAACTCCTGCCGGTCGAGCGCCCCGACGGCGTGCTGGTCGACAGCGACGAATGCGTACGCGAGGACACGTCGTACGAGAAGCTGGCCCGGCTGAAGCCGGTCTTCCGCGAGGGCGGCACCGTCACGGCGGGCAACGCCTCACCGATGAACGACGGCGCCGCGGGACTGCTGCTGGTCAGCGAGGAGGCCCTGAACGACCTGGGGCTGGAATCCCTGGGCCGCTATGTCGCCGGTGCCTCCGCCGGTGTCCATCCCGACGTGATGGGTATCGGGCCGGTCCCCGCCACCCGCAAGGCACTGGCCCGGGCCGAGTGGTCGATCGGCGACGTCCAGGAGGCCGAGTTCAACGAGGCGTTCGCGGCCCAGGCACTCGCATGCGTCGACGAACTCGGCATCGACCCCGACCTCGTCAACCCCAGCGGCGGCGCGATCGCCCTCGGTCACCCCCTCGGCTGCTCCGGAGCCCGCATCCTCACCACGCTCCTGCACCGTATGCGCCGGACGGGAGCGGAGCGAGGGCTGGCGACCATGTGCGTGGGTGTGGGGCAGGGCAGCGCGGTCCTGGTCGAGCGGCACTGACGGACCCGCGACGCCTCCCGTCTGACGAGACGGTCCTTACCTGGACCTGATGTCTGCACATAGCATCGGCCTCCGCATGGACACGATGACTCTGTGGCACCTCACCGGCGGGCAGTTCGCCGCGCTGGCCTTCGCGGCCCTGCTCGTCGGCTTCTCCAAGACAGCCGTGAGCGGGGCCAACACGGTCAGCCTCGCGATCTTCGCCGCCGTACTGCCCGCCCGCGCCTCCACCGGCATCCTGCTGCCGATCCTGATCGCCGGGGACGTCCTGGCCGTCCTCACCTACCGTCGGCATGCCCACTGGCCCACCCTGTGGCGGCTGTTCCCGGCCGTCGCCGCGGGCGTCGTCCTCGGCACGCTGTTCCTGGTGCGGGCGGACGACGAGGTCGTCCGTGCATCGATCGGCGCGATCCTGCTGATGATGGCGGCGGTGACCGTGTGGCGTCGACGCACCGCGGACAAAGAGCAGGAGCCGGACGCCGTCACCACCCGGGCCGGCCGGATCAAGGCCCGCTCCTACGGCATCCTGGGCGGCTTCACCACCATGGTCGCCAACGCGGGGGGCCCGGTGATGTCGATGTACCTGCTCTCGGCCGGCTTCCGCAAGCTCGGCTTCCTCGGGACCTCGGCCTTCTTCTTCCTGATCGTCAACGTCTCCAAGGTGCCCTTCAGCGTCGGCCTCGGTCTCATCGACGGCCCTTCCCTGCTGCTCGACGCGGCGCTCGTGCTCTTCGTCGTCCCCGGCGCGCTGCTCGGCAAGTGGGCGGTGAACCGGATCAACCAGCGGCTGTTCGAGCAACTCGTGATCGCGGCGACGGTCGTGGGCGGCGTCCAGCTGCTGCTCTGACCCCGCAGCCGCCGCACCGAGGCGGGCCCATCGGCGAAGGAGCCGAGCACATGGTCGGGCGTGCCGCCGGCCGTCCGACACGTCCGCGGCGGCTACGTCCCGGCCCTGACCAGGACACCCGCGGCACCGGCCCGCTGCGCCGCCGGCACACCGGACTCGGCGTCGTCCCCGACCGTCACCGCGTCCTCGGCCGTGCCGGACCCCGGTCGTTCCTGCCCCACCTCCGGTGCCCCTACCGGTCGTTCGGCCCGCGGCGCAGCAGATACGTGTCCATGATCCAGCCCTTGCGCTCCCGTGCCTCCGCGCGCAGCCGCTCGATCCGCGGGGCGGCCTCGGCGATCGGCCCCGAGACGAGGATCTCGTCCGGAGTGCCCAGGTACGCGCCCCAGTAGATGTCGATGTCCTGGTCGGCGTACCGCCGGAAGGCCAAATGGGCGTCGAGCATCACGACCACGTCGTCCACGCCGTCCGGGAAGCCCTCGGCCAGCCGCCGCCCGGTGGTGATCTGCACGGGGCGCGCGACCCGGTTGAGGCCCGTGCGATGCCGGGCGGCGAGCGCGGACACGCTGCTGATGCCCGGCACGACGTCGTACGCGAACTCCACCGCGCCCCGGACCAGTACCTCCTGGAGGATCCCGAGCGTGCTGTCGTACCACGCGGGGTCACCCCACACCAGGAAGGCACCGACGTCGTCCTCGCCCAGCTCATCGGCGATCAGTCGTTCGAAGACCCCGGCGCGGGCGCTGCGCCAGTCCTCGACGGCGCCGGGGTAGGCAGCCCCCTCGGCGGACCGGTCCCGTTCCGGGTCGAGCGCCGTCACGATCCGGTAGGTCCCCTCCGGTACGTGCGCCTCCAGCAGGTCGCGGCGCAGCTGCGTGAGGTCGGACTTCACCTCGCCCTTGTCGAGGACGAAGAACACGTCGGTGTTCCGCAACGCCCTGACCGCCTGCAGCGTCAGCTGCTCGGGGTCGCCCGCCCCGATCCCGATGACATGAATCCTTCGCACGCCCCGAGTCTGCCGCACACCACCGACGACGCGCCCCTCACGCCCTTCCGCGCAGCCTCGGCGCCCGCCCCCGCGCCTCCACGGCCCCGCCGCCCTGCTCCACCTCGCCGGCCAGCCCCCGCCCCCAGGCGGCGACCCCCGCGAGGTCGATCCCGTACGGCCGCGCCTCACCCGCGTCCGAGGCCGCCCAGTCCTCCACCGCGCCGGCACCCCGGCGCAGCAGCCGCGCCCCGCCCGTCACATTGCCCCGGGCCGCGTGGGTGAGCCCCACCGCGAGCTGGGCCAGCCCGCGCCACAGGGCGCGCTCGTCCGGCGGACCCGTCTTCCACGCGTCCTCGAACACCTCGTGCGCATGGAACGGCTTCCCCGCGTCCAGCAACTGCTGTGCCTCGGCGACGGTCTGCTCCGGGGTGCGTACGACACCCTCGGGCTGACGATCGACGCCGTCCGCGCCATAGGGGAGCGGCCGCCCCAGACCGTCTCGGGGCCGGGCGCTGCGTGCCCGGCCCTCGCTGTCCCGGTCCCGTCCGCCGTCCTGTCGTCCCGTCGATGTGCTGCCCATGCCCCGATTGTCCATCGCCCGCTCCGGGCCCCCGCATCGCGCCCTGCCGGATGCCGTCTTCGGCGTGAGCGCCGACGTGGGGTAAAGTGCTGTTCGCGCGATCACGCGGTCCACCGCACGACGCGCACCGGGACGTGGCGCAGCTTGGTAGCGCACTTGACTGGGGGTCAAGGGGTCGCAGGTTCAAATCCTGTCGTCCCGACAGTTCGATGCGACTGTCATCGCAGGTGAGGGCCTTGGATCACATGATGTGAGCCGAGGCCCTCGATCGTTTCCGGGGTCTCGTCCAGCGGTTTCTCCTCAGCGCGATGATCTTTCCTGGCCGAACGGCTCGCCGGGCCTTTCGGGAGTCGGCCTTCAGCTGCGCGGGTCGCTCAGGGGCGGCCGGCAGCAGGGGCTCCATCAGAGCGAGTGGCGCGGGATCGTCTCGGCGCGTCGCTCGGACATGCCGGGCATGGTCATATTAGCCTCCGATCACTGAACGGAGTCGATCTCTCGCGGATCGTAACCCCTCACTCCATCGGAGATACGCATGCACAAGCTTCGCAAGGCCGCCGTCGTGGTGGTCGCCCTCGGCAGCGTCGGACTCATGGGCGCCGGCACCGCCACCGCCCACGGCAACGACGGCCACGGTGACAAGGGCAAGGACGGCGGCAAGGTCAGCGTCCTGCAGAGCTCCAGCTGCAAGTCGCACGACCTGAACCTCGACGTCCTCGGCCAGGTCGGCATCCTCAACGGCCTGCTGGGCAACGCGCTCAACGGCGAGGGCAACGCCGGTGGGCAGGACAAGCACCTGGGCTCGACGATGGGCTGCAGCAACAAGGCGTTCTGAAGCGTGAGCTGACAGGCGACCGCTGCTCCGGGTCGGCCGTTCGTGACAGTCACGGGCGGCCGACCCTCATGTGCGCGGCCCGAAGGACCCGTGCGCGGCGAAGACCACCCGGCCTCCCGGCGTTGCGTACGGTGACCGGCGGCCCCCGGCGAGGGGCGCCGCGGAGGACGCCGACGGGCCGGGATGGTAGAAGCGGGCCATGACCAACTCGCTGATCCTCCCGGCCGGTTCCCGATGACCGCCGGTATCGACACCCCCGACCGCCGCGGCCGCACCGGACTCGACCGGGCCGGCCGGGACCTGACAGGCAACCCCCGGGTCAAGGTGCGGGACGTGCGGCTCCTGTCCAGCCACTGGTACGTGGAGCGCGCCACCACCTTCGACTTCCAGCACGCCGACGGCACCTGGAGCACCCAGCAGCGCGAGACGCACGACCGGGGCAACGGGGCCACCATGCTGCTCTACGACACCGAACGCGAAACCGTCCTGCTGACCAGGCAGTTCCGCTTCCCGGTGTACGTCAACGGCCATCCTGACGGGATGCTCGTCGAGACACCGGGCGGGCTCCTCGACGACGAGGACGAGCACCCGGAGATCGCCGTACGCCGGGAGGTCGTGGAGGAGACAGGACACACCATCGGCGA
Source organism: Streptomyces sp. NPDC001920 (assembly GCF_053594495.1). Classification (NCBI taxonomy): domain Bacteria; kingdom Bacillati; phylum Actinomycetota; class Actinomycetes; order Kitasatosporales; family Streptomycetaceae; genus Streptomyces; species Streptomyces sp. NPDC001920. Next base: position 64,066 of record NZ_JBSFEP010000029.1, read on the forward strand.
GGTCCAGCACGTCTTCGACGTCTACATGAGTCCGGGCTCCGTCACCGAACGTGTCAGCTTCTACGCCGCCGCCTACGGCCCCGCGACCCGCACCCACGAGGGCGGCGGCCTCGACGAGGAGGGCGAGGACATCGAGATCCTCGAACTTCCCTTCCGCAGAGCCCTGGAGATGATCCGCACGGGGCAGATCGCCGACGCCAAGACCATCATGCTGCTGCAATGGGCGGCGCTGGAGGGGCCGTTCGCCCCTCGCGTGTGAACCCGGCGCCGACGGACTTGACTTGAAGCGCGCTTCAAGATGAAGACTCCCGTTCGTGCCCCGAACCACGGGCGCACGAACGGGAGGAGATCCATCCATGAAGTACCGCACGATCGGCACCGACCCGGCCACCCGCCGCGAGGTCAGCGTCCTCGCCCTCGGTGCGATGCTCTTCGGCTCCCGCACCGACGAGGAGACCTCCTTCGCCGTCCTGGACCGCTACGTCGAGGCCGGCGGCACGTTCATCGACACCTCGGACAACTACGCCTTCTGGATCGACGGCGGCCAGGGCGGCCAGAGCGAGGAACTGCTCGGCCGGTGGCGCCGCAGCCGTGGCGTCGGTGACGAGATCCTCATCGCCACCAAGCTCGGGGCGCGACCGCTGGCCCCCGGCACCGGCTACGTCGACAACGCGGAGGGACTCTCCGCCAAGGTGATCCGCGAGTCGGCCGAGCGCAGCCGCGACCGGCTCGGCGTGGCGAAACTCGACCTGCTCTACGCCCACATCGAGGACCGGTCGGTCCCGCTGCGGGAGACCGTCGAGGGGTTCGCCGAGCTGGTCGCCGAGGGCACCGTCGGTCTCCTCGGCGTCAGCAACCACGCGACCTGGCGGGTGGAGCGGGCCCGCGCCCTCGCCGCCGCGGCCGGACTGCCCGGCTACGAGGTGCTCCAGTACGCCCACAGCCATCTGCGGCCGCGCTTCGACGTACCCGACGGCCTCTTCCCCGACGGCAGCCTCGGCCACGCCGGCCCCGACCTGCTCAGCTACCTGCGGGAGGAGCCCGCCCTCACCCTCGTCGCCTACTCACCGCTGCTCAAGGGTGCCTACACCCACCCCGACCGGCTGCCCGCCGACTTCGACCACCCGGGCAACCCGGCCCGCCTGAAGGTGCTGCGCGAGGTCGCCCGGGAGACCGGGGCCACCGTCAACCAGGTCGTGCTGGCCTGGCAGATCGGTGCCGAGCTGCCGATCGTCCCGCTGGTCGGAGCCTCGTCCGTCGCGCAGCTGGAGGAGAGCCTGGCCGCCGTGGACCTGGAGCTGTCGGCGGAGCAGCGGGCCCGGCTCGACGCGGCCCACTGACCCCTGCCGGAGTACGCTCCGAGGAGGAGCCGAAGGAGAGTGGGCCATGCCTCTGTTCCCCAGCGAGCGGTCCGTCCGTACGACCCCTGAGGGCCTCCTGTGGGAGCCCAGCGAGCGCTGGGTGCGGGGAGTCAAGGGTGACGTGACCGTCGTCGACAGCCGGCACCCCGTCCTGGTCTGGGAGCCCGGTCTGCCGGTGCCGTGCTACGCGTTCCCGCGGGCGGAGGTCCGCACGGACCTCCTGCGCCCGGCGGCCCACCCCGAGCCGGGCTCGCACACCGGATCGCAGATCTTCTACGACCTGCGCACCGACGGACAGCAGGTGGACAACGCGGCGTGGACCTTCCCGGCCGCCGACCTGGCCGACCACATCGCCTTCGAGTGGTTCCACCGCTGGGGCAGCGGCCTGGACCACTGGTACGAGGAGGAGGAAGAGATCTTCGTCCACCCGCGCGACCCGCACAAACGGGTGGACGCCATGCCCAGCAGCCGTCATGTCCGGGTCGAGATCGGCGGCACGGTCGTCGGGGACTCCCGCCGCCCTGTGCTGCTGTTCGAGACGGGGCTGCCGACGCGGTACTACCTGCCGCCCGAGGACGTCCGCCTCGACCTGTTCGAGCCCACCGACCACCGCACGAGCTGCCCCTACAAGGGCAGGGCGCGGTACTGGACCTGGCGCGGCACGGGCGAGGTCCCGCGCAACATCCTGTGGAGCTATGCCGAGCCACTGCCGGCCGTGGCCCCCGTCAAGGGGATGGTGGCCTTCTACAACGAGGCGGTCGACCTCACCGTGGACGGCGAACGCCTCGAGCGGCCCGTCACCCCCTTCACCGCGGGCCTCAAGCCCTGACCAGCAGCTGGAAGTCGAAGGCGTACCGGGACGCGCGGTAGATGTGCGTCCCGTACTCCACCGGCCGCCCCGTGTCGTCGTACGCCGTGCGCTGCATGGTCAGCAGCGCGGCACCCTCCTTCTCGTCCAGGCGCGCGGCCTCCTCCGCGGTGGCGCAGCGGGCGCCGACGGTCTGGCGGGCGCTGTGCAGGGTGATGCCGGCGGCGCGCATCATCCGGTACAGGCCCGTCGACTCCAGCCGTGCGGTGCCGAGGTCGAGCAGGCTCGCCGGCAGGTAGTTGCACAGGACGGCCACGGGCTGGCCGTGGGTGCAGCGCAGCCGCTCCAGGAGCGTGACCTCCGCGCCCTCCGCGATGCCGAGCGCGGCGGCGACCGCGGCGGTCGCGGGGACCTGCTCGTTGCGGACGACCTGCGTGGTCGGGCCCTGCCCGGCCGCCTCCAGGTCGTCGTAGAGGCTGCTGAGCTCCAGTGGGCGCTTCACCTGGCTGTGCACCACCTGGGTGCCCACCCCGCGCCGCCGGACCAGCAGCCCCTTGTCGACGAGCGACTGGATGGCCTGCCGGACGGTGGGCCGGGACAGGCCCAGCCGCACCGACAGGTCCACCTCGTTGCCCAGGAGGTTGCCCGGGGCCAGGATCCCGTGCTCGATCGCCTCCTCCAGCTGCTGGGCGAGCTGGTAGTAGAGCGGCACGGGACTGCCCCGGTCCAGGGCGAAGGTCAGCGAGTCCAGCGCGGAGGCGGACACGGCACGTGCGGAGCCGCGGGTCTTCGCCATGGGGCCCTCCCTGCGATCGGTCCTGTGAGCGGGTGTCAGGTGTTGCTGGGGAAACCGAGGTTGATACCGGCGTCGGCCGGGTCCGGCCAGCGTGTGGTGATCACCTTGCCCTGGGTGTAGAAGGCGATGCCGTCATTGCCGTAGATGTGCAGGTCGCCGAAGAGCGAGTCCTTCCAGCCGCCGAAGGAGTGGTAGCCGACGGGGACCGGGATCGGCACGTTCACGCCGACCATGCCGGCCTTGACCTCCAGCTGGAAGCGGCGGGCGGCGCCGCCGTCCCGGGTGAAGATCGCGGTGCCGTTGCCCCAGCGGGAGTCGTTGATCAGCCTGATGGCCTCCTCGTACGTCTCCGCGCGCACCACGGCCAGTACCGGACCGAAGATCTCGTCGCGGTAGGCGTCCGCGGTCAGCGGCACCCGGTCCAGCAGCGAGACACCGATGAAGAAGCCGTCCTCGTGCCCCTCGACGCTGTAGCCCGTGCCGTCGACGACGACCTCGGCGCCCTGCGCGGCCGCCGATGACACGTACGACGCCACCTTGTCACGGTGTTCGCGCGTGATCAGCGGGCCCATCTCGGAGGCCGGGTCGTCGCCGGGACCGATCCTCAGGTTCTTGGCGCGCTCGGCGATCTTGGCCACCAGCTCGTCACCGGTGTCGCCGACCGCGACCACGACCGACACGGCCATGCAGCGTTCACCCGCCGAGCCGTAGGCGGCGTTGATCGCCTGGTCGGCGGCGAAGTCCAGGTCGGCGTCGGGCAGGACCAGCATGTGGTTCTTGGCGCCGCCCAGGGCCTGTACGCGCTTGCCGTGCTCGACGGCCTTGAGCTGGATGTACTTGGCGATCGGTGTGGAGCCGACGAAGGAGACCGCCTCGATGTCCGGGTGCTCCAGGAGCCGGTCCACGGCCACCTTGTCGCCCTGCACGATGTTCAGCACACCCTGCGGCAGCCCGGCCTCGGCGGCCAGCTCGGCCAGCCGGTACGACGCCGACGGGTCCTTCTCGCTCGGCTTGAGCACGAAGGTGTTGCCGCACGCGATGGCCAGCGGGAACATCCACATCGGCACCATGGCCGGGAAGTTGAACGGCGTGATGCCGGCGACCACGCCCAGCGGCTGCCGGATCGAGGCCACGTCCACCCGGGTCGACACCTGCGTGGACAGCTCGCCCTTGAGCTGCACGCTGATCCCGCAGGCCAGCTCCACGATCTCCATGCCGCGCGCCACCTCGCCGAGCGCGTCGGAGTGCACCTTGCCGTGCTCGGCGGTGATCAACTCGGCGATCTCGTCGCGGTGCGCGTCCAGCAGCTCGCGGTACTTGAAGAGGATCGCGGTGCGCTTGGCCAGGGAGGACTCGCCCCAGCTCTCGAACGCGGCCCTGGCGGAGGCGACGGCGGCGTCCACCTCGTCGACGGTCGCCAGGGCGACCTGCTTCTCCTGGGCGCCGGTCGCCGGGTCGTAGACGGGGCCGAAGCGGCCGGAGGTGCCCTCGACGGGCTTGCCGTCGATCCAGTGGTTGATGGTCTTCATGGTGTGCGAAGGGCCTTTCGGGTGCGGGGAGTTCACAGGTGGTGGCGGCGTCCGGCGACGCTGCGCTCGTAGCGCTCACGGGCCTCGACGGCGGCCTCGCGGGAGGCGACCTCGGCGACGGGCACGTCCCACCAGGCCTCGGCGCCGGGCGAGGCGGGGTTCACGACGTCCGTCTCGACGTACACGCAGGTCGGCCGGTCGCAGGCGCGGGCCGTCGCGAGCGCCGCGCGCAGCTCGCCGACCGTCTTGGCACGCAGGACCTCCATGCCGAGGCTGGCCGCGTTGGCCGCGAGGTCGACGGGGAGCGGGGCGCCGGTGAAGGTGCCGTCGGCGGCGCGGTAGCGGTAGTCGGTGCCGAAGCGCTCGCCGCCGGTCTCGGCGGACAGGCCGCCGATGGAGGCGTAGCCGTGGTTCTGGACGAGGACGACGTTGACCGGCAGGCCCTCCTGGACCGCGGTGACGATCTCCGTCGGCATCATCAGGTAGGTGCCGTCACCGACCAGCGACCACACGGCCGTGTCCGGGGCGGCCTGCTGGACGCCGATACCGGCCGGGATCTCGTAGCCCATGCAGGAGTAGCCGTACTCCAGGTGGTACTGGCGCGGCGAGCGGGACCGCCACAGCTTGTGCAGGTCGCCCGGGAGCGAACCGGCCGCGTTGATCACCACGTCGTCGTCGCCGACGACCGCGTCCAGCGCGCCCAGGACCTGGGTCTGCGTGGGTACGGCCGTCTCGTCGTCGGCGCGGTAGGCGGCCTCGACGACCGCGTCCCAACGCTCCTTGCCGGCGCGGTACTCGGCCTCGTACGCCTCGCTCACCCGGTGCCCGGCCAGTTCGTCCAGCAGCTTCTCCAGACCGGTCCTGGCGTCGCAGACCAGGGTCCGCGCAGCAAGCTTGTGCGCGTCGAACCCGGTGATGTTGAGGTTCAGGAAGCGCACGTCGGGGTTCTGGAAGAGGGTGCCGGAGGCGGTGGTGAAGTCGGTGTACCTGGTGCCGACGCCGATCACCAGGTCCGCGGCGCGGGCGAGGTCGTCGCTGACCGAGGTACCGGTGTGGCCGATGCCGCCGAGGTCGGCGGGGTGGTCGTACCGGAGCGAGCCCTTGCCCGCCTGGGTGGAGGCGACCGGGATGCCGGTCGCCTCGACGAACGCCTTCAGTGCCGCCTCGGCCTCGCTGTGGTGGACGCCGCCGCCCGCGACGATCAGGGGTCGCTCGGCGGCCCGGATCGCCTCGACGGCCGCCGCCAGCTCGACCGGGTCGGGCGCGGGGCGCCGTACGTACCAGACCCGCTCGGCGAAGAACTCCTCGGGCCAGTCGAACGCCTCCGCCTGTACGTCCTGCGGGAGGGCGAGGGTCACCGCGCCGGTCTCGGCCGGGTCGGCGAGCACCCGCATGGCGTTCAGCGCGGACGGGACGAGGGCCTCGGGGCGGGTGATCCGGTCGAAGTACCTCGACACCGGGCGCAGGGTGTCGTTGACCGACACGTCCGCCTCGGTCGGGTGCTCCAGCTGCTGGAGCAGCGGGTCGGGTGCGTGCGAGGCGAAGTAGTCGCCGGGCAGCAGCAGGACCGGCAGGCGGTTGATGGTGGCCAGGGCGGCACCGGTGACGAGGTTCGTGGCGCCCGGACCGATCGACGTGGTCACGGCCTGCGCGGAGAGCCGGCCCAGCTGGCGGGCGTAGCCGACGGCCGCGTGCACCATGGACTGCTCGTTGCGGCCCTGGTGGTACGGCATCACGTCCTCGCCCGCCTGGAGCAGGGCCTGACCGATACCCGCCACGTTGCCGTGGCCGAAGATGCCCCAGGTACCGGCGACCAGCCGGTGCCGAACGCCGTCGCGTTCGGTGTACTGCACGGACAGGAACCGCACCAGCGCCTGGGCGACGGTCAGGCGGACGGTGGACTGGCTCATCGGGGACCTCACTGGGACGGGGCGGTGTAGAGGGGCAGACGGGGATCGACCGGCTGGTCGGGCCAGGTGCCGCGGACCCAGGCGTGATCGGGGTGGTCGCAGATCAGCCAGGCGCGCTCGGCCTCGGGGCCCGCCATGACGTTGAGGTAGTACATGTGGTGACCGGGCACCGCCATGGAGGGCCCGTGCCAGCCGTCGGGGATCAGCACGACGTCGCCACCGCGCACCTCGGCCAGGACGTCCGTGTTGCGCCCGTGGCCGGACGGGGAGACACGCTGGTAGCCGAGGCCGGGGGTGCCGTCGTGGCCGGCGAACTCGAAGTAGTAGATCTCCTCCAGCACCGACTCCTCGCCGGGGCGGTGCTCGTCGTGCTTGTGCGGCGGGAACGACGACCAGTTGCCGCCCGGCGTGATGACCTCGACCGTGATGAGCTTGTCGCACTCGAAGACGCCGGCCGCGCCGAAGTTGTTCACCTGACGGCTGCTGTTGCCGGTGCCGCGCAGCTCCACCGGAACCGACGACGCCGGACCATAGCGGGCGGGCAGCCGCCGGGTGCAGCGCGCGCCGGTCAGCGCGAACCGTCCGCCGTCGGTGGAGGAGACGGTCGTGCGGGCGTCCCGTGGCACGTACGCGAAGTCGCTGACGGCGCTGAACACGCTGTCACGCCCGGTGAGCCGAAAGGTGTCGTGGCTGAAATCGTCGGTGGCCTCGACCGTGCAGCCGCCGGTCAGCGGCAGGACGATCCACTCGCTGTCACCGGTGTCGAAGGTGTGCGAGCCGCCGGGCGGCAGCTCCAGGACCCTCAGGCTGGAGTGGCCCCAGCCGGCCTTCTCGGGCGTGACGTCCACGACGTAGGGGCCGCCGAGCGCCTTTCCCGCGGGAAGGTGATACGTCATCGTGTTCCTCCGGGTCGCAATCCGTGTCACAACAGGCCGACGGCCGTGTCCACGGCCGTCTCCACACTGCCCTCGGCCGGGTAGAGCAGGGAGCGGCCGACGACCAGGCCCTGGACGGTGGGGTGCTGGAGCGCCTTGCGCCAGCGCTCGTAGGCGCCCGCCTGGTCCTCGGCGGTGCCCCCGACCTCACCGCCGAGCAGGACGACGGGCAGCGTGGACGTCTCCAGAACCTCCGCCATGTCGTCGGGGTCATGGGTGACGGGCAGTTTCAGCCAGGTGTACGCGGAGGTGCCGCCCAGCCCCGAGGCGATGGCGATGGACTTGGTGACGGCCTCGGCGGACAGGTCGTTGCGCACCTTGCCGTCGACGCGCCGGGACATGAACGGCTCGACGAACAGCGGGAGCCGCAGCGCGGCCATGGCGTCGACGGCGCGGGCCGTGGACTCCAGGGTGTCGAGCGAACCCCGGTCGCCGTAGTCGATCCGGACCAGCAGCTTGCCCGCGTCGAAGCGCAGCCGGGCGATGTCCTCGGCGCGGTGACCGGTGAAGCGGTCGTCCATCTCGAAGGACGCGCCGGCCAGCCCCCCGCGGTTCATCGAGCCCATGACGACCTTGTCGTCGAGGACACCGAGCAGCAGCAGGTCCTCCAGGATGTCGGCGGTGGCCAGCACCCCGTCGACACCGGGCCGGGACAGCGCCACGCAGAGGCGCTCCAGGAGGTCGGCGCGGTCGGCCATGGCCAGGCGGCGGTCGCCGACGCCCAGGGCGCCGCGGGCCGGATGGTCGGCGGCCACGATCATCAGGCGGCCGCTGTCGCCGATCAGCGGGCGACGCGTCCGGCGGGCGGCGGCCTCGGCGATCGCCTCGGGGTTGCGGGCTCTGATCGCGGTGAGGTCGGGGATGGTGATGCTCAAAGGAAGGCTCCGTTCGAAGGTGGCTCGGCAGGCCGTCACGACGCCTGTGCGAGGAGGTCCTCGACCTCGGACTCGGTGGGCATCGCCGAGGAGCAGGCGAGTCGGGAGGCGACGAGCGCGCCGGCGGCGTTGGCGTACCGCATGGTGGTGGCGAGGTCCCAGCCGGCCAGCAGCCCGTGGACCAGTGAGCCGCCGAAGGCGTCGCCGGCGCCGAGGCCGTTGGCCACCTCGACCGGCACCGGCGGCACCTCGGCCTCCGTGCCGTCGCGGTGCACGGCCAGCACCCCCTTGGGGCCCTGCTTGACGACCGCCAGCTCCACCCCGGCCGCCAGCAGCGCCTCGGCGCAGGCGCGGGGCTCGCGGACACCGGTGGCGATCTCGCACTCGTCGAGGTTGCCGACGGCGACCGTGGAGTGCCGCAGCGCCTCGGCGTAGTAGGGGCGGGCCTCCTGCGGGTCGCGCCAGAACATGGGCCGCCAGTCCAGGTCGAAGACCGTGGTTGCCGCCTTGTCGCGTGCCTTGAGGGCGGCGAGGGTGGCGGAGCGGCTCGGCTCCTCGCTCAGGCCGGTGCCGGTGATCCAGAAGACCCGGGCCGAGCGGATGGCCCAGTAGTCCAGGTCGTCGGAATGTATCTCCAGGTCAGGCGCCTTAGGCTGCCGGTAGAAGTACAGCGGGAAGTCGTCCGGCGGGAAGATCTCGCAGAAGGTCACCGGCGTCGGGTGGGTCGCGACGGGCGTCACCCAGCGGTCGTCCACGCCGAAGCCCTTCAGGGCCTCGTGCAGGTAGGCGCCGAAGGGGTCGTCGCCGGTCCGGGTGATCACGGCGGTGGTACGGCCGAGCCGGGCGGCGGCGACGGCGACGTTCGCGGCCGAACCTCCGAGGAACTTGCCGAACGTCTCCACCTGCGCAAGAGACAGGCCGGACTGCAGGGGGTAGAGGTCGACTCCTATTCTTCCCATTGTGATCAAGTCGAAGGGCTTGGCTGACTCGGCCATGCGCGACGCTCCTAGAGCTGGGCTGGGGGTACGGCCCCCAGGGGGCCTGCCGCCTCCCAGATGTAGGGCGTGGAGGCCGACGCTGTCAATACTTTGTACTTACATTCGGACCTGCTTGTGAAATGATGTCTTAACAAAGTATTGACAGCGGCCGGATCCAGCGATTGGATCCCGTCCCAGCGCAACCGCCGTGTTCCACGGCACACGACCGGACCTCCGGGCCCGGGCCGTGGATCCCGGTGATCACACCCTTTCCCCCCGTCGCACACCCCGTCGCACAGTGAGGTGCTGGAAAGATGGACCGCTCTTACTCTCGCTCCCGCAAGTTGGCCCCCGTGGTGGCCGTGGCCGCAGCGGCAGCGCTGACGCTCGCAGGATGCTCCAGCAGTTCCGGCGGCAAGAAGTCCGAGGAAGGCGCCGCGGACGCCTCGGCGGGCAAGGCCACCACGCCCCGCATGACGGTCGCCCTGGTCACCCACCAGTCGGCCGGTGACACCTTCTGGGACATCGTCCGCAAGGGTGCCGAGGCCGCCGCCGCCAAGGACAACATCAAGCTGATCTACTCCAACGACCCGAACGCCGGCAACCAGGCCAACCTGGTCCAGAACGCGATCGACCAGAAGGTCGACGGCATCGCCATCACCCTCGCCAAGCCCGACGCGATGAAGGACGTCGTGAACAAGGCGAAGGCCGCCGGCATACCGGTGGTCGGCCTCAACTCCGGTGTCAGCGAGTGGCAGAAGCTCGGCCTGATGGAGTTCTTCGGCCAGGACGAGACCGTGGCGGGCGAGGCGCTCGGCAAGCGGCTCAACGAGGCCGGTGCCAAGAACGCCGTCTGTGTCATCCAGGAGCAGGGCAACATCGGCCTGGAGCAGCGCTGCGCGGGCGTGAAGAAGACCTTCGAGGGCAAGGTCGAGAACCTGAACGTCAACGGCACCGACATGCCGTCGGTGAAGTCGACGATCACGGCCAAGCTCAAGCAGGACAGCGACATCGACTACGTCGTCGCCCTCGGCGCCCCGTTCGCGCTGACCGCGGTGCAGTCGATCGGCGACGCCGGCAGCGAGGCGAAGGTCGCCACCTTCGACCTGAACAAGGAGCTGACCGGAGCGATCAGCAAGGGTGACATCGAGTTCGCCGTCGACCAGCAGCCCTACCTGCAGGGCTACCTGGCGATCGACTCCCTGTGGCTCTACAAGAACAACGGCAACTACATGGGCGGCGGGGAGCAGCCGGTGCTGACCGGACCTGCCTTCGTCGACAAGACGAACGTCGAGACGATCGACAAGTTCGCCGCGAAGGGCACTCGGTGATGAGCATGACCCAACAGGCTGAGCCGGCGGTGACCACACCGCCGGCCCCCGGCCCCGGCAAGGAGAAGGACGGGCGGACGGCCGAACGCCCGCTGGCGCTGAGGCTGCTGGCCCGCCCCGAGGTGGGCGTCTTCCTCGGCGCCGTGGCGGTGCTGGTCTTCTTCCTGATCACGGCGCCGCCGGTGCGCGACGGCAGCTCGATGGCCAACATCCTCTACCAGTCGTCGACGATCGGGATCATGGCCCTTCCCGTGGCCCTCCTGATGATCGGCGGAGAGTTCGACCTGTCGGCCGGCGTCGCGGTGGTCACCTCCGCACTGACCGCGAGTATGATCAGCTACCAGCTGACGATGAACGTATGGGTCGGCGTGATCGTCGCCCTGATCGCGTCACTGGCGGTCGGCCTGTTCAACGGCTGGATGCTCGTCAAGACGGGCCTGCCGAGCTTCCTGGTCACGCTGGGCACCTTCCTGATCCTGCAGGGCGTCAACCTCGCGGTGACCAAGCTGATCACCGGCAACGTCGCCACCGACGACATCAGCGACATGGACGGATTCGACCAGGCCAAGGCGGTCTTCGCCTCGTCCTTCGAGGTCGGCGGGGTGAACGTCAAGATCACGGTGGTGTGGTGGCTGGTCTTCGCGGCCCTGGCCACCTGGGTGCTGCTGCGCACCAAGTACGGCAACTGGGTCTTCGCGGTCGGCGGCAACCAGCAGTCCGCGCGGGCGGTCGGTGTGCCGGTGACGTTCACCAAGATCTCACTGTTCATGCTGGTCGGTTTCGGTGCCTGGTTCGTCGGCATGCACCAGCTGTTCTCGTTCAACACCGTGCAGTCCGGCGAGGGCGTGGGCCAGGAGCTCATCTACATCGCCGCGGCCGTCATCGGCGGCTGTCTGCTGACCGGCGGCGCCGGTTCGGCGATCGGCCCGGTCTTCGGCGCCTTCATGTTCGGCATGGTGCAGCAGGGCATCGTCTACGCCGGCTGGAACCCCGACTGGTTCAAGGCGTTCCTCGGCGTGATGCTCCTCGGCGCCGTCCTGATCAATCTGTACGTGCAGCGCACGGCGACCCGGAGGTGACCGCGATGACACCCACCAACGGAACCGGCACCCACGGCGCCGTCCTCGCCGACAAGGCCCCTGAGAAGGACGGCCCCGTCGTCGAACTGCGCGCCGCGGGCAAGTCGTACGGCAACATCCGCGCCCTGCACGGCGTCGACCTGAAGGTGTTCCCCAGCCAGGTCACCTGCGTGCTCGGCGACAACGGCGCGGGCAAGTCCACCCTCATCAAGATCATCTCGGGTCTGCACCAGCACACCGAGGGCGAGTTCCTCGTCGACGGCGAACCGGTGCGCTTCTCCACCCCGCGCGAGGCTCTCGACAAGGGCATCGCCACGGTCTACCAGGACCTCGCCGTCGTCCCCCTGATGCCGGTGTGGCGCAACTTCTTCCTCGGCTCCGAGATCACCAAGGGCCCCTGGCCCGTCCGCCGGCTCGACATCGAGAAGATGAAGAAGACCGCCGACGAGGAACTGCGCAACATGGGCATCGTCCTGGACGACATGGAGCAGCCCATCGGCACCCTGTCCGGCGGCCAGCGCCAGTGCGTGGCCATCGCCCGCGCCGTCCACTTCGGCGCCCGCGTCCTCATCCTGGACGAGCCCACCGCCGCCCTCGGCGTCAAGCAGTCCGGTGTGGTGCTGAAGTACATCGCCGCCGCACGCGACCGCGGCCTCGGCGTCATCTTCATCACCCACAACCCGCACCACGCCTACATGGTCGGCGACCACTTCAGCGTCCTGCGCCTGGGCACCATGGAGCTCAACGCCTCCCGTGACGAGGTCAGCCTCGAAGAGCTCACCAACCACATGGCGGGTGGTACCGAACTCGCCGCGCTCAAGCACGAGTTGGCGCAGGTCCGCGGCGTCGACGTCGAGGAGCTCCCGGAAGAGGCGGACCTCACCGCCCCCGTGGCCACCGCGCCCGAAGGGAAGGCCTGACATGCCCCCTGTGCTGGACCGCATCCGGGTCGGCTCGGCCCCGGACTCCTGGGGCGTCTGGTTCCCCGACGACCCCGTGCAGGTGCCCTGGGAACGCTTCCTGGACGAGGTCGCCGAGGCCGGCTACTCCTGGATCGAGCTGGGCCCGTACGGCTATCTGCCGACCGACCCGGCCCGCCTCACCGACGAGGTGAACAAGCGGAACCTGAAGGTGTCCGCGGGTACCGTCTTCACCGGACTGCACCGCGGCCCCTCCGTCTGGGAGTCCACCTGGGAGCACGTCGGCCAGGTCGCCGCGCTCACCCAGGCGATGGGCGCGAAGCACCTGGTCGTGATCCCCTCCTTCTGGCGGGACGACAAGACCGCCGAGATCCTGGAGCCGCCGGAGCTCACCGGCGAGCAGTGGGCGCACCTGACCAAGGGCATGGAGCGGCTCGGGCACGAGGTGCGGGAGGCGTACGGACTCGACATCGTCGTCCACCCGCACGCCGACACCCACATCGACACCGAGGCCCACGTCGAGCGCTTCCTCGACTCCACCGACTCCGACCTGGTCAACCTGTGCCTGGACACGGGGCACTACGCCTACTGCGGCGGCGACAGCGTCAAGCTGATCGAGACCTACGGCGAGCGCATCGGCTATCTGCACCTCAAGCAGGTGGACCCGGAGATCCTCGCGGACGTCGTCCGGAACGAGATCCCGTTCGGGCCCGCCGTCCAGCGCGGCGTGATGTGCGAACCGCCGGCCGGTGTGCCGGAGTTGGGGCCGGTCCTTCAGGCCGCGCAGAAGCTGAACGTGGACCTGTTCGCGATCGTCGAGCAGGACATGTACCCGTGCGAGCCGGACAAGCCCCTGCCGATCGCCGTCCGTACCCGCAAGTTCCTCAAGTCCTGCGGCGCCTGACGACCCGAGAGGACGGCCGATCGCCATGACCCAGCGGACGCGGACGCTCAAAGTCGCAGTCATCGGTGCCGGAAAGATGGGCGCGGACCATGTGCGCCGTATCGACGAGGTCATCAGCGGAGCACGGGTGACGGCCGTCGTGGACGTCGACGCGGAGCGGGCCAAAGCGGTCGCCGCCCGCGTCGACGGCTGCGCCGCCCACACCGACCCCGTCGCGGCCATGGCGGCGGCCGACGTGGACGCGGTGATCATCGCCTCACCGGGACCCGCCCACGAGGCGGCCCTCCTCACGGCCTTCGAGCACGATCTGCCGGTGCTGTGCGAGAAACCCCTCACCCCTGACGCCGCGTCCGCCCTGCGCGTCCTGGCGGCCGAGCAGCGGCTCGGGCACCGCCGGGTCCAGGTCGGCTTCATGCGGCGCTACGACGCGGAGTACATGAAGCTCAAGGCCCTCCTGGAGACGGGCCAGCTGGGCCGCCCCCTGATGCTCCACAACAAGCACCGCAACGTCGCCAGCCCACCCGGCTGGACCAGCGCGATGCTCATCAACGACTCGGTGACCCACGAGATGGACGTGACCCGCTGGCTGCTCGGCCACGAGATCACGGCCGTCACCGTGCTGGCCCCGGCCCCGTCGGGGAACGCGCCGGACGGCATCCGCGATCCGCAGTTCGTGGTCTTCGAGACCGACGGAGGAGCCGTCGTCGACGTCGAGATCTTCGTCAACTGCGGCTTCGGCTACCAGGTCCAGGCCGAGGTCGTCTGCGAACGCGGCACCGCCCGCGTCGGCGACGGCCACGCCATGGTCACCCACGCCGCCGGCCGTTGGGGCGGCATCATCGCCCAGGACTACATCGAGCGGTTCGCCGACGCCTACGACCGTGAGGTGCAGGCATGGGTGGACGCCACCCGGCGCGGCGAGGTCACCGGGCCCAGCGCATGGGACGGGTACGCCGTGGCGGCGGTGTGCGAGGCGGGCGTACGGGCGTTGGAGGACGGCGGCCGGGTCACCGTGGACCTGGTCGAACGACCGGCGCTGTACGCGGTGTGACGGACCGCCGGCCCGACCTGACCGAGGGCCCGCGGTGCGGTGACGGCTGAGGGCCGGGGCACCCGGTCCCCGGCCCTCAGCCGTGTCCGTCGTGCGGTCCGGTCCTCAGCCCGCGAGCGCGGTACGCGGCCGCGGCTCGAAGCCCGCCGCCCGGTAGGACTCGTCGATCAGCGACATCGTCGCCAGCGCGTCGTCCGCGTCCAGGGGAAGGGGCGCGCCCCGGCGTATGTGCGCGGCGAACGCCTCAAGTTGGTACGTGTACGACGAGCGCGTACCCAGCCGCTCCGTCCGCTCGCCCCGCGCCGTGCGCACCACGACCCGGTCGTCCAGGTGCGGCAGCACGAAGTTCGGGGCCAGCGCCTCGCCCCGGGAGCCGACGATCCGGCAGCTCATCTCCACCTCGCCGTACCCCATGTGGCAGCGCGCGGACGCACTCGCCCCACCGGGGAACGCCAGCTCCGCGTCCAGCCACTCGTCGACGCCGCCGGCGCCGGTGCTGCCCCGGAGCCCGTCCGGGTGGACTGCAGTCCCGCTGCGCTCGCCGCCCCGCGCGGAGGCCAGGCGCGGCGCACCGCCCGCCCAGGGCGCGAGCATCCGCACCGCGTGCAGGCTGTAGCAGCCGAGGTCCATCAGGGCGCCACCGGCGAGCGGAAGCGACCAGCGCGGGTCGGTGTCACCGGGCGCGGGGATGGCGACCAGCGTCTCCACCCGCTGCAGTTCGCCGATCTCCCCGCTCGCCAGGATCTCGTGCAGCCGCCGGGTCACCGGGTGGAACAGGTAGTGGAACCCCTCCATGAAGACGGTCCCGGACTTGGCGGCCGCCTCCCGCACCTCGGCCGCCTCCTCGCTGTTGCTCGCCGACGGCTTCTCCGTCAGGACGTGCTTGCCGGCCGCGAGCGCGGCGAGGTTCCACGGCCCGTGCAGACCGTTGGCGAGCGGGTTGTAGACGACCTCCACCTCGGGGTCGGCGACCAGGTCGGCGTAGGAGTCCACCACGCGCTCCACGTCGTGCTCGTCGGCGAACGCCTCGGCACGGGCCCGGTCACGCGCGGCCACCGCGACGAGGCGGTGGCCGCTCGTGCGGGCCGGGCCGACGAGGGAGCTCTCGGTGATGCGTGCGGCGCCCAGCACCCCGATGCGCAGCGGTTCCTGGCCCGAGTCGTTCATCCCCGCCGTACCTCCTCGATCGTCACCGGGCGGTGCTCGTGCAGCGACAGCGTGCACGCCTCCGCGATCCAGCCCGCCTCCAGGGCGTCCTCGATCGTGCAGGGGGAGGGCCGGGTACCCGCCACGACCTCGGTGAACGCGGTGAGTTCGACACGGTAGGCCTCGGTGAAGCGGTCCATGAAGAAGTCGTGCGGGGTGCCGGCCGGGAAGGTCACGCCGGGCTCGACCGAGCGCAGCGGCAGCTTGTCCTCCAGGCCCACGGCGATGGAGTCCTTCAAGCCGTGGATCTCCATGCGCACGTCGTAACCACGGGCGTTGTGGCGGGAGTTGGAGACCACCGCGATCGTTGCGTCGTCCAGGGTCAGGAGCGCGCCGGTGGTGTCGGCGTCACCCGCCTCCCTGATGTAGTCGGCGCCGCGGTTGCCGCCGACGGCGTACACCTCGGTCACCTCGCGGCCGGTCACCCAGCGGATGATGTCGAAGTCGTGCACCGAGCAGTCCCGGAAGATTCCCCCGGAGGCGGCCACGTACGCGGCGGGCGGCGGCGCCGGGTCCAGCGTGGTCGACCGTACGGTGTGCAGCTTGCCCAGCTCACCGGCGTGCACGGCGGCCCGCGCCGCGACGAAACCGGCGTCGAAGCGGCGGTTGTAGCCGATCTGGATCGGCACGTCGCTGCCCTGGACGGCCTTGAGCACCTCGACGCCCTCGCCCATGGTCCTGGCGACGGGCTTCTCGCAGAACACCGGGATGCCGGCCTCGACCCCGGCCAGGATCAGGGCGGGGTGGGCGTCCGTCGCGGCTGCGACGACGACGCCGTCCACGCCGGCCGCCAGCAGGGCCTCCGGCGAGTCCACGACCTCGGCGCCGAAGCGCTCGGCGGCGGCCTTGGCGGCGTCCGCGAACGGGTCGGTGACGACGAGCGAGTCGACCGCGTCGAGGCCGGACAGGGTCTCGGCGTGGAAGGCGCCGATGCGGCCGAGGCCGAGGATTCCGATACGCATGTGCTCCGCTGCTTTCCTTGTGTGTGGTTGCTGTTCGCCGCCGGGGCCGCGCCCCGGACTCCGGTCGCCCTTCGGGGCCCGTCCCCGATCGCCGGACGAGCCCACGTCCTCAGTCCAGACCGCCCAGGACGTTCTGGTCCCAGTCGATCACCGATCCCGTCACCACGCCGGACCGGTCCGACAGCAGGAAGACCACGAAGTCGGCGATCTCGTCGGGTTGCCCCAGCTTGCCCATCGGCAACCGGGCGGCGGCCTCCTCGCGCCAGTCCTCCCCGGCGCCGTGGAAGGTCCGCTGCGTCGCGTCCTCGCCCTCCGTCGCCGTCCAGCCGATGTTCAGGCCGTTGATCCGGATCCGGTCCCAGCGGTGCGCGTGCGCGGCGTTGCGGGTCAGCCCGATGAGGCCGGCCTTGGCGGAGACGTACGGCGCGAGGAACGGCTGCCCGCCGTGCGCCGAGGACGTGATGATGTTGACGACCGTGCCGGGCGCGCCTCGCGTGACCATGTCCTGGACGGCGGCCTGCATGGCGAAGAACGGCGCCTTGAGGTTGATCGCGATGTGCTGGTCGAACAGCTCGGGCGTGGTGTCCAGCAGGGTGCCCCGCGACGTCAGCCCCGCCGAGTTGACCAGGCAGTCGATCCGGCCGTACGCGTCGACGACCTCGGCCACGGCCGCCTTGGCCTGCTCGGCGTCCGACAGGTCGGCCCGCACGAACAGGGCCTTGCCCCCTTCGGAGGCGAGTTCGGCCACCAGCGCCTCCCCGGGCTCGGCGCGCCGCCCGGTGACGGCCACGACCGCCCCCTCGCGGACCGCCGCACGTGCGATCGCCGCGCCGACGCCCTGGCTGCCGCCGTTGACGAGGACGACCTTGTCGTCGAGTAGTGCCATGTCTTTCCGGGTCCTTTCAGCTCTGGCGCCGCTCGGCACCGGCCCGCAGCTCCGCGCGCAGCGCCTCGGGGGTCCACGACTCGCGCAGCGCACGCCGTACGACGTCCGCCTGCGAGGACGGGGCCGACCCGTCGACCGGCGGATCGCTGTCGAGGTTCGTGGGGAAGGGGTAGCCCTCGGCGCTCGCGGCGATCACGTTCCCCAGCCACGCCTCGTCCGCGCCGGCGCCTCGGCGCCCGAGCAGCACCGGGTAGACGGCGTTCACGACCGCCTCGCGGTCCACCGTCTCCATGGCCCGCCCGAACGCGGACGACACCTGGAGCAGGTTCGCCATGCGCCGGACGTGCGCGGAACGGTTGGTGCCGGCGGCGTGGAACAGCGCCGGGTTGAAGAAGGCCGCGTCACCCTTGGCGAGCGGCAGCTGCACGTGGTGGGCGTCGAAGTACGCCTGGAACTCGGGCAGGCGCCAGGCCAGGTAACCGGGCTCGTACGTCTGCGAGTACGGCAGGTACATCGTCGGCCCGGTCTCCACCGGCATGTCGCAGTGCGCGACGGCCCCCTGGAGGGTGAGCGCGGGGGAGAGGGCGTGGACATGGGCCGGGTAGGCCGCCGCGGCCTCGGCGGTCAGGAAACCCAGGTGGTAGTCGCGGTGCGCGGTCTGCGCGGCGCCGCCCGGGTTGACCACGTTCACCTGCGAGGTCACCTGGTAGCCGGGCCCGAGCCAGGCGGTCGAGACCAGAGCCAGGATGTCGTTGGCGTAGTAGTCGGCGAACGCCTCGGCGTCGTGGAGCGCCGCCTTCTCCAGCGCGTTCCACACCCGGTCGTTGGCGCCCGGCCGGGCGAAGTGGTCACCGGCGTTCACGCCCGAGGCGCGCTGCTCGGCGATCAGGGCGTCGAACACGGCGCTGAGCCGGTCGACCACCTCCGAGTCGCAGAAGGCGCCCCGGAAGACGACGACGCCCGGGCCGTCCGTCAGCGCGCGGACCAGTTCGGCCCGTACCGCCCGGGGGTCGGCCGCCCGCAGCCGGTCGCTGTCGTAGACGAGGACGCCTTCCTGTACGGCGCAGGCGTACGGGTGGTCGGCGAGGTCGGTGGTCCGCTCGACCAGCGCACCGAAGGCGGCGAGGTCGCAGTCCTGCTCGGACAGCCACGCACGGCGATGTACGGGGGTGAAGGACATCGGCGTCCTCTCGGTGACAGGGGCGACTCAGTGCTGTCATTCTTGTCAGTACAAACCCCTCGAACAACCAGCAGGCGGCCATCAAAAACCCCTCAGGGCCGCGCCAGGAGCATCCGCATGGGCCACCCCTTCCCGATCCGGGAGATCGCACGTCAGGCAGGTCTGAGCGAGGCCACCGTCGACCGGGTGCTCAACGGCAGGGGAGGGGTGCGCGAGAGCACCGCGCGAGAGGTCCACCAGGCCATCGCCGACCTGGACCGGCAGCGCACCCAGGTCCGGCTGGTGGGCCGCACCTTCATGATCGACATCGTGATGCAGACGCCGGAGCGGTTCTCCACCGCCGTGCGGGCCGCCCTGGAGGCCGAGCTGCCCGCCCTGCACCCCGCCGTGGTGCGCTCGCGCTTCCACTTCCGGGAGACGGGACCGGTGCAGGAGCTGACCAGGACGCTGGAGCGGATAGCCCGGCGCGGTTCGCAGGGCGTGATCCTCAAGGCCCCGGACGTCCCCGAGGTCACCGCCGCCGTCGCCGGGCTCGCCGACGCGGGCATACCGGTGGTGACCCTGGTGACCGACCTGCCGTCCACGCCGCGCCTGGCCTACGTCGGCATCGACAACCGGGCCGCCGGCGCGACGGCCGCGTACCTCGTGGGCCAGTGGCTCGGCGACCGCCCCGGCCATGTCCTGACCAGCCTCAGCAGCGGCTTCTTCCGCAACGAGGAGGAGCGCGAGATGGGCTTCCGCAGCGCCATGCGCGCCCGTCATCCCGAGCGCACCCTGGTCGAACTGACCGAGGGACAGGGACTGGACGCCACCCAGTACGACCTCGTCCGGGCCGCCCTGCAGCGGGACCCGGAGATCCGCGCGGTCTACTCGATCGGCGGCGGCAACATAGCGACGCTGCGAGCCTTCGAGGAACTGGGCCGGCCGTGCGCCGTGTTCGTCGCGCACGACCTCGACCACGACAACACCCGGCTGCTGCGCGAGCACCGCCTGTCCGCCGTGCTCCACCACGACCTGCGTCAGGACATGCGGGAGGCCTGCCACATCGTCATGCGGGCCCACGGCGCGCTGCCGCCCGCCGGGCCCACCCTGCCGTCGGCGATCCAGGTGGTGACGCCGTACAACATGCCCACGCCCATCGGGTGAGTGTCGGGGGCGTCCACCTGGCGTGTACGCCCGCAGGACCGGCTCGGCTCCCTACCGTCGTGCGCATGTGGAAATCGAAGCCGGACGGCAGCCCCGAACGACTGGTGGCGCTCGCCGACGGCGTGTTCGCCATCGCCATCACCCTGCTCGTCCTGGACTTCTACGTGCCCCGGGGACTGGGCGCGGACAAGTATGACGACGCCCTGCACGAACTGATCCCCGTCCTCGGGGCCTACGCGCTCAGCGTGCTGGTGCTCGGCGCCTACTGGCGTCAACACCGCTGGATCTTCGGCTTCGTACGGCAGGTCGACGGACAGGTGATCACGCTCTCCCTCGTCGGCCTGAGCGTGGCCGCCCTGGTGCCCTTCCCGACCAAGCTGATCTCCGAGTACGGCACACACCCCGAGTCGGTGGCCATCTACGCGGCGGCGGTCGCCGCCCTCGGCGCGGCCCACCTCGCACTGCTCCTGCTGCTGGTCCGGCGCCCCTGGCTGCGCGGCGCGGCGAGGCCGCCGGGGGGCTTCCGGCTCTTCGCGCTCGACCTCGCGGCGACGGTGGGGGTTTTCGCGGCCAGCGTCCCGCTCGCCCTCGCCGTCGGCTCCGCGGCCGTGTGGCTCTGGCTGGCCATGGTCCCGGTCAAGGTGGCCCTCGGCCGACGGGCCGACCGGGCCCGCTGACACCGGCCGTCACGCCCCCGCTTCCACCTCCACCCACGCGCCGCTCTGCGCCGACCGCACCATCGCGTCCAGTACGGCGGCGCTGTGCACGGCGTCCTGGAGGGTGGCCCCGTGCGGTGTGCCCTCGGCGATCGAGCGCAGGAAGCGGTACGCCTCGATGACCTTGAGGTCGTCATAGCCCATGGCGTTCGCCGCACCCGGCTGGAAGGCGCCGAACTCACCGGCTCCCGGGCCGACGTACACCGTGCTGACCGGCTGGTCCTGGTACGTCGTGCCACGGCTGACGCCCAGCTCGTTCATCCGGCGGAAGTCCCAGAAGACCGCGCCCTTGGTGCCGTGCACCTCGAAGCCGTAGTTGTTCTGCTCGCCGACGGAGACCCGGCAGGCCTCCAGGACGCCACGCGCGCCGGAGGCGAAGCGCAGCAGGCAGTTGACGTAGTCCTCGTTCTCCACGGGGCCGGGCTCACCGCCGCCGGCCAGGGTGTGGCCCGCGGTGGCGCCGGTGGGGCGGGCACGACTCGGGATGAACACGGCCGTGTCGGCGGTGAGGGAGGTGATGTCGCCGAGCAGGTGGCGGGCGAGGTCGGCGCCGTGCGAGGCGAGGTCGCCCAGGACGCCGCTGCCGCCGCGCTCCTTCTCGTACCGCCAGGTCAGGGCGCCGTCCGGATGCGCCGCGTAGTCGCTGAAGAGCCGGATGCGGACGTGTGTGACGGCGCCGATCTCGCCGGAGGCGATGAGGTCGCGGGCGGCCTCGACGGCGGGCGCGTTGCGGTAGTTGAAGCCGACCGCGCTGCGGACACCGGCCTCGGAGACGGCGTCGGCGACCGCTTGGGCGTCCGCGGCCGTCAGGCCCACCGGCTTCTCGATCCAGATGTGCTTGCCGGCCTCGGCCATCGCCACGCCGATCTCGCGATGCAGGAAGTTCGGCGCGGTGATGCTCACCGCCCGCACCCGCGGGTCGGCGGCCACCTCGCGCCAGTCACGGGTCGTCGAGGCGAACCCGAACTGCGCGGCGGCCTCCTCGGCCCGGCCCGGGACCTCCTCGGCGACGGTGACCAGCTCCGGCCGTACCGCCAGCTGCGGGTAATGGTGCGGGACGCGTGCGTACGCCTGGGTGTGCACCCGGCCCATCCAGCCGAAACCGACGACGGCGACACCGAGTGAATCCACCATGACAGCCCTTCTTTGGACCGGTCCATTTCCTGTCCCGCCCACCTTGGGTTCCGTCTGCCCTGGATGTCAACCCTTTGACAACCCGCACCCGCCCATGGAACGGTCCAGAGCATGAGAGCGCCGACGATCCGTGACGTGGCCGACCGGGCCGGTGTCTCCAAGTCCCTGGTCTCGCTGGTACTGCGCGGCTCCGACCAGGTACGCCCGGAGAAACGGGAGGCCGTCCTGCGGGCCGTTCGCGAGCTCGGCTACCGGCCCAACGCCGCCGCCCGCAGTCTCAGCGAGCAGCGCAGCCGCACGGTCGGCGTTCTGCTGAACGACCTGCGCAACCCCTGGTTCGTCGACATGCTCGACGGCCTCAACTCGCTCCTGCACGACAACGGCCTGCACATGCTGCTCGCCGACGCCCGCCTGAACCGCCGTACCGGCCAGGACCCCGCCGGCCCCTTCCTCGACCTCGGGGTCGACGGGCTGGTCGTGGTCGGCACACTGCCCGACCCGGCCGCGCTCGGAGCGGTGGCCGAGCGGATCCCGGTCGTGCTGGCGGGCTCCCGCGAGCCGGCGCCGCCCGGCGTCGACGTCGTGGCGGGCAACGACGAACACGGTGCCCGGCTGGTAGCCGAGCACCTCATCGGCCTCGGGCACCGCCGCATCGCGCACATCGCGGGATACGGCGCGGTGGGCGAGCTGCGACGCCGCAGTTTCGAGGCGACGATGCGCGAGCGGGGCCTCGCGGACCGGGCGGTGGTCGAGCCCAGTGACATGACCGAGGAGGGCGGCTACCGCACGGCCGTCCGGCTGCTCAGCCGCGCGGACCGGCCCACGGCCGTCTTCGCCGTCAACGACATGGCCGCCATCGGCGCGCTGTCGGCGGCCGGGGAACTGGGGTTGGACGTCCCGCGCGACCTGTCGGTGGTGGGCTGCGACAACACGAGCATCGCCCGGCTGCGGCACGTCTGGCTCACCACGGTCGACAACACCAGCCACGAGGTCGGGCGCCGCGCGGCCCGCTGCCTCCTGGAGCGCTTCGAGGGCGCCGGGGGAGCGGGCCGGGTGCAACTCGCCACGCCCGCCCTGGAGATCCGCGGGTCGACGGCGCCACCGCTCACAGGTTGATCGCGTACGCCTTGCGCAAGGTCTCGTGCACCGTCCACGTCGTACGGTCGCCCTCGCGCAGGACGGCCAGGTCGCCGGGCCCGACGGTCAGCGTCGGCCCGCCCTCGACCTCGATGGTGGCCGACCCGCTGATCACGACGAACAGTTCGTCGGCCTCGGTGTCGGTGACCACGCCGGGAGTGATCTGCCAGATCCCGCGGATCCGGCGCCCGTCCTCCGACTCCCAGACCACCTTCCCGGTCACCTCGGGTGCGCCGGAGACGATCTGCTCGGGTGCCAGGGGCTCGGGTTCGAGTTCGGCGTCGGGGATGTGGACTACGAAGCTGTGCGTCATGCGGTGACCCTAGCCGCGGGGGACGGGCCGAAGACCTGGACACAGTGTGAGGTGTGGGTGCGGGCGAACCGACACTTCGTCGCCGCCCGACATCACCGGCGCCCCGGGCAACGCCCTACCGCCGTCGGCCGAACCTTCGGCACGGACCGGGTACGGCACCCTCCTCGGGCTGCCGGTCGCTCGCCGTGAGCCTGCCCGCCCCGGCAGCGAACAGCAGCCGCTCGGGGCTCCCTGACCACACGTCATATCTGCTCTTCCGTCATTCATATCTAATCGCCCTTCATATGTACGGATGAGCCGAACTGGGTTATACGACGGTCTCGCGTATTGTTGCGTCATATGCCTGCTGTGACGCAGGCGGCTCTCGGTATGCCGGGGGCAGGGGAGTTGACGGGTGAAGGGGGAGCAGGGCGTGTCCGCATTTCTTTCGGTGGTGGCGGTCATCGCGTTCACGGCCACAGCCGGCCTGCCGTGGTGGGTGGTCGCGACCGTGACCCTGCTGATCGCGGGGTTCGCCGCGGGCAGGGGCTGGAGCCCGGGCCGGTGCGCGAAGAACACCTCGGCGTCCGGCCCGGCGGCTCAGCCCGTCTGGTTCTCGGCCGACAAGGGCTCCACCGTTCGGACGGTCCCGGTGCAGGTGCGGGTCCCGCGCCCGGAGGAGCATGCGGAGAAGGTCCGCAGCGGCCGGTAGCCGCTGGCCCACGGGTGGCGCGTGCCGCCTATGAGGTAGGGTTGACCTGCATGATCACGCGGCCCGCCGCGGGGCGTGCAACGGGACGTGGCGCAGCTTGGTAGCGCACTTGACTGGGGGTCAAGGGGTCGCAGGTTCAAATCCTGTCGTCCCGACTGGAGTCTTCTTCGTAGTCGCAGGTCAGGGCCTTGAATCACTTAGGTGAGACGAGGCCCTTGATCGTTTCTGGGGTCTCGTCTCACAATTTCTCACAGGTGCCAGAGCGGCGGTGCTTAGTACTCCAGTGAGATTTCGTGTTCTGAGCTGGCTCTTCTTTGGTAGTGGCATCGTCGGGCGATGGCTTGGTGGTGTCTGCGCCAGTGGGACCACTTCAGGGCATGCAGGCGTCTGTCCTGATGGGGTCGGGGGTGCGGCAGGAGAGAGTCCAGCAGGCGCCGGATCTCTGCCACGGTGAGCGGGACGAGGGCTGATCCGTTTCTGCGGCCCCCTTTGCATCGTCGCCGGTCTGGGCGGCAAGAACGGTGAGGACGGCGTGGGCGAGCATGGCCAGGGTGATGTGCCGATACCAGCCGTAATAGCGGCGGACCTCGTACTGGTCGAGGCCGCACTCGTTCTTCGCAGCCTGGAAGCACTCCTCGATCGCCCAGCGGGAGCCGGCGATCCGGGCCAGTTCGGCGATCTCGATGCCGACGGGTGCGTAGGCCAGGTAGTAGGCGATCTCACCGGGGTCGGACAGGCTGCGGCGGGCCATCACCCACCGGTGGTAGGTCGGCGGGTCGGGGTCGAAGATCAGGTTGGCAGGCAGCTTGGCCGCGGCCCAGTCGTAGATTCGCGGCCCCTTTGCCCCGTCGCCGCAGGACAGCTGCTGCCAGGCATCACAGGGTGCTTCTTTGATGAGCTGATCAATGCGCCAGATCCCGGCCAGGGACTTGATCTGCTGGGATTTCGGCACCGCCACCACGTAGCCGACGCCGAGTTGCTCGAGAAGGCGGCGGAAGTGCCAGTCCTGCCCGTAAGCCTCATCCGCGGTGACCCACTGGGCGGGCAGGCCGGCCGTGAGGCAGCGGCGGATGATGTCCCGGGCCAGTTCGCCCTTGGTCGCAAACTTCCGCTCGTCCGGGATCTTGGCCGCCCGGCAGCGGTCACGGTCGGACGTCCAGGCTTTCGGCAGGTAGAGCTCCCCGGTCCACCAGGGCTCGGCCGGAGCTGGTGGCGTAGGCGGCGAACACCCCGATCTGGCAGTTGTCGATCTTTCCTGAGGTGCCGGTGTACTGCCGGCCGACCCCGGCCGAGGTGGTGCCCTTCTTGATGAACCCGGTGTCGTCGATGATCAGCACCCCGCCGGGGCCAAGCTGTTCGGCGACGTAGTTGCGCACATCATCCCGGACCGCGTCGGCGTCCCACCGGGCGCCGTTGAGCAGGTGCTGCAGGCCCGCCGGGTCGCGGTGGCCGGCCCATTCTGCCAGCTGCCAGCCGTTCTTTCGCTCGACCGGCGCCAGCAGACCAGCACGTAGTCCCGTATCCGCCGCCGTAAATCCGCCCGGGCGAACCGACCTGCCACCCGAGCGAACACCGACTCCAACTCACCCTGCCACTGGTCGACTTCCGCTATCGCCTCCATACACGGACAACGACAACCAGCAGCTCAGGACACGAAATCTCACTGGAGTATTAGACGCCATTTCAGTTGGTGTGATCTTGCGGCAGTCTGGGGTGATGACTGCTGCGCTTGTCGAGCGGATGGCGCCGGAAGAGCTGTGGACGTTGTTCCAGCGAGTGGTCCCGCCGGCGCCGATCCGCCCCCAGGGTGGAGGGCACCGGCGGCGAGGGGACCGCGAGGTGCTGGCTGCCATCATCTTCGTGGCCACCTCAGTCTGCACCTGGAACCAACTGCCACCAGGCTTCGGACTGTCGGGCGTGACGGCCTTCCGCCGGTTCACCGAGTGGACGGAGGCCCAGGTGTGGGCCAAGCTTCACCGCCTGGTCCTCGACGAACTTGGTGCCCGCGGCGATCTGGACTGGTCGCGGTGCGCGATCGACTCCGTCAGCGTCCGTGCCCTCAAAGGGGGCAGCTGACGGGACCGAATCCGACCGACCGCGGCAAGAACGGATCGAATATCCACCTGATCGTCGACCGCCAGGGCCTTCCCCTGTCTGTCGGCATCTCCGCCGCCAACCTCCACGACAGCCAGGCCCTCATCCCGCTGGTCCGCGGCATCCCACCCATCCGCTCGCGTCGCGGCCCGCGACGCCGACGGCCCGCCAAGCTGCACGGTGACAAGGGATACGACTACCACCACCTGCGGCGATGGCTCGCTTCCCGCGGCATCCGGCACCGCCTTGCCCGCAAGGGCATCGAGTCGTCCCAGCGGCTGGGCCGGCACCGCTGGGTGGTCGAGCGGACCGTGTCCTGGCTGTCTGGCTGCCGCCGCCTGCACCGCCGCTACGAGCGCAAGCCGGAACACTTCCTTGCCTTCACAGCCATCGCCGCAACCCTCATATGTCACCGCCGACTGGCCAAGTGAAATGACGTCTTAAGCGCTGTCCCGCAATTGATCTCTGGGTCGGGCTGATGCGGGGCCGGAGGGCGAGCGAGAGCCCGAGGTGGTCGATGCTGCGGTCGGCCGAGGATTTCGAGATGCCGAACAGCGGGGCACGCAGCGTAAAGTTCGTGCGCCAGTAGGCGATCAGCAGCAGCACGCGGTCCTCCAGTGCCAGGCTCCAGGGACGGCCCTTGCGTACCGGATCCGCGCCGCCGTGGCGTAGCGCGGCGATCAGCTTGCGGAAGCAGCGTGGACTCAGCCCGGGGAACGGGATTATCCAGGAGGACTCCGGCGCCGTGATCACACCAACCGCGGCAAGATCGTCTCATCCCTGTCACGTCTCACCGGGGCGTGAGGGAATCCCCGGCTGCCCGTCGCTGACCGGGCCACATGTCGTCATACGCGGCGTCAAAGAACTGCACCTGCGGCCCGCGCAGCGCGGACGCGTCGGCCAGCTCTCCTCGGGCCACCTCTGCAAGGCGGGCGGCATAGCGGTAGGCAGCACCCCGCAGGGGCTCGCTTCTGGCCGAAAGGTCGATCTCCGCGTGCGCGAGCCACAAGTCGTCGACGAGTCGGTCGATCACCGGATCGGCCGCGCTGACGCCGACATGTGGGGACGTGAGCACCGCCTTCTCCACCTGCGACGCAATGCTCAGGAACTTCAGGATCACGTTCTTCAGCTCCGCACGGTGCGCGGCTGACTCCTGTATCTCCAACTGCCGGGTGCTCGCCCGTGACACCAGGTACTGGCCGAACAACGACCCGCCAGCGCCGAGCGCAACACCGGCCAGAGACAACAGCGCCGGCCCCAAGGTTCCCCAAGATCCCATGACGTGAGTTTCTCAACTCGCTGCGGAGAGAGCCGAGCTACCTATGCGCAAGCCGCCCCACAGCGTCCGGTTGCGTTCCATCGAGTACGCACGCGCCCGCGGCATGCGCGGGCAGGGCGAAGAACGACGCGTCCGCTGACAGATCCCGCGAAGGTGACATGAGCCTACGTGAGTTCCTTCCGCATCAACGTGCACATCGTTTCGTAGCGGCGCAACGATCCATCAGGGGCTTGCACGTCCCACGAGTCCGGCTGACGGTCGTACGCCGCATAACCCAGCCTTTCGTATAGCGCGCGTGCCCGGGGGTTGCTTTCCTCCACACCAAGCTCGGCCTGCCGCAGACCGCGGTTCCTGATCCGCTGTTCTGCCGCTTCAACAAGGAACGTGCCGATCCCGCACGACTGCAATGCGGGGTGGACTGCCAGCTGCCACAAAGTGCCGACACCCTCCTTGATCTGGTAGTCGACGCCGCCCTTCGCCACAGGGATGTCCGTTGCAGAACAGACCGCAAGGTAGTCGACCTCGCCGATCCGGACACGTTCCAACTGCTTGGCGACGCTGGCCAGGTGGTGGTCAGACCCTGCCCACCCGCACGACGCCAGGTCCGCACGCACCAAATCACGGGCTGACAGCTTCAACACAACGTTGATCATCTTCAGTACCTCCGGCGAGCCAGCATCCACGCCGATCACACAGGGCGCAAAGCCGTTTCCTCGGCCCCACTCCTCGGGCCACCGCTGCTCAAGCAAGCAGACGAACGCTGCTACTGATAGCGCACGAAGCCAGCCGGAGAGGCCACCGCGAATGGCCGGCAGTTGAGATGATCTTGCTGTGTCTGGTGTGATCACGGCGTCCGAGCCGTCCTGGATAGCCCCGTTCACTGGGCTGAGCCCGCGGCAGTTCGGCAAGCTGGTCACCGCACTGCGGCGCGAAGGTGCGGACCCGGTCCGCAAGGGTCGGCCGTGGAGCCTGCCGCTGCAGGACCGGGTCCTGCTGGTCACCGCGTACTGGCGAACGAACCTGACGCTGCGGCAACTCGCTCCGCTGTTCGGGGTGTCCAAGTCGGCTGCGGACCGGATCGTCGATCAGCTCGGGCCGTTACTGGCACTGCGGCAGCGCAAGCGATTCCGCAGGGAGACCGTGCTGATCGTGGACGGCACCTTGGTTCCCACCCGTGACCACACGGTCGCCGAGCAGTCGAAAAACTACCGGTACTCCACCAACCACCAGGTCGTCATCGACGCCGACAGCCGCCTGGTCGTCGTGGTCGGCCGACCGGTGCCCGGCAACCGCAACGACTGCAAGGCATGGGTGGAATCCGGGGCCAAGGCCGCCGTCGGCAACACCATGACGATCGCCGACGGCGGCTACCCGGGCACCGGCCTCGTGATGCCCCATCGACGCCGCAAAGGCGAAGACCTCCCCGACTGGAAGCAGGCGCACAACAAGTCCCACAAGCAGGTCCGTGCTCGGGGCGAGCACGTCTTCGCCCGGATGAAGACCTGGAAGATCCTGCGCGACTGCCGCCTCAAGGGCGACGGTGTCGAGCGACCTCCCCCCATACCCATTCGAAGATCAGTTACGGGACAAGCCTTAGCTTATCGTATATGGGGCATTCCCCTGAGGTAATTGCCGCCATTGTCTATCTTGCGATGTGATTGCACAGGCTTCCGCCCCCAGACACCCGACACTTTTTTCTCGGTTATTGCCCTGATCTTTTGGGGATCAAATCCTTCCATGACATCCCCATAAGGTCCGAGGGTAGGATCCGGTGCATTGGATGTGCGCATGTCCCGTTGAGCTGCAGCGTCTTGTTCCGAACGCAGCTCTTTCACCTTCCGGAATTTCTTCCCCATATAAACCACCACCACTACGGCGGCACCCTCCAAGGCGAGGCGCTCTCTATTTCCTGATTCCCGCTCATGTGGATTCCCCCGTCTCTTCGCATATGACTGCCCTGTTTTAAGGCCACTATTATAAACCATGCCATAACATGACGCAAGGTGGCAAATGGGACATTCGGTCACCTGGGGGAACCGCGGAGTCCAATGGGGCTAACTAGCGTGAAAAGACTAAGACTTGGGGGGATATTTCAATCAGAAGGGAACCTTGCGGAGGTGTTCATGTGTCGACGGGTGGCAAATCCAAGTGAAACGGAAAAAAAGGAGATCGCAGTAGCTCTTCTCTATGAAAGTAGAGAATGGCGTGTACGTGCGGTTGAACGTATTGAGGTGACAAGCGCAAGCTGGTCAGACCGGCGAAGGTCGACCCAGGCAACTGAGTTGAAGGACCTGGTGTCGAATAATGCCTCAATTAAACCATGGCATACGCATGTGACTTTGTATCTCCCCGTCGGAAACTTTCCCAAAAGCCCACTGCTTGACTTCGATGTAACGGTCGCAGGAGAGCCAGCTTTCGTGTTGCCTAGAGAAGAACAGTCGAAGCTGCATACTTGGTATATTTCATTCTTGGCCTCTCAGGTCGGCGTGGCGATCGATTCGAGTATCACTTCATTGCTAACAGCAATTTTTGCTTTCCCTGCTGGACCATGGCAAAACGTACACCAATCCATGCATGAAGAGTACGAACAGTACGAGCGAGCGACACTAGAGCTTCTGGTCTGGCAATACCTGATGAGCTCATCATCGTGGAACTTCCAAGTATCGCAGGAGATGGTCCAAGATTGGCTCAGCATCATTGATCCCATCCATAAATGGGTGAGCAAGAGTGTCCCATCAAGTATTGACAGCGCCTCGGAAAACCCAGTTCTCGCGTTGCCGGATATCGGGCAAATGTTCGCGAATGAGTTGCAAGTCGCAAGCCTGCTAGGCGATCTGAATAGCCTTCTCTCGTGGGCACGCAACCAGCAAGTCGCCCAGACTAGAAGACTCCTCAAAGCCTATGCTGCCTATGGACGCTACTGGGATATGTTCGTAGAATGCACTATTCCGCTAGACGAGCCTTTCATGATTAAAACGGCTGAAAAGCGAGGATTGCATCTCGGCGAGCCTGGCAAGGTTGCAAACAGCCACAGCAAGCCGTCTCAGTTGAGTCTACAAAAAACATCAAGCCAGCTTGTTGTATTTAATGACGCTATGACGAATCATCTTAACGTCCGCGTAAATGACACGAACGTTGAGCTAGTACCTGACAAAGTCAGAGTTCTTAACGAACGATACGAGCCCGTAGGAGAGGAGCCTGACTTTCAACAAAGCAGCCCAGAGTTGCTCTCTTTTTACAGCGCTGATGAGGGTCGCAAGCATCGAATCTGGGTGGATATCCCCCTGCGACCCAGTGGGCATGCTGCAATCACAAGATGGGTTGTTGTGGTTCTCTCTGCAAGCGCGCTACTAGCATTCATCTTCTTCGTGTACCACTGGTTCGACATGGCAGAAGACAGCAAAATGACAGGACAAGACGTCGCAGTCATTCTTGTACCCTCAGCTATCGCGGCTTCTCTACTTCTTGTGCGAGAGTCGTCGACTCTTGGTGCCGAAATTAATAAAGAGATTTACTATGTAACGTCTCTCATTCTAGTAGGTCTCTGGTTTTTCACGCTAACAATGTACGCGTTTAACAAAATTGACTGGGGTCTATCGCCGCCGGTGCTACCTGACCACATCACACAAAGCCCATCAGTTACGTCAACCGCCACGAGGTGAATGCCATGGCTGAGACTCCGGATCAAAAGGATCGACGCGTTGACAGGGACCTATCAACCGTAGCAAAAATCTTGGCTGGTGCTTACGTAGCGGTGGCTGGCCTCGGCACGTCGGTAGGCCTATCGCAAGATGCACTCCTCGCAGCAGTAAACAATCACCGATGGCTCTACGTATGGATTGCGGTATTCGCGACCCTCGCGGTCGCCCTCAGTATCGTGTCGTTGTTTCAGAACAGTGACAAGAAAGGAAACCGGAAGCAGGCGTGGCTCTTGAGTGTCGGCTTTATCGCGTATCTCATTGCGCTACTTCTCGCAATTTGTGGAGTGGCGTCAACAGCTACAGGTAATGGCCGCCCAAGCATTACTGACCTTTCCGTCAAGCCCAATTCTATGGTCGAAGTGTCTTTTACAGTCCATGCAGTAGGTGTAAAAAAGAAAGACATGATTATTGCCCAGGTTGAAGGTTTCGAAGACAAGAAACCCATCGGAGTCGATCCGCAGTACCGCGCACTGCTACGGCCTGACGATACAGGAGAGGTTAACCAGAAAGTGCACTTCATTTATAAGCGCAGGGAAAAAGAAAACCGTCTCACTATTCGGGTGCGTCCCGATCACGAGGGGATCGACGGCGCAGACTGTCAACCAAGTGAGGCAACAGACAAGCTTGGTTGCGCAACAATCATGTTGCCGCCGCTTCGTTGATAAAGGTATTCCAGCCCTCGCGTGTGCCGACGAGATGCCAAAAGAGCCGGAACCCCCTGCCCGGCGTGCCGAGATACTCGATGCCGAGTCACGCCGGGCGCGCGGTGGCCGTGGTGCGGGTGATCATCCGGGCGGGCGATCACTGAGGCGTCGCCGAGACGCCGTCGCTGTTCCGCTTCGGCGTCGTGCGCCGGCCTGGGCGCTCTGAGCGCCGCGTACACGACCGCGAGGCTGACCGGGCCTTGGCCCGCGCGGTGTCCCGGCGCACGGCAGGCAGCCGGTGCTGGAGCGTACCGGTGGGACGTTCGTGCCGGGAGCGAGTGATCCGGTGCGACCACCCGCAGGGCCGGCGGCGGGGGAGGCCTGCCGCAGCCGTCCGTGAGCAGCCGTCCGTACGGTGACCGGCTCAGCCGAACCGCAGCTCCGCCCACCGGCTGGTCCTGCCGGAGTGCACATGCACACCGCAGCGGGCGGCCAGCGCGGTGACGATGTCGAGGCCGCGGCCGTGCTCGTCGGGGTCGGGAGTGCACAGCGCGGTCGAGGCCGCGGGGCCCATGTCGGTCACCTCGACCCGTACCGCCCTGCCCAGGTCGAGCGGGCCGCGCGAGAGCCTCAGCGTCGCCGGGGGAAGGGCATGGACGATCGCGTTCGTGAGCAGCTCCGAGACCACCAGCAGGACGTCGTCGGCGAAGTCCGCCGCGAGGTTCCAGTCGGCGAGGACCGCACGTATACGCCGACGTACGCCCGAGACGGCACCCGGTGCGTGCGGCAGCGAAAAGACGTGCTCGGCTTCCCCGCGAGGCGCGGCGGCGAGCTGCGCAGTTGTCATGTTTCCTCCTCCTGGGGAAGCCCTGTCGGCCACCGACCGGGCCGTCAAGGAACGCTAAAGACGAAAATGCGGGCGGTCAACGAACATAGGTCGGCATTACCGAACGACAGTCCCGAACCGGAAGATCCCGGACTACCATCGCCTCATGGCCGGCCCAGTCCAGTCGATAGAGCGGGCGGCGGCGATCCTGCGCCTGCTCGCCGGTGGATCCCGTCGGCTCGGGCTGGGAGAGGTGGCCTCCTCGCTGGGCCTCGCCAAGGGCACCGCCCACGGAATCCTGCGCACGCTTCAGCACGTGGACTTCGTCGAGCAGGACCCCACGACCGGAAAGTACCAGCTCGGGGCGGCTCTGCTGCACCTCGGTACCAGCTACCTGGACGTCAACGAACTGCGTTCGCGCTCGATCAACTGGGCCGACGCCCTGGCCGCCCGCAGCGGGGAGGCGGTCCGCCTGGGCACGCCCCTGGAGGGCAAGGTGCTCGTCATCCACCATGTCTTCCGGCCGGACGACACCCTCCAGACCCTGGACGTCGGCGCGCTGCTGCCGCTGCACGCCTCCTCGCTCGGCAAGGTCCTGCTGGCCTACGGAGCCACCCCCCTCGACCCCCTCCTGGAGGGCGAACCGGAGGCGTACACCCGGCACACCCTGGTCCACCCGGAGCAGCTCACCCGGGCGCTCGGCGAGATACGGGACCTCGGCTGGGGCGCCGAGGTGCAGGAGATGAGCATGGGCGAAGCGGGGATCGCCGCGCCGATCCGGGGACAGGGCGGCCTGGTGGTCGGCTCGATCGGGGTGTCCGGCGCCGTCGAACGGATCTGCGACACCAAAGGCCGGCCCCTGCCGGCCCTGATCACCGTGCTGCGCGAGGCGGCACGCGCGATCTCCAGAGACCTGGGCGCGGCCCGCTGGTAGGGCACCGGGACCTCCGCGACACATCGGAAGGCAGGTCGATCATGGTTGAGCGGTATGTGATGTCCATCGACCAGGGCACCACCTCCACCCGATGCATCCTGTTCGACCACGGCGGACGACTGGCGGCGGTCGCCCAGCGCGAGCACCAGCAGTACTTCCCCCGGCCGGGCTGGGTCGAGCACGACGCCGTCGAGATCTGGCGCAACCTCCAGCGCGTCGTACCCGAGGCGCTGTCCAACGCAGGGATCGACGCCGGGCAGATCTCCGCCATCGGGATCGCCAACCAGCGGGAGACGTCGGTGCTCTGGGACCCGCGGACCGGGGTCCCCCTCGGGCATGCGATCGTCTGGCAGGACACGCGCACCGCCCAGCTCGTCGACGAGCTGAGGACGGAACCGGGGGACGCGTTCTTCCTCGACCACTGCTGCCTGCCGCCGTCGACCTACTTCTCCGCGCCGCGGATCCGCTGGCTGTTCGACCATGTCGACGGCCTCGAACGCCGCGCCCGCGACGGTGAGCTGCTGTTCGGCACCATCGAGAGCTGGCTGATCTGGAACCTCACCGGAGGTACGGACGGCGGCCTGCACATCACCGACGCCACCAACGCCAGCCGCACCATGCTGATGGACATCCGTACGCTGACCTGGGACGAGGCGCTGATGGACTTCTTCGGGGTGCCGCGCTCGATGCTGCCGGAGATCCGCCCCTCCGTGGAGAGCTACGGCGAGGCCCGCGCACTGCTGCACGGCGTGCCCATCACGGCCGCCCTCGGTGATCAGCAGGCGGCCCTGTTCGGTCAGACGTGCTTCTCGCCGGGCGAAGCGAAGTGCACCTACGGCACCGGCAGCTTCCTGGTGATGAACACCGGAAACGACCTCGTACGCTCCGAGCACGGGCTCCTCACCACGGTCGCGTACAAGATCGCGGGTCAGCCGACCGTCTACGCCCTGGAAGGCCCGATCGCCGTCACCGGCTCGCTGGTGCAGTGGTTCCGCGACCGGCTCGGCCTGATCCACAGCGCTCCCGAGATCGAGACGCTCGCGCGTACCGTCGAGGACAACGGTGGCTGCTACATCGTCCCCGCGTTCTCCGGGCTGTTCGCCCCGCACTGGCGCAGTGACGCCCGCGGCGTCATCGTCGGCCTCACCTCGTACATCACCAAGGGGCACCTGGCCCGGGCCGTCCTGGAGGCCACCGGCTGGCAGACCCGGGAGGTCGTCGACGCCATGAACGCCGACTCCGCGCTCGCCCTGAAGCAGCTCAAGGTGGACGGCGGCATGACCTCGGACCACCTCCTCATGCAGATCCTGGCCGACGTCCTCGACGTGCCCGTGGTACGGCCGCTCGTCCACGAGACGGTGTCACTGGGCGCGGCGTACGCGGCCGGACTCGCGGCCGGTTACTGGCCGGATCTGCAGGTCCTGCGGCGCAACTGGCACATGGCCGCCCAGTGGCTCCCGGACATGGACCCCGAACGGCGGGAGTGGGAGTACGCCTCCTGGAAGCGAGCCGTCGAGCGGTCCCTGGGGTGGATCCAGTCGCCGGGCCGCCAGTGACCACCCCTCGCGAACCGCCCCTCACGGTCCCGCAGTTCAGCGGGTGACCAGCAGCCCCCGCCCGCGCAGCACTCGCCGTTCCAGCGGGCTGAAGACCAGCAGGTCGATGGCGATGCCGACGAGCAGGATGAGGAAGATGGCCAGGAAGACCTGCGGCATGCTGCTGTTGTTGCGGCCGTTCTCCAGCAACTGGCCGAGTCCGACGCCGAGATCGGGCGAGGAGGCGATGATCTCGGCCGCCATCAGCGAGCGCCAGGAGAAGGCCCACCCCTGCTTCAGGCCCGCGAGGTACCCCGGGAGGGCTCCCGGCATCACGATGTGCCGGGCCTCGCGCAGTCCGGTGGCGCCGAGGGTGCGTCCGGCCCGCAGGAAGAGCGGGGGGATCTGGTCGATGCCCGCGACCAGGCCGTTGGCGATGGACGGGACGGCGCCGAGCAGGATCACGGCGTACATCATCGAGTTGTTCAGACCCAGCCAGAGCACGGCGGGCGGCACCCAGGCCACCGACGGCAGCGACTGCAGGCCGGAGAGGATGGGGCCGAGCGCTGCCCGGACGAACCTCACCCGGGCGACCAGCAGTCCGAGCGGCGTACCGATGGCGAGGGCCATGAGGAAGCC
>NZ_JBSFEP010000030.1:0-39081 GCF_053594495.1 Streptomyces sp. NPDC001920
CCACCCGAGCGGGGTCTGGTGCGTGCAGCTGCAAGGCGGAGGAGGGCGCCGACGCGGAGCGTCGGCAACCGACGACAACGCGGCAGATGCGCGTGCCAGACCCCGCGACGCCGGCATGATCCAAACGACAGACCCTAGTTCCTCGGTTCTTCCGACCGCCCCGGATGCCCCAGCTGTCCCGGCTGCTGGGGCAGGTGCGGCGTCCGGCGTCAGGACGTGTGCGGGCAGTTGCCGCGGTACTCCTCGATGGTCAGGCTCGGCCGGGGCAACGGGCACAGGAACTGCTCGTAGCGGGTGTCGTTGTCGATGAACCGCTTGAGCCAGGAAATGCTGTACTTGGCGATCGTCGTGTTCGACGAGTTGGGCGTGAAGTGGGTCGCCGAGTTCAGTTCCAGGTAGCCCCGGTCCAGTGCGGCGGGCAGGCCGGCGTAGAACGGTTCGGCGTGGGAGGAGACCGGGGCGATGGTGTCGCCGTCGGCTCCGAAGATGAGCGTCGGTGTGCTGATGTCGGGCCAGGACTTGTCGAGGTTCCACGGGGTCATCGGGATCGCCGCCTGGAGGGCGGGACGCGACTTGGCTGCCTCCAGGCTGCCGCCGCCGCCCATCGAGTGGCCCATGACGCCGAGGCGACCGGCGTCGACGCGGCCGCGCACGGAGCTGCGCTGGGTGAGGTGGTCCAGGGCGGCCAGCAACTGGCGTCCACGGGAGTCGGGTTGGTCGAGTGTGGTGAGCGTGTCGATGGTGAACACCACGAAGCCATGCGAGGCCAGACGCGGTCCCAGCCAGGCGATCGAGGACTCGTGGGCGGTGTAGCCGGGCGAGACGGCCACGGCGCCGAAGGTGCCGTCGCTGGTGCTCGTCGGGTAGTGGATGGTGCCGCCGCCGAACCCGGTGACGGCCAGCGAGGAGACGGACGTCTGCGAAACGGCGTACGGGCCGCGCGGCGCCTCGATGCCGGCCGTGGTGGGGGCCGGGCCGCGTTCGTAGGGGTTGTCCGCCGCCTGGGCGCCCGGGCTGCTCAGGGTGCCCAGGCCGACGACCGCGGCCAGTGCCGCGGCGGCGCCCGCCAGTCGTCCGGTACGGCGCCGGGGAGCAGCGCAGGCATGGGTGCGGGAGTCGCTGTGGGGAGGGAGTCGCACGACGAGTCGTCCTCTCTGTCGTGGCGGGCGGCCCGGGCCGCGGGCATGCGGGACATGGGGCGTCGGCCGCGTGTACACGGTGGGGCACCGCCGTTGGGCTGGCCCAGCCACTGTCGGGGACCGGCCCCCGAGCGCGGACCGGCAATGTCACCGGTCTCGTGGCGCGCCGCTCGGCTCCCCGCTCCCCCGCGGTCCGGGCACCTGAAGGCGCGGCCGAGTAACCGCTACTCGATCTCCCGCCTGGGGATCGAGCAGAACGGGGCAGGTGTGTTCCCGGGTCCGCATGGTTCCCACCGACCGTCTCCTCGCCTTCACGGCCATGTCGCTCCTGCTGATCGTGATACCCGGGCCAAGCATGCTGTTCGTGATCGGGCGCGCCCTGGCGCGGGGCCGCCGTGCCGCGCTGACCACCGTGGGCAATACCGTCGGCGCGTACGTCCTGGTGGTGGCGGTGGCGTGCGGAATCGGTTCGCTCGTGGCGCGGTCGGCGGTGGTCTTCATGTCGCTGAAGCCGGCCGGTGCCGCCTACCTGATTGGTGTATCTGGGGGTCAAGACCCTGCGCGAACGGCGTTCCCTGCGTGCTTCGTGGCGTTCGACAGTCTGTGGGGGCCGGCCGCGGCGACGGCCCGGGACTGGTTCGCCCGCTCGCCCAGGCGGCTCGCGGCCGTCGGTGGCCTCAGCGGGTTCACGATGATCGGGCTGGGCATCACCGTGGCGGCGACGGGCCGCACGGATTGACACAGGGGACAGGCCCCTGTCGCCGCGGCCCTGGTACCGAACGCTGCGGCGCGGCCAGGCGGCCTCTCGCCACCACCCTGCGCGAGGGCGTCACCCGGCCAGCGCTCCGGCCAAGGTCAGCAACACGCTCACCCCTGCGACCAGCGCCATGCACAGGCGCAGCCAGGCCACGAAGGTGCTGCCGTCGTCCTCCTGCCCCGCGCCGGGCGGGGCGTCACCTCTGCGGTGGGCGGCAAGGAGACTGGCGCAGTACGGGCAGGGCAGCGGGTCGGGTTGCGTTCGGTACGCGCCGTCCAGTGCTGCGAAGGCGTCTTTCATACGCGGTCCAACTCGGGCCCGGCCGCACAGGCAACGTCCCCGGGCCACGTCGCGGCCGGACCGCAACATCGGCTATCCGCCCGGCACATACCGTCGGCCCCTGCCCGGACAGCCGCCTCCCGCACACACCCGTCACCGGGCCCGGGACGTCACGGCTGGGGCCGCAGGGGCGGGCTGGGAACGGGGGGCCGGCCGGCGATGTCGGTGAGCAGGCGGGTGCAGACGTCGCGGAGCTTGAGGTTGGTCTGCTGGGACAGTCGGCGCAGCAGGTCGAAGGCTTCCTCCGCGGTGCACTGCTGCTGTTGCATGACGCTGCCGATGGCCTGGTCGATCACGCTGCGGGAGGCGAGCGCGGTCTGAAGCTCGCGGGTGAAGTCCTCCGCGTCGGCCAGTCGCTGCGCGAGGGCGATCCCGCCGCCTGCCTGTGCGGCGAACAGGGCCAGCGTCTGGCGGTCTTCCTCGCAAAAGGCGTGGGGGCCGCAGGCGTAGAAGTTCAGTGCGCCCGCCGTGTGGCTGCGCACGGGGATCGGTACGGACAGCGAGCAGCGGATGCCCAGGTCGGCCGCGAACCGCGGATAGGTCCCCCACCGGGTCTCCTCCAGCACGTCCGGTACGTGCACGGTCTCGCCGGTGCGCAAGGCCTGCAGGCAGGGCCCGTCGTCCTGGCCGTACTGCTTCTCGTCCAGCTTGTCCGCGACGCCGCCGGTGCTGACGACGGTCAGCGGGCGCCGGTGTCGCTCGATGGTCACGCCACAGCCGTCGGCGCCCGAAGCGCTGACGGCGTCGTCGACCAGGTGCTGCAGGAACTCTCGCAACGAGGTCGTTTCCAGCAACCAGTCGATCATGTCCAGTGCGTACCCTCTACGGTCGGGCCGATCCACCGCCCGACACCTCCCTCACATACATCTGGCGGAACGGGTCGTTGTTCGCCTACCCGCTAACGCCTGTCGTTCGGCACGGACACTTCTGTGCGGCACGACACAAGGCGCCCGTGCGAGACGTCGATGCGATCGGGGTGCCCGGCCTCGGGCGGTGAGGCCGAGGCCGGGCGCTACGGAACCCGGGTGAGGTCAGGCTGCTTGAGTCAGTTCGGCCTTGCCGAAGAGGAGGGCGAAACCCGGGGGGAGCTGGGCGATGACACGGGTGACGAGGTCGGGGCCGGCCAGCTGGGCGACCAGGGTGAGGACGGTGCCGGCGTCCCAGCGGGCGGTGGCCGGGGTGCCGCCGGTGCGCGCGGCGAGGTCCTTCACGAAGGCCCAGCCGGTGAGGTGTTCGGTGGCGGGGATCTGAGCGGTGAGGATGCGGGCCGCTTCGAAGGGCAGCCGGGCGGCGAGTTCGACGCGTTCGTCGCCGGTGACCTGGCGGCCCAGTGCGGACAGGACATGGCGGACGGAGGCCTCGGCCCTTTCACGAGTGGGGTACGCGCCTTCGTACCGCACCTTCTCCAGCAGCTGGTCGTAGGTCATGACCGGCTTGGTGCGGGCCGCTTCGGGCTCGGGGAACATCGGTGGCGGGTTGCCTTTCCGGTGCGGGTGTGTGCGGATCACTGAGTCATGGGCGCCTGATGCCGAGGGCTCATGCCTGCTGCGGCGCGCCGAACAGCAGGTCGTAGTCAGGGGGAAGCTGAAGCAGGATGCGGCGCATGAGGTCCTCGCCCGCGGCCTCGGCGGCCACGCTGAGGACGGCGCCGGCGTCCCATTTCGCGGTCTCTTCGGTGGCTCCCTCGATCCAGGCTGCGGTGGCGCGCACGAACCGTTCGGGGGTCAGCGGCTCTGCGGCCTGGAGGGGGTTGAGCAGGATGACGGCGTAGGTCTCGGGCAGCCGGGCGGCGAGTTCGGCTCGCTCCTCGCCCACGAGGTGGGCGCCGAGCAGGGCGAGGACGACGCGGGCGGCCCTGTCCGCCTCCTGCTGTGAGGGGTACTCGCCGCGTTCGGCGACTGCGTCGAGGAACGCGTCCCATCGCATGTGCACCATGCCCCCTTTCGACGGCGGGGCGTGCGGGGCCGGCCGAGGCGAAGCGGGGCCGGCCCTGCGCGCACCGGTCGGGATCAGCAGGCGTCGGTCAGCCGCTGATCTCCTTGCGCTCGGTGCCTGTGGCGCTGATCGAGATCTTGCGCGGCTTGGCGCGCTCGGCGATCGGGATCCGCAGCGTCAGGACACCTGCGTCGTAGTCGGCCTTGATGTGATCGACGTCCAGCGTGTCGGCCAGCATGACCTGGCGGGAGAAGACGCCGAGCGGACGCTCGGACAGCTCCATCTGCACGGTGTCGGCCTTGGTGACCGGGCGCCTCTCCGCCTTCACGGTCAGCATGTTCCGTTCGACGTCGATGTCGATGGCGTCCGGTGAGACACCCGGCAGATCGAGGGCGATCACGTACTCGTCGCCCTCGCGGTACGCGTCCATCGGCATCGGGGCGGGCCGTGACCAGGTGCCGGACGTGCCGAGGAGCTGCTGGGTGAGACGGTCGAGTTCACGGAACGGGTCGGTGCGCATCAACATCGGTGGACACCTCCAGTGCTTCCGGCAGTACCTGCCAATGCGCTTCACGTTGACTCCGTTGTAGCATGTCATCGGAACGATGACAAATGAAATGTCGTCGTAAGGATGACAAAGCCCGCGAGGAGGTCTCATGGCAGCAGCCGAACGGTCCGACCGGCCCACGCGCGGCGGCCCGCCCGAAGGAAAAGGGCCCGGCCCCGCCTCGTTCCTGGCTGCGGCCGCGGCCCTGAGCGCCATCGATGAGGCCGTCCACGCCGCCCACACCGCGCCCGCCCACGAGCCGCCCGGCACGGAGCCGGGCCCGGACCAGGTCCTGGCCTCGTTGCTGCTGCTGCGCGAGGTGCGGGAACGGCTCGCGGGCTGGGAGACGGGCCTGATCGAAACCGCCCGGGAAGCCGGCGCGAGCTGGGCGGATCTCGCCGGGCCACTGGGCGTGGCCAGCCGTCAGGCGGCGGAGCGCCGCTATCTGCGGTTGCGCCCCGGTGCCGCCGGCACCACCGGCGAGCAGCGCGTCAAAGCCACCCGCGACCGCCGAGCCGCCGACCGCTCAGTCACCAGCTGGGCCCGCGACAACGCCGCCGGACTGCGCCGACTCGCCGGCGAGATCACGGCGCTCACGGATCTGCCCACCGCGGCCCGTCCCTTGATCCGCCGCATCGACGAGGCTCTCGCCGCCGACGACGCAGCCCATCTCGTCGGCCCCCTGACCGAGGCCCAGCCCCACCTGCGCCCCGCCCATCCGGAGCTCGCCGCCCGGATCGACACCATCACCGGCCACACCGAACGCGTGCGTCAGCACAGCGACGCACGGCGCCGCGAGCCCTGACGCCCGGTAGCCGGGGTGGCGCGGCACGCGGCGAGGTCCGGCCGCGCAGCCGACGGCAGACAAGCGGAACTCTTCCCGAACGTGGGCGAGTTGTCCTCGCGGCCGGCACACCGCTGGGGCCACACCGCTGCGGCTCCACGGTGCGGATCGGTCCGTCGGCCGACGGCGCCGCACCGGTTTCAGGTCACCGGCCTGGTGGGCATGCGAGACGTGTTCTGTTCCGTGGTCGACGCTCAGGG
This sequence comes from Streptomyces sp. NPDC001920, assembly GCF_053594495.1. Taxonomy (NCBI): domain Bacteria; kingdom Bacillati; phylum Actinomycetota; class Actinomycetes; order Kitasatosporales; family Streptomycetaceae; genus Streptomyces; species Streptomyces sp. NPDC001920. The sequence continues at coordinate 5,762 of NZ_JBSFEP010000030.1, forward strand.
GGAGCCTTCGTGTCCGCAACCGGAAGTGATGCCGCCGCCACCGCGGAGGGACGGGACGACGACACCCCGCTGCGGCGGGCCATCGGTCCCAGGCTGCTGGTCCTGTTCGTGATCGGGGACATCCTCGGCACCGGCATCTACGCCACCACCGGCAAGGTCGCCGGCAAGGTCGGCGGGGCGCTGTGGCTGCCGTTCGCCATCGGCTTCGTCGTGGCCGTCCTGACAGCGGCCTCGTACGTCGAACTCGTCGGCAAGTACCCGAAGGCGGCCGGCGCGGCGCTCTACACCCAAAAGGCGTTCCGGGTGCCGTTCCTCACCTTCATCGTCGCCTTCATGGTCATGTGCTCCGGGCTGTCCTCGGCGAGTGCGGCGGCACGCGCGTTCAGCGGCGACTACCTCGCGGAGTTCACCGGCTTCTTCCCGCCCACCCTCGTCGCCATCCTGTTCATCCTCGCCCTGGCAGCCCTGAACCTACGGGGTGTGTCGGAGTCGGTGAAGACCAACGTGGTCCTCACCCTGGTCGAGTTGACGGGTCTGCTCATCATCCTCACGATCGGCGCCTGGGCCGTCCTGTCCGGTGACGGTGAGCCCTCGCGGCTCGGCGACTTCCAGGCGGAGGGCACCGGCTTCGCGCTGATGACCAGTGTGCTGGGGGCGACGGCTCTCGGCTTCTTCGCCTTCGTGGGCTTCGAGGACTCCGTCAACATGGCCGAGGAGACCAAGGATCCGGTACGTACGTTTCCGCGGGCCATCTTCATCGGCGTCGCCGTCACCGGCACCCTCTACGTCCTGGTCGCCCTCGTCTCCTCGCTGCTCGTCGACCACCGCGTACTGGAAGGCTCCAGTGGCCCGCTGCTGGAGGTCGTCAAGGCCGGCGGGCTCGACTTCCCGCCCAAGTTGTTCGCGTTGATCGCCCTGTTCGCGGTCACCAACTCCGCCCTGATCAACATCATGATGGCGTCGCGCCTGTGCTACGGCATGGCCAACGAAAGGATTCTGCCGCGGGCCATGGGCCGGGTGCTCCCCCGGCGCCGCACACCCGTCGTCGGCATCGTCTTCGTCTCGCTGCTCGCCATCGGGCTGGTGTCCACCGGGGAGATCGAGGGCCTCGGTGACACCACGGCCTTCCTGCTCCTGTGCGTCTTCGCCGTGGTCAACATCGCCGTCCTCGTGCTGCGCCGTGACCGGGTCGGGCACCGGCACTTCCGTACGCCGACCGTGCTGCCGGTGCTCGGTGCCCTCACCTCCCTGATCCTGGCCAGCCCGCTGTCCGACCGGCCCGCCGAGGTGTACATCCGGGCCGGTGTGCTGCTGGCGATCGGAATCGCCCTGTGGGGGCTGAACAAGGTGGTGCTGCGGGTACGCGACGAGGCGTGACCACGTCCCGCTCTGCCGGACGCCCCGGCGGGGACGGCGGGTCAGGCCGCCGTCCAGGGGCGCAGCTTCTCCGGGTTGAGCACCGCCCAGATCCGCTGGATCCGGTCGTCCGCGATGTCGAACGCCAGCACGGACACGGCGACGCCGTCCAACTGGGCCACCAGTCCGGGCTGACCGTTGACCGTGCACTCCACGACCACCACGTCGGGCACCGCCTTCGCCCGATCCGCGAAGAACCGCGCGACCTGCTCGGCTCCCGCGACGGGGTGCAGGGCTGCCGGGACGATGCCACCGCCGTCACCGGTGGCCGTGGCGTCGGGGGCCAGCAGGCCGACGAGCGCGTCGATGTCCTTGGCTTCCCAAGCCTGCTTGAACGCCTTGACGATGCCGGCGCGCCGGGATGCCGAGACCGTGGACGGCTGGGCCGCGCGGATGCGCCGGCGGGCCGATGAGGCCAGCTGGCGGCAGGCAGCCGGCGTACGGCCGACGATCTCGGCCACCTCGGCGAAGGAGTAACGGAAGACGTCGTGCAGGACGAACGCCACGCGCTCGGCCGGCGTCATCGATTCGAGCACGACGAGGAAGGCCATGTTGACCGACTCGTCGAGGGTGATGCGGTCGGCCGGGTCGACGGTGGTGCCGGAGGACCTCCCGTTCAGCCACTCCGTGCCGTCGGGCAGTGGTTCCGGGATCCATTCGCCCACGTAGTGCTCCCGCCTGGCCCGTGCCGAGCCGAGCAGGTCGAGACAGATGCGGCTGGTGACGGTCGTGAGCCAGGCACCGGGAGAATCGATGCCTTCCCGTTGCTGCTGGGACATGCCGTACCAGCGGGTGTAGGCCTCCTGTACGACGTCCTCGGCTTCGGCCAGGGAGCCCAGGAGCCGGTAGGCGACGTTGATCAGCTGCCGCCGCTCCCGCATGATCACGCTCAGGTCGGGATCGGGTCCGCCGTCTCCCGGCCGGGACGGTGAAGGGGATGGGGTGGTCATGGTGGTGTGGGCTCCCTGGTTCGCGTCCGCTCTCCCCTGTTCGACGAGACAGCCGTGCGGAATGTGAGGTCGCGGCTTCACCTCACGTTCTGCGGCGCTGCGTCGTCGTACCGCTGAGACCGACACCATCCCGCGGGCGGCTTCCGCCCGCACCTTCCTGGAGCGATCAAGCATGACGACGACCACCCAGCTCAGCGCACTGACCGGCGGCTACGTCCTCGACACCACCCGCAGCCGCATCGGCTTCACCGCACGGGCGATGATGATCAGCAAGGTGCCCGGGCAGTTCGACGTGTTCGAAGGGCGCGCGCACCTGGACGGCGCCACCCCCTCGAAGTCCACCGTGCAGCTCACGATCCGGGCCGCAAGCGTCCAGACCCGCAACACCAAGCGCGACGACCATCTGCGCGGCACCGACTTCCTGGACGCAGTCGGCCACCCCACGATCACCTTCGTCTCGACGCGGGTGGAGCAGGTCGACGAGACCGAATTCAAGGTCACCGGGGATCTGGCCGTGCGGGGCATCACCAAGCCGGTCACCGTGGACTTCCGGCTGACCGACACCGCGAGCGGTGCGGCAGGCACCGGTCGCGTCCGTCTCACGGGCTCCGCGACCATCAACCGCAAGGACTGGGGTGTCGACGGGGGCACGGGAATGGTCGGCGCGAAGGTGGCGCTGTCGTTCGACGTCATCGCGGTCCGGCAGCCGTGACGGACGGCGGCGAGGGCGCGGGTCCCCGCCCTTGAGCACGCTCGGCCGAGCGGTTCATGCTCCGACGGCCGCGGCCGCCCCTTGTGCACCGCTCACAGTTTGGCGCCGAACTTCTGCGTCCACCACGGCCCACCGGGACCGCTGTGGATGCCGATGCCGATGTCCTTGAACGAGCAGTTGAGGATGTTGGCCCGGTGACCGGGGCTGTTCATCCAGGAGTCCATCACCGCCTCCGGCGTCTGCTGCCCCTGGGCGATGTTCTCGCCGTAGGTGGACCAGCGGTAGCCGGCCGCGGTGATGCGCTGCCCGGGGTCGGCGCCGTCCGGGTTGGTGTGGTCGAAGAAGTCGCGGGCGTCCATGTCAGCGGAGTGGCCCTGCGCGGCCTTGTTGAGCAGCGCGTCCTGCGCGAGCGGTCCGCACCCGGCGTCCGCCCGTTCCTCGTTCACCAGCGCGACCACCTGCCCGACGGTGTCCGTCGGGGCCGACTGCACCGGGGGCGCGCTGGGTGCGCTCCGGTTCGGACGGGTCGACGGCCGGGACGTCGGCGTGGACTTCTCGGACGGTCGGGACGTCTTGGAAGGGGTCGCCTTCTTCGACGGTGAGGCGGACGGGGACGGCGACTTCGACGTCGTCGCCGACGGGGAGGTCTCGACGGCGCTGGACTCCGAGATGTCCGCTACGGGGGCGCCCGCCGTCCGCGCGGTGGCGGGCTCCTCGGTTCCGGTACCGGGGTCGGTGTCGAGATACCAGAGGCCGCCGCCCGCCATACAGAGCGCCACCACGGCACCTCCGACGGCCCGGCGCCGGACACGCCGTCGCCGGCGGGCCTCTCCACGGGAGACCGTACGACCGTGCGCGGACCCCCGCCCCGCGCCGGCACCCGCACCCGCACCTGAATGGCTCATGGACTCGGTCAGCGGGGAGGCGGAGCCGACCGGGGCCATCGGATCGGCGGCACCCAGCACTCCTTCCAGGAGGCCGGGCGTCGCCGCGACCAGCGCGAGACCGGCCAGGAGCCCTTCAGCCGGCATCAATCCGCTCCACAAACCGGAACAACGGGCACAGTCGCGGGCATGCCGGGCTATTCGCTTGCGCCACAGGGCCGACGGCCGGCCGTCCCAGGTCCCCAGCACGGACCGCAGTTCCTCGCACGGCGGCTGTGCGTCGAGTGCCCGTACCACCACCCGGGCCGCCTCCAGCTGCGCCTTCATCCGCTGCACCCGGACCGCCGTGTGCTGCGGCGACAGCTCCAGAGCGGCGGCGATCTCGGCGCGGGTCAGCTCACCGGCGCACTCCAGCCACCACAGCGACAACAGCCCCCGGTCGTCCGGCTCCAGCCAGCGCGTGGCGCGTGCGGTCTCCTGCCGCTGGCCGGACAGCTGGAGCTGCACCATGGTCAGGTCCACGAAGTCGGCACCCGGATCCGCGAGCTCCGCCGCCTCCTCGACGGCACCCGGAGCCGACTGGCGGTCCTGCCAGTGCGCCCGGACCTGGTTCATCGCGATCGCCACGAGCCAGGACCGGAAGCTCTCGGGGGCACGCAGCGAGCCGAGCGCGTCGAGGGCCCGCAGCATGGTCTCCTGCACCACGTCGTCGACGTCGACGGAACCGTTCAGAGCCCTGCCCACGACGTTGTAGACCAGCGGGAGGTACGCACCGACCAAGGCGTCCTGAGCCCCCGGCTCGCCGCTGCGGGCAGCGATCACCAGTGCTGTCAGTTCCCTCGTGCGCTCTGCACTCATCAAAAACTTCCCTGTCCTCGACGCCGAACGATGCTGTCCGATACCTGGGAGATCGATCAGGAAGCCGCAGATAACAGTTCTTCGGACGCTTGTTCCACGCGAGACTCACGGGATGGACGGGACGGCGCAATGGAGAACGTCACACCGAAGGGCCGCGGGCATCGGAACGTTGGCATATGGGCTGCATATCCCGATCGACCCACTTACCCCGAAGTGCGACTCCCAGCCCGGCCGGGACCTTGAACGGCACCGCCCCGTCCACCCGGACCGTTCGCCGTTCAGGCCCGGCAGCGCAGCATCTCCAGAGGTGGACGGGTGAGGAGGTCCGCCCAGAAGTCCTCACCGAGGTCGCGGACCCCGGCGTCGGACACCCGCAGCGGCACCCACTCCACCTCCCTGAAACCGGCCGCCCGCAAGCTCTCCTCGTACACCTCGCGGCGCGGCACCGTGGAGACGATGGTGATCGGCTCCGGATCGAGCAGTGCCGTGACCCGCACCCGGGGTCCCGTCCCGCTCTCCTCGCCGGTCGGCTCGCAGCGGAAGCCGTACCGCTCCAGGGAGGGACAGTCGAACCCGTAGTCGGGCTTCTGGCCGAGCACGAAGAACTCCCCGCCGGGCACCAGGCTCCGGTGGATGTTGCGGCACATCCTCTCCATCGCGGCCCGGTCCTCGGCGTAGTTGAGGCACTGCACCCCCACCGCGATGTCGAAGGGCCGCTCGACGGGCCGCAGTTCGTCCACGTCACCGACCTCGTAGCGCACTCCCAGCGGGGCACGCTGCTCGATCCCCCGCGCGGCCGCGATCATCTCCACGGAGATGTCGACACCGAAGACGTCCCCGGCGCCGCGCCGCTTGAACTCCCGGCTGTAGAAGCCGGTGCCGCACGCCAGGTCGAGAACCGACTTGCCCCGCACGTCCCCGACCATGCCCAGGAAGCTCGGAACCTCCCCGTAACGTATCAACGGCAGGGACTTGAACCCCTCGAAGGCCTCGCCGATCTCGTCGTACTGCTGCACGCTCATGCTGCTGCCCCTCGTGTGCCTCGTCCGGTGCGTGACACCAGCGGCCCGGCGAGGGGACGGCTCGTCGGGCCGTGGTCGTGGCAGCGAGTCTGCTCCGGAGTCGACCGGCAGCCGTACTGGCTGATGACACAGACAAGTCGGCCGGGTGGCCACCGATCACCCAAGGCCTTCGCGGAGCGGTCCCCGGTGCCGGGCACGTTCGAGGCTTGCCGTGACCACCGGAATAACGGGGTGCCGCGACGCCGTCCCGTGGCTACCATCGAGCGCATGATCACGCCTTCGCCTCAGCACCCGATGATGCCCCGCCGACGGGGCTGCTGAGCACGGACGCGTACCGAATCCGAGGCCCCGGGACGGGGCTTCGGATCGTGTGCGATCAGGCCTCGCCACCCGGCAGGAGGACCGATGACCGCACGACGCCACTACATCACCACCACCATTCCGTACGTCAACGCCCGTCCCCACCTGGGCTTCGCCCTGGAACTCGTCCAGGCGGACACGTTGGCCCGTCACCACCGTCTGCGAGGCGGGCAGGTCCGGTTGCTCACCGGAACCGACGACAACTCCCTGAAGAACGTCCTCGCCGCGGAAGCGGCCGGCGTCGACGTGCAGTCGTTCGTCGACCGCAACGCCGATGCCTTCGCCGCCCTGCACGGCCCTCTGTCGCTCTCGTTCGACGACTTCATCCGCACCAGCAGCGACCCGCGCCACCGGGTCGGAGTCGAACGGCTGTGGCGCAGGTGCGCCGAGGCGGGCGACCTGTACCGCAAGGAGTACGAAGGTCTGTACTGCGTCGGCTGCGAACAGTTCTACACCCCCGGTGAGCTGGTCGACGGCAGGTGCGTCGAGCACGGCACCGAACCCCGACTCGTCGCCGAGGAGAACTGGTTCTTCCGGCTGTCCCGCTACGCCGAGCGGCTCCATGAGCTGATCTCCAGCGGCGAACTGCGCATCGAACCGGCCGCCCGCCGCAACGAGGTCCTCGCCCTCATCGAGGGCGGTCTGCACGACTTCTCCGTCTCCCGCTCCCACCGTCGCGCCCGCGGCTGGGGCATCCCCGTGCCCGATGACACCTGCCAGGTCGTCTACGTGTGGTGGGACGCCCTCGGCAACTACGTCACCAGCCTGGGATACGGCACCGGCGACAGCGCCTACGACCGATGGTGGGAAGCCGGTGAACGCCGCGTCCATCTGGTCGGCAAGGGAGTGGTGCGCTTCCACGCCGTGTACTGGCCGGCCATGCTGCTGTCGGCCGGACTTCCGCTGCCCACGGACATCCTGGTCCACGACTACCTCACGATCGACGGCCGCAAGATCAGCAAGTCCGCCGGGACCACCGTCGACCCGGCTGCGCTGGTGGCGGCCTACGGCACCGACGCGGTGCGCTGGTGGCTCCTGCGCGAGGTACCCCGGGTCGGCGACGCGGACTTCACCCCCGATCGCCTGATCGACCGTGCGGACGCGGACTTCGCCGGCGGGCTGGGCAACCTCGTCCACCGCGTGGTGACCATGGTGCACCGCTTCCGGGACGGAACAGTCCCCGCGCCTGCCCCGGTGCCGTTCGGGGAACGGGAACTGGTGGACGTCTACGAGAAGGTGCCCGGCCTCGTCGATGCCGCCCTGGCCGACTTCGACTTCCGGCGTGCCACCGGAGCCGTCTGGAGCATCGTGGAGGAAGCCAACCGCTGCGTCGACACCGCCCGGCCCTGGGAACTGGCCCGAGAGGCGCGGCAGGGCGGCGGCGAGGCAGCGCGCCGGCTCGACGCCGTCCTCCTCGACCTGATCACCGCGTGCCGTGTGCTGGCCGACGAACTGCGCCCCTTCCTCCCCGACGCCGCCCGGCTGATCGCCGAGCGGGTGACCCCGGTCGAGGGACGTCTGCCCGCGCCCCAGCCGCTCTTTGCTCGCCTCCGGCCCTGACCGTCGCGGCGCGGGCGAGCGGAATCCAGATGCGCCGACATCCGACAACGGGGGTGTCGGCGCACGTGGGCACCGGGTTCTCAGCCGAGGTCCGAGTCGCCGCCGAGGTTGGCGACCATGCGGCGCAGGACGTTGATCGTGGTCACGAAGTCAGCCGTGTCGATGCCTTCGTGTATCTGCCGGTGCACCCGCGCGTTCCGTTCCCTGGCTCGTACGCGACCTGCCTCACCGGCCTCGGTCAACGTCATGCCCCCGGCGTCCTCCACCAGCCAGCCACGGGCGACGAGGTCGTCGAAGACGCCGTTGAAGTCGATCCCGAGGTCCTCCCAGCGCGACAGCCGCTCGATCAGCGTCGCACGCGTCCATCTGCCCGGCTCCCCCGCGACATGGTTGAGCGTCCACCAGTGCGGCTGGGTGAGCCCCTCCACCGCCAACTGCTCACGCAGAGCTCCGACCACGAGCCGGTACGCCTCACCGCTCCACGCGCCGATGGGCTGCGCGGCCACTTCCTCCTGCGTGTACTCCTTGACCGTCATGTTCAACGCCCCCTTCGTCTCGATCATCAGGACACGGCCAGCCTAAAACCTCAAGTCCGCCTGAGGTCAAGGGAGATGAGGGCGTGTCGCTCGTGCCGGCGCACCGGTACGGATGAGCCGGCCGGGAGTGATCCCGCACGCATCCGTGTGCCGGGCATGGACCCGCCGCCTCGCCAGGGGCGAGGGTGAGCGGCATGAACGATCACCGCATGGCGGACCACATCCCCGGCGGTTCCGCCGGCGCCGCTCCCGTCCATCCCGCGCACGCAGGCGGGCCACCGGGCGAGGAGGCGGGTGAGGTCCGCCGGTTCTGGGAGCGGCTGGGCCTGCCCGGGCTGGTCGACGTGCACACGCACTTCATGCCCGAACGCGTCCTGCGCAAGGTCTGGGGTTACTTCGATGCACTCGGACCTATGACCGGTGGCCTTGAGTGGCCGATCACCTACCGCAGGGAGGAGGCGGAACGGGCCGCCCTGCTCAGGGAGTTCGGCGTTCGGGCCTTCACCTCGATGCTCTATCCGCACAAGCCCGGCATGGCCCGATGGCTGAACGGCTGGGCGGCCGACTTCGCCCGCCGCACGCCCGACTGCCTCCACACCGCCACCCTCTTTCCCGAGCCCGGCGTCGAAGCGTACGTCCGGGAGGCCGTCGAGGCGGGGGCGCGCGTCTTCAAGGCGCATGTGCAGGTGGGGGCCTACGACCCGGCCGACGAGTTGCTCGCGCCGGCCTGGGGGCTGCTGGCCGAGGCAGGGATCCCGGTGGTGATCCACTGCGGCTCGGGACCCGCCCCCGGCAAGCACACCGGCCCCGAGCCGATCACCCGGGTGCTGGCCCGCAATCCCCGGCTGCGCCTGATCGTCGCCCATCTGGGGATGCCCGAGTACGAGGAGTTCCTCGGCCTCGCCGAGCGGTACGGGGAGGTGCGGCTGGACACGACGATGGCCTTCACCGACTTCACCGAGGGACTCATGCCGTTCCCCCGCCGGGCCCTGCCCCGGCTGGCCGGACTGCGCGAACGCGTCCTGCTCGGCTCCGACTTCCCCAACATCCCCTATCCGTATCTGCAGCAGCTGCACGCCCTGGAACGGCTGGAGCTCACGGAGGAGTGGCTGCGGGCGGTGTGCCACGACAACGCGGCGAAGCTGTTCGGCCTGTGACGGTCACCCCGCGGGCGTCCGCGCCGTCCGCTGCGGCTCGGCCCCGTCCGCCAGCAGCTCCTGACCGCGCAGGATCAGCATGTCGGCGAGCAGGCATGTGACCTCGCCGTCGGCGTCCCGGCCGATCCACACCGGGTAGGAGCCGTCTCCCATACCGCTCGGGTAGACGATGAGGTTGGCTCCGGATTCCGGGTCGTCGAGGACGACGATGCCGTCGGTGTCGTCCTCGTCCGGGATGGTGTTCTCGCCGCCGGTGAGCGTGTCGGCCGCCACGGCGTCGACGAAGCAGCCGGTGCCGGTGTCCACGCCGAAGCCGTAGAACTCGCCCTGCCGCAGGGTCCGCGGGTCCTCGCCGGGGCGCAGCGCCATCTCCCAGGTGACCGTCGGTTCGCCCGAGACGAGGAGGCGCGCTCCCGTGAAGTCCTCCATGTGCAGCGACTTGCCCCAGTGCTCGGTCGGGTAGGACGCGGTCGCGATCTGCACGGGGTGGGCGCCGGGCGGGACGGTGACGGTGAACGGCTCGCCGGGGTCGATCCAGCCCGGGTCGCAGGCCACGACCCGTCCGGTGGGCAGCCGGAGCGTTCCGGCGTCGATGACGCGCTCGACGACGTACGAGCCGGTCGCGTGGGAGTCCGGCGGGGTGAACCGGGTGCCGGGCGTGAACATCTCGTCGAGGTGGCGAGGGCGCAGGGGGCTGGGTGGACACCACCCGGGGGCGGCGGCACGAGCGTTCCCCCGGTTCTCCGCCGGGCCGTCCTGGCCGGGCGTCTCCACCGGGGCTTGGCTCAGGGTGAGTTCGGGTGGCGGCCCACCGGTGGCGAGGGCGACCGCCCATCCCCAGTCGCCGAACGCGGGGGCCGGTACCCAGCGCTGCTCGTCCGGCACACCGGCGAGGGTGTGCAGGGAAGCGCCCCTGACGCCGTGGGGTTCGGAGATCTTCCCGCCCGTGCCGTCCGGGTAGAGGTCGATGAGAACGCGGCCCGCCTCGTCGGCGAACTCCTCCATGTCGTCGGAGTCGTACCGCCATTCGGCGATGTGGCGGCAGAAGAGCCGGTCGGGTTCCAGGCGGCGCAGGTCGAACTCGCGGGTGCGGCGGCCCTGCTCGTCGTACGCCCAGACCCCCAGGTAGTCGTGCGCCCAGGCGATGTTCAGCACGGCGATCGGCTGAGGTCGCTCCCGCTCGCGCAGCACCACGGCGTACTGCTCGCCCGCGGCGTCCCGGCTCGCGGCGCGTTCCCGGCTGAGGGGTCCGAGGACCGTACGGGAGGCGGCGTCCCAGTCCTCCCCGTACGTCACGTCAATGATCACGTTGATCTCAGCGCCGACAGGGGCGGACCTGTCACAGGGGGCGCCATGGGCCGGTGCGTGTGCCGGACGGTCGGCCGCCGCGGCGGTCCGCTGCTCGCCGACGCTCTGACAAGTCGTGAGAACGACAGCCTCCGTGCGGTGCAGGCAGGTTTCGGGGTGGGTATCAGCATCGGATCCGGGGGTGCCGGGCAGGGCGGATGCGACGGGGGCGGTACGAGTGGCAAGAGAGGTATGGAGCGGCAGCGCCGGGATAGGGGCGGCTGACGCGGTGTTCGAGTTGATGAGACGTCTCATCGACAACTTCCGGGACAACCCGCCGGTGACGCCGCTGGTGGTGCTGCAGGCCGCCGAGGAGGACGGCACCGGCACTCTGGACCGGCGGGTCGCGCAGATCGTGGAGTTCGTCCGGCAGGGCCATCAGCCGCGGGGGCTGATCGCCAAACGGCTGGACGGCGGAGGCGGCGTGGACGCGTACTCCTCGGCGATCGACATGGTCCGCCAGTTGTGCGAGCACCCGTGGGACAACCAGAACCAGTCGCAGTACAAGCCGTTCGGCTTTCCGCGCTCGCGGCTGCTGCGCGCCATCGAGCAGGCCGCGCCGGAGGTCGGCGGGGAGGTGAGCACCGTGTGGTCGGCCGCCCAGCGCCGCGAACGGCTGATGCGGCGGCTGGCCGAGTTGCGCTGGCGGCCGGGGCGTGATGCGGACGGGGCGGACGAGGAGAGCCGTGTGTCGGCTCTGACCGACACCGTCGGCGCGGTGGTGAACCCGTCCGGCTTCGTGGGGGCGATGTTCATCGCCTGCCTGAGTGTGCTGCTCGGTGAGGGCGGCTGGCAGACGGCGGTGTGGGGTGGCGGCCTGGCGCTGGCGGCGTTCGGTGTGGCGCACCTGCTGGCGCGCAGCGCGCCGCCGCTGCTGTGGCTGCGCAGGGCCAGCCGGTGGTTCGCGACGACCACGTTCCTGGCGCCTTCCAGCGACCGGCCGGAGGCCGCCGAGTGGTCCCGGTGGCGGCCGACGAAGTCCTGGGAGACGATCCGGGGGCGGGCCTTCGCCGTGGCGCAGCAGGTCGTCGCCGCCGAGGCGGGTGACATGACGGCCCGTCAGTTCCATCTGGAGCTGCGGATGCTGGCCCTGCTGGAGGATCTCCGTGAGAACTTCCGGCCGCGGACGCTGGATCTGCGCCGCCGCAAGCGCACGGTCCCGCCCGTGGTGTATCTGCCGTGTGCCACCGAGGACGACGGCGGCCTGCTGTTGCTGCGGGCGGTCAGCAACGTGCGCAGCCGCCGCAGCGAGGTGGACCCGCTGCTGGTCCTGGCCGCGATCCCGGCGGCCGAGCGGCTGCGGCCTCCCGGTTCCGAGGAGCCGGGGCGGCTCGCCGTGGCCCGGCCCGACGGGCCCGAGGGGGACGATCCGGAGCGGGCCTTCGGCGCGGACGCCAGGTACCAGGAGTGGGTGAACCACCTCAACGTCGGCCAGTCGCCCGGGCGATCGGCCGCGTTGCCGTGGATCCTGCGGATACCGCTGTCCGCCGAGGAGTTGCGCCGCCGGCACTCCGCGCAGCACTCCACCGCCCGGATCCGCCGTACGGCCGTCTGGCTGCTGTGGTCCAGGCCCTGTCTGGCGGTGGTCCTCGCCATCGGCCTCGTCCTCGGTTTCCTGGGCAACCGGTGGATGGCCCAGCGCTACTGCGAGGGCCGGCTGATCGGCTCCAACACGGACTCGGTGCTGGTGGGCGGCGAGTGTGTGGGGGTCGCGACCGGGACCGTACGGCTGGCGGCGGGCAACGGACTGGAACTCTACGGCGCCGGCAAGGGCATCACCTTCGACGCCGTCGAGCAGGCGATCAGGGCGGAGAACGCGAGGATCGGCTCTCAGGACAAGTACGTGACGATCGTCTACGCCGGCCCGGTCACCGCGGCGGAGGAGTCCGGCACCCGCAAGGGCCTGGAGGAGATCACGGGTGTCTACCTCTACCAGCACTACGCCAACGTCAGCACCCACCAGCCGACCAAGATAAGAGTCCTGCTCGCCAACGCCGGCGAGAACATGCTCCAGGTGCTGCCCATGGCCCGGCACATAGCGGAACTGGCCCGGCGTGACCGGTCGGTCGTCGGGGTCGTCGGTCTCGGGCGCGACACCACGGAGAGCGATGACGCCGTGGAGATCCTCAAGGGCGCCGGCCTGCCCGTGGTGAGCACCACAAACTCCGGCAGCCATCTGGCGCGGAAGCTGTCGAACTGGTTCGGTCTGGCCGCCACCGACGAGGAGGAGGCGAACGCACTGCTCGTCGTCGCCCGGCAGCTCGCCCGGCGCGAGGACGGTTCCCGGGCGGTGGTGCTGGCGCGCAAGGTCGGCAGCGAGAAGGACTTCTACACGACCGAACAGGCCAGGGTGGGCAAGCAGATGCTGAACCGGGCCGGGTTCGTCCCGCTGCCCTCCCGCTCGTACCGGCTGAGCCCCAACGGCGAACCGGAACTCACCGAGCCGGTCGAGGACATCTGCGCCGGCGCCCCGGTGCCCAGGGCCCTGTACTTCGCCGGCAGAGTGGAGGACGTCCCCAACCTGATGTCCCAACTGGGCTCCACCCCGGGTTGCTCCGGCCGGGACATCACCGTGTTCACCGGCGACGACCTGGCCAAGAGCAACTACGACGAGGGGGAGAGCCTGCGCATTCCGTCCGAGGTCACCCTCTACCACTTCGCGCTGGCCCCCATGGACCTCGTCGGCGCGACCGGCTTCTACCAGGACGCCCACCGCGTGCTCGGCGGCCTGCTCCCCTCGGGCGCGGCGGCCCCGCTCGCCGACCCGGCCCGGCCCTGGAACGACGCCCTCTTCTCCAGCGGCCAGACGGTGCTGTCCTACAGCGCGACCGCGGTGCTGTACCGGGCTTCGAAGAACGGCGACGCGCCGCAGACCGCCCCGGAGACCTGGGCCGATCTGCGCTGGCGTCCGAACCCGAACCTGCCGGTCGGCACGGTGAGTTTCGCCGGCAGCCAGCCCTACGCCGACCAGCGGGGGCACGGATACAAGATCGTGCGGGTGACCTACCGCGGCCAGAAGGTGCGTTCGGTGACCGTGTGCGGCCGGCCGGCCGGCAGTGAGCAGCCGCTGTCCCCGCCTCCGGGCCGTGCCGGCGCCGACCCGGACACGGTGTGCCGCGAGGAGTGAGCCCTGCCGCGGGGCGGCCCGGGGACCGCAGCCCTTACGGGTGCTGACCGGTCGGAGGCAGGACGCCCGCCTCGACAGCTCGTGCGCCGTCATGCCCGGCTGTTGAGGAACCCGATCGTCACGGCGCCCCACCAGCCGAGTTGGGAGAGGACGGACGCGATCACCGCCCGCACCAGCAGCCGTCGTGGGGGCCGGGCGGCCGGCTGATCGAGCAGGGTGCGGTGCAGGGCCTGCGCGTGTACTCCGTTGAGCGCGACGAGGAGGACGAGCACCAGCTTGAGCCGTGTGAGGGGCGCCCGCGGGTCGGGGTCGAGGGCGGTCCCGCTCAGCACCAGGCCGGCCAGCCCCGCCCACACGGGCACATGCAGCGGGCCGGCGAACTCCAGTGCCTGACGCAGGCTTCGCCTTCCCAGCAGCCACAGTGTGCCGTAGTAGTCGATGGTCAGCACCGAGCCCAGACCGATGATCAGCGCCCCCAGATGCACGAACAGCGCGACCGTACGCACGGCAGGGCCGGCCTCCACGTGGAGTGCCGCCCCCACACCGCCCGCCCAGGCCAGGCAGACGAGCGCGTCGGCGCCGAGGAGTGTCCAGCCGTGGCGGCGTCCGCCGGACGGGCCCGGACTCATGAGATCACCTCCGTGGCGGGGCGGTGGAGCGGGCACCGGCCGCGCCCCACCGCCTGAGGCGGATCAGTCCCGGGCCACCCAGCCGGCCATGATCCCCATGACGTCGCCGTGCGAGTGTCCCTCGATCTCGTACCTGCTGGTGATCTGCAGGACGTCTCCCCGGCGGATCGTGCCGAGGGGGTCACCGCTGCAGGGCGGCATGGCCGAGATCTCGGTGTTGCCGTGCAGATCGATGAACTCGGGGCTGCCGCCTTCCTCCGCCACGATGGTGCACAGGGTCTTGCCGGTGGTGACGTTCTCGGTTCGCACCGAGTGACCGCCGTGGTGGAGATGGCCGCGCATGTGCACCAGTCGCCCGGAGATCGTGGACCGCCACCGCCGGGTCTTCTCGCTGACTCCTTCCGGAGCGTCGTAGACGCTGCCGAGACATCCGCCCGCGTCCATCCAGATCGGTGTCACCGGTGTGAGCCGCGAGTCGGCCGCGGATTCATGCGTGTACGTGATGGAGATGTACACCGTCTTCTTCTCCGGGGCGTGGTTCA
Source organism: Streptomyces sp. NPDC001920 (assembly GCF_053594495.1). Classification (NCBI taxonomy): domain Bacteria; kingdom Bacillati; phylum Actinomycetota; class Actinomycetes; order Kitasatosporales; family Streptomycetaceae; genus Streptomyces; species Streptomyces sp. NPDC001920. Next base: position 20,862 of record NZ_JBSFEP010000030.1, read on the forward strand.
TCAGGTCGTAGAGCATGTTCCACCGCTCACCTCGGGCGACCTCGAAGCCGTATCCGGAAGGCAGGACGGTTTCCACCCGCTCGTTGCCGGACGCGAATATGCGCCGCGACCCCTTGCACACGACATCGCTTTTACGGTGGTTGCCCATCACCACGTGATGCAGCATCGGACCGGTGTTCACGTTGGCGTTCGACCCGTTCTCGTAGATCAGATTGGGCTTGAATCCGGTGATGAAACAGTCGTCGCACGGCTTCTGGACGTTGAAGGAGAGTCGGTTGCCCGTCTCCCCGTGGTCGTGCCCGGACGCTGCCGGAAGGGTGAAGGGACCGTACCGTACGGTCGTGACCTGCGGTCCACGGTCCTGCCGCGGCGCGTCGGGGGCGGTGGCGGCCGAGGCGGTGAGGGGCACGGTTCCGGCGGCCAGTGCCATGGTGACGATTGCGGCACTCATCGCGAGTTTTCGGTGCAGCATGATTTCCTTCCTTTACCGGAAAGGCGTTTCTCCGAATCGACCGCTACGCATGGGTATGGGGCGTCGACCGGCGTCGGAAGTTGACGTTCTTCCCCGCCAGGAATGCGTGACGTTCGATGCCTCAAGAGCGGACAGCGCTTATCGAGGGGGTCTCCCTCACCGATAATCGCCTCGCTTGACTGCCCGTAGAGTGACGGGCGGTCTTTCCACTGTCAACCGATCGCGCCCGCGATGAAAACCCATGAATGCGCGCCGAGTTGCTGACCAGCGGCTCCTCGGCGCGCCCGTCCCTCGGGCCCGCGCAACACCGGCGACTTCACCGATTCGGGCGGGTGCCGCCTCGTGGTTCAGCCGCTGTTCCGCCGCTAAGGCTTCCCGGCGCGGCGCCGGCCGGGGGTCACGCTGCGGGCGGCGGTGGTCGAGGCCAGCCCGGTGAAGAGCCTGTGCACCAGTGCGGTCCAGGCGCTGCGGTCCGGGGCCTCGAAGTCCACGGCGGTGAGTACGTCACCCCCGAGGGACACGCACAGCACCAGGCGGGCGCAGGCCGCCGCGTCGATCTCGGGGGCCAGCGACCCCTCGCGCTGGGCGAGTTCGACCAGTTCCGTCAGTCTCGCCTCCGCCCTGCGCAAGGCGGTGTGCACGCGCCGGGCGACCTCGTCGTCCCGTCGCGCGGCGGCGAGCGCCTCGCTGACCAGGGGAGCCCAGGTGCGCCGGCGCGGGTCGGAGAGGTCGGTGGTGACCATCTCCAGCAGGTCGGTGGAGGCCGCCCCACGGTCGAGCTCCTCCCCCAGCTTGCGGGCGGCGGCTGCCAGACCACGATCGACCGCCTCGGCGAGAAGGTCGGCCTTGTTCCTGAAGTTGCCGTAGATCGCACCGGTGGACAGCCCGGCGCGACGGGCTATGTCTTGCACCCGCGCCCGGTCGTAACCCCGCTCACCGAATTCGAGGACGGCCGCCTCTATCAGCCGGTCACGGATGAGGGCACCGGACTGCCCTGCCAGGGAATCAGGCTCTGCCACGTCCCCAGCCTAACCGCGCAGCCGCCCTCCAAGTGGCCGTGAAGCACAGGCATTTCGGACGACGCCGCCCTTGCGCCGCCTGTCGAGAATAGTCATTATTCTCGACCTGAGGCATCGAGCCGGGAGCGTGCGTCATGACGTACGGCACCGAGCAACCCCCCATCGTCGGCAGACAGGCCGAGCGCCGGCGGCTCACGGCAGCGGTGAACGCCTGCCGCGCAGGCCACGGCGGCGCCCTGCTCCTGACCGGCGACGACGGCATCGGCAAGACCGCACTGCTGCGCCACGCGTCCCGGTCGGCCGAGGGCTTCCGCACGGTCGCGGCGGGCGGGGTGCCGGCGGAGCGGAATCTGGTGTACGGAGCCGTGCAGCAGCTGGTCAGGCAGCTGGCCACCGACATCCCTCGACTGCCCTCGCGCTCCCGTGAGCTGCTTCAGCACCTGCTGCTCGGGAACGTCCCGCCGGCCGGGGAACGGTCCCTCGTCGGGATCGCCGTGCTGGCACTCCTGGCGAGGACGAGCGGCCGCGGTCCGGTGCTGGTCGTCGTGGACGACCTGCACCACGTCGACGCCGAGTCGCGGTACGCCCTCGGCTTCGTCGCCCGCAGGATCAGCGCCGAGAGGGTCCTGATGCTGGCCTCCGCGGACAGTCACGCCTGCGACGCCGGGTCGGGAGTGCCCGTACTCCCTCTGGCGGGGCTGACCGAGGAGGACTGCCTGCTCCTCATCGCCCGGGCCCGGTCCTCTCCCGTGGCGCCTGCCGTGCGCGAGCTGCTCCTCCATGAAGCCGACGGCAACCCCTTGGTTCTGCTGGAGTTGTTGCGGACGCTCTCCCCCGCGCAGCTGAGCCGATTGTCCCGGCTGCCCGATCCGCTGCCCCTCGCACCTCGCCTGGCGCGGCGCCGGCTGGCCGAGTTCCGCCGGCTGCCCGATGACTGCCGAAGACTGCTGTTGCTGCTGGCCGCGGAACCGGACCTCGACCCCCTGACCCTCCTCCGCGTCGCCCGACGGGCGGGCATCGACCCTGCGGCCCTGGCACCGGCCGAGACCGCCGGCTTGCTCACCACGTCCAGGACCGTGATCTCGTTCCGGCACGACGATCTCGGCCGGGCCATCTGCCAGGGAGCGGATCTCGCCGAACGGCACTGGGCGCACGACACGCTGGCGCGGGCGTTCGCCGACACCCACGACGGTCGTCGTTGCCGACATGAGGCGGCCCTGCTGTCGGAGGCCGACGCCGAACTGGCCGACGAGCTGGAGCGTCAGGCCGCCCGCGCACGCCGGGACGGCAGGTCGGCGCAGGCGGCGACGCTCATGGAACGCTCCGCCCAGCTGACCCGCGAGGCCGACCTGAGGGGACGCCGCCTGGTCACCGCGGCCGACCACAGCCGGTGTGCCGGACGACCGCGGCGTGCGGCACGGCTGCTGGAGCGGGCGGACACCCTGGTCGGCGGGGATCAGACGTCGTCACCACGGGGGCACATCGCCTACCTGAAAGGGCTGATCTCCCTGCAGCACACCACCGCGCCGGACGCCGTCGACTCGCTCCTGACCGCCGCCGACCTGCTGGCCGGTGACAACCCGCCGCTGGCCGTCAAGGCGCTGGTCGCAGCGGGGGAAGCGGGCCTGCACGCGGGGACCACAGACCTGTCCGTGCGGGCCGGCCGACGCGCGCTGGCCGTGATCGACGGCTCGGCGCGGGAGGAACAGCAGCCGGCGCACCGATGGGCCGTCGACGTCCTGCTGGCGGTCGCCGATTCGCTGCGCGGGCAGCCGGCGGCCGCGGTCCCCCGGTTACGCGAACGTCTCGACTCGGCGGCGCACACGGACGACCCTCAGCTGCTCGCGTGGGCGTCGCACAGTGCGCTGTTCGTCGCCGACGACGCCCGCGCCCGTGCGCTGGCCGGCCGGGCGGTGGCGCGGGCGCGGGCGGAGGGTGACACTCCGGCGGTGGTGCACGCGATGCAGTACCTCTCGTATCCGGAGTGCTGGCTGAGCGGGCCGGACACCGCGGCCCTCACCGCCACCGAGGCACTTCGACTCGCCCGCGCGACGGGTCAACTCGCCTGTGTGCGCAATCTGATGGGGATCCTGATGCTCACCGCCGGTGTCACCGGAGACGCCGCGGCGTGCGGGCGGTACGCGGACCGCGTCGTCGGCGAAGCACAGGCGCACGGCCCGGGACCCGCCTCCGCCCTCGGCCTGTGGGGCCTGGCTCACCTCGATCTCGCCTCCGGACACTGGGCCGAGGCGGCCGCCAAGCTGCGTCGGCTCGTCCGTACGCGGCTCGGACATCCCGGTGTCGCGATCGAGGCAGTGCCCAGCTATGTGGAGGCCGCCGTCCGGGCCGGGGAGCGGCAGCGGGCCGAACGCGCCGTGGCGGCCTTCGTGCCCTGGGCGGAGGCGATCGGCCGGGGATGGCCCACCGCGCTGGCGACCCGGTGCCGCGCCCTGCTGGCAACCGGCGACGCCGAGCACCATTTCCGGCGCGCGCTGCGTCTGCACCCGATCGGCGAGCGCGAACTGGAACTGGCCCGTACGAGCCTGCTCTACGGCGAGTACCTCAACCGCGAGCGCCGACGCGCCGACGCCCGCGCCCAGTTGCGGGAGGCGGCGGACGTCTTCCGCAGGCACCGGGCGCGGCTGTGGCTCGACCGGGCCCGGGCCGAGCTGCGCGCCACCGGGGACGAGTGGGACCCCGCGCAGAACGAGGCCCCCGCTCCCGAAGCCGGCCCACCGATTCTGACCCCCCGTCAGCAGCAGATCGTGCGGCTGGTGGCCCAGGGCGCGACCAACAAGGAGGTGGCAGCCCGGCTGTGCCTCAGCCCGCGCACGGTCGACTACCACCTGCGGCGCGTCTTCGAGCGCCTGGGCATCACGTCGCGTGCCGACCTGATCCGCCGTGACCGGGGACCCGGTCACGGCGGGTAGGACGGTGTGCGTACGACGGGACCGGCGGCCGGCAGCACCGCCGGCACGCGCGTGCGGCGGGTCCTCAGGAGGCGTCGCCGCCCACGAGCACACGGCGCTCGAAGGCGGCCCTGGCGGCCGGGTGGGGCCGGTCCCTGCTCAGTACGGAGCCGAGCCATCCGAGCAGCAGGGCCACGGGGATGGAGACGATGCCCGGGTTCTTCAGCGGGAACACGGCGAAGTCCCTGTCGGGGAGCAACGCCGTCGGACTGCCGGAGACGGCGGGAGACAGCGCGGCCAGAGCCACCGCGCAGATCAGGCCGCCGTAGATGCTCCACACCGCTCCGGTGGTGGTGAAGCCCCGCCAGTACAGGCCGTACAGCAGCGCCGGGAGCACGGCCGAGGCGGCGACGGCGAAGGCGAGTCCGGCGGCGAAGGAGACGTTGATGTGCGAGGCCCACAGGGCGAGGGCTGTCGCCGCGGAGCCGATCAGGATCACGGACGCGCGGGCCACCAGCACTTCCTGGGACTCGGTGGCGCGCCCCTTCCTGATGACCACGCCGTAGATGTCGTGGGCCATCGAGGTCGCCGCGGCGAGAGCCACTCCCGCCACGACGGCCAGGATCGTGGCGAACGCCACGCAGGACATCACGGTGAGCAGCACCGATCCGCCGAGGGAGTCGCTCAGAAGGAGGGTCGCCGTGTTGCCCGATGCGTTCCCGTTCGTGACCTCCGCCGGGCCGACCACGGCCGCCGCGCCGAATCCCAGCACCCCGGCCGTCACGCAGAAGACGCACGTGAGGACGGCCGTCCACTGGACGGATCTGCGGGCGGCCCGCGCGGTGGGCACAGCTCCCAGCCGCAGCAGGAGGTGCGGAAGACCCGCGGCTCCGAGCACCGCTCCCAGTTGCAGACTCAGCCCGTCCAGCCCGTCGGTGACACCGCCCTGGGTCCGTGCTCCGGGCGCCAGGAACTGCTCGCCCAGGCCGCTGCGTTCGGCCGCGGCTCCGAGCAGGTCGCTGGGGTTCCAGCCGAACCTCGCCAGCACGAGCAGCGCCAGGAACGCGCTGGCGACGATCAGGAAGGCCGCCTTGAAGCATTGGACCAGCGTCGCGCCGTGCATACCGCTGATGGCGACGTAGATGATCATCAGGACACCGAGGAACAGCATCAGGAAGTTCTGGGCGACGGTTCCGGAGATGCCGAGCAGCGGGGCGGCGAGGGCACCGGCGCCCACCAGTTGGGCCGTCAGATAGAGCAGGGAGATCACCAGTGTGGCCAGCCCCAGGGCCAGGTGGACGGGACGCGGGCGCAGATGGCGCGCGAGGACGTCGCCGACCGTGTAGCGGCCCGTGTTGTGGATCGGTTCCGCGATCAGCAGGAGGATCACCGCCCAGGCGACGATGGGCCCGAGCAGGTAGGGGATGCCGTCGAAGCCGGCCAGGGCGATCAGCCCGGGGGTGCCCAGCAGCGTCGCGGCGGAGATGAAGTCGCCGAAGAGCGCGATGCCGTTGCGCGAGGAGGACAGTCGGCGGCCGCTGACGAAGAAGCGGCGGGGCGTGTCCTTCTCGGAGGCGTCGAGCAGGGAGATGAGCACGACACCGACGACGAAGACCGCGAAGACGGCGATGACGACTCCGGCGTGGTTCCCCTGTGCGAGGACGGAGGCGGTGGTCAACGCTCCTCCCCTCGCGCCCCGAACCCCGCGCGGGCCCTGTCGACCAGCGGATCCAGGGTCGTGCTCGCATAGCGGGCGTACCACCGGCAGACGGCGAGTGTGGTGCCGCACTGCACCAGTGCCAGCCCCAGTCCGACGTTCAGATGGCCGACTATGCGTATCGCCATCATGTCCCGCGCCGCGCTCACCAGGAGGGCATTGAGCAGGTACAGCCCGAACACGGCCGCGGCGACGGGGACGATCCGGGAACGCCGCGCGGCCCGCAGCGCCGCGAGGGCGGTCACCGCCTCGGACAGGGCGGCCCCGTCCTCGGGGAACCGGTCGGCGTACACCGTCGGTCTGCTGCGGGGTGGGTGGAACCCGTGGCGCTGTTCATGGGAACCGGGAGGCGGCTCGTGGGACCCGTACACGGCATCAACTCCTCGGGAGTGGCGATGGCGTCGGGCCGTGCCGGTGCGGAAGTCACCTGACGAGCTAACCGAACGCCGTTCGGTTCGGGGAGCTTAGAGTGGACCACGGTGCAGGACAAGGCGTCGGTCACAAGGAGGCGCAGGGGCGGGCATCCGGCGAGTGCGGGTGTGGCAGCGGGCGCACGGGGGCGCGGACCGGCCGCTTCCGACGCCGGTCAGCTCTGGGTCAGCCGCGGGAGCTGGAATCGTTCACGCCGACGCGGCTCAGCCGTCGTGCCCGGGGAGTCACCCCGCGTCGCGGCCGGACGCGACGCGCTCGTGCAGGCGGCCGAGACCGTCGAGGAACATCTCCAGGGCCAGTTCGAAGCTGTCCCGGTCGATGGTGTCGGCGTGGTCGGCCAGGCGGTGGGCCTCCGCCAGGTGCGCGTACCGCTCGACGTAGACCTGTACGTCGTCGTCGAAGCCGCGGGCGAAGGAGGTCATCGCCGATCCGATGACCAGGTACTTGGTCGAGGCTCCGATCATCGTGGCGTAGCGCGCGGGCCACCCGGCCCCGACCAGACCGCCGTGCACGGCGTCGGCCCGCCGCAGGGAGGCCTCGCGGCGGGCCGGACCGTAGGCGAGGAACGGCACGATGTGGGGGTGGGCGGCGAGCGCCGCGCGGTAGGAGCGGGCCCAGGATGCCACGCCGTGCCGCCAGTCGCCGGCCTCGAATCCGGAGACGTCCACGCTCTCCATGATGGTGTTGGCGACCTCGTGGAGGACGTCGTCCTTGGTTTTGACGTGCTCGTACAGCGAGGAGACCTGGACGCCGAGTTCCCGGGCGAGCTTGCGCATCGACAGCCCGTCGAGCCCGTCGCGGTCCACGATGTCCAGCGCCGCCTCGCAGATGCCGGCCCGGCTGAGGATCGGTTTGGTCGGTCGGGCCATCGCTCCACCCCGTATCGCTTGGCGCTCCGCCCTGGTAGCGCCCTGCCTGAGACACTCACGGTACCTGGAGTCCGAGAAACCGAACATCGTTCGGGACAAACACCTTCACCGTCGGTCGGGATTTCGCTTGCTAAGCGTTCAGCCAGTCTCTTATGGTGTGCCCCTCGGACGCCGGAGGTCGCCATGTCACAGCGCCACGAAGCCCCCCAAGAGACCCGTCCACGGCTCACGCCGCTCCCGGAAGATCAGTGGGACGCTCGGACCCGGAGTCTGCTGGCCATCGCGCCCCGCGACCCCGGAGACCGGACCCCGAACATCTTCACCACACTCGTGCGCCACCCCGACCTCTACGAGCAGTTCATGCCCTTCGCGGGGCACTTGCTCCGCGACGGCCTCCTGCCGTCGCACCTGCGCGAGTTGCTGATCCTGCGTACCGCGTGGAACACCGGCTCCCGGTACGAGTGGGGACGTCACCGCCCCCTGGCCAGGGCCGCGGGCGTCACGGAGGCGGAGATCGACCGCATCACCGAAGGGCCGGCGACACCCGGCTGGACGGACCTCCAGGAGCATCTGATCCGGGCGGCGGACGAACTGAACCGCGGCGCGCGGCTGTCCGACGCCACCTGGGAGGTTCTCGCCGATCACTTCGGCGACGCCGAACTGATCGAGATCGTCATGCTGGTGGGGCAGTACCACCTGGTGGCCTTCTTCTTGAACTCCGCCGATGTGGAGCTGGACGCCGGTTTCGACGGCACGGGCTTCGCGGAGAGGGACCGCACCCATGAGTGACGGGCACCCGGAGCAGTCGGTCCCCCGCCTGGCCGGCCGCAAAGTGCTGGTGATCGGCGCGGGCACCCGCCCCGACGACGACCCGGGCGCACCCGTCGGCAACGGTCGGGCGATCGCCGTCCAAGCCGCTCGGGAGGGCGCCGACGTCGCCTGCGCCGACCTGTCCGCTCCCGCCCGCGGCCACGACCGCCGAACTGGTCGTTCAACAGGGCAGGTTGGGCACGGTCGTGGTGGGCGACGCCACGGAGGCCGAGCAGTCGGCGGCCATGGTCGCCGAGGCGGTACGCGGGCTGGGTGGACTGGATGCGCTGGTGGTCAACGTGGGGGTGGGTCTGGGCACCGGGCTGGAAGGCTCCTCTCCCGAGGACTGGGACCGGGTGCTCTCCCTGAACCTGCGCGCACCCTTCCTGGCCGCCAGGCACGCGCTCGCGTCGTTGTCCGACGGCGGCGCCATCGTCTTCATCGGGTCTGTCGCAGGGCTGCGCGCCGCCACGAACTCACCGGCGTACGACAGCTCCAAGGCCGGTCTGTTCGGGCTCACCCGCCACGTCGCCAAGGAGGGAGGGGCCCGCCGGATCCGCGCCAATCTTGTCGTACCCGGCCTGATCGACACACCCATGGGACGGCAGGCCTCGGCCGGGCGGTCCTCCCGGACAGCGTCGTTGGCCCGTATCCCCCTGGGGCGCCAGGGCACCGCTTGGGAGGTCGCGGAGGCCGTCACGTTTCTGCTCTCCGACCGCGCCTCCTACATCACGGGCCAGAGCCTGGTGGTGGACGGCGGGCTCAGTGCCGTCTGAGGCGCGGCACCCCCGTTCCCGCCGGGAACTGGCAGTAAGGGGACGGCCCGTCCACGGGCGAGCGGAAGCCAGCCGTCGCCCCGCACGGTCCGTCCACGGGCGAGCGGGAGCTCAGCCGTCGCGCCGCGTGGACGCGAGCCCGAGCACCAGCATCTCGTGGGCGGCCCGTGCGATGTCCGCCAGCCGGGTGCGGGCGGAGCCCAGTTGATACTGGAGGAGCACGCCGCGAGCGATGCTCTCCACCAGGAACGCCTGCGCGACCGTGTCCAGGTCCGGGCGGATGCTTCCGTCGGCGATCCCCCGCCGGATGTCCTCCTCGACGCCGGTCCGCACGAGACTGAGGTGCTCGGCCATCAAGTCCTTGACCCCGTCGGCGCTGCCGACCGCCTCGACGAGGAGCACCAGCAGCGCGCGTGCCCGCAGCCCCGGCCCGGGTTCGGCCAGGAGGGCGAAGAACTTGTCGAGCTTGGCAAGTACCGCTTCCAGCCCGCTCATCCGCGGGTAGCCGGGCAGCGCCCGGACCACGTCGACGAACGCCTCGCGGATGTCGGCCACCACGGCTTCGACCAGTCCCGCTTTCGACGTGAAGTGGTAGTTGACCATGCCTCGGCTGACTCCGGCACGGTCGCCGACCTTCTTCACCGTCAACCCGAGGTAGCCCTCCTCCGCCAGGATCTCCACCGCCGCGTTCAACAGCCCGCGGCGGGAGGCTTCTCGCTGTTCGTCACGCTTGGTCGCGGGGCGGGGGGCCGCCTTGTTCGGTTCGCTCATCGGACGAGCAGTATGCCACTGACGGCCCGCTCCCCCGCCCGTGACGGCCGCCCCGGCGCGACGTACCGCCCCCTGCGGCAGCGCCGTCCCCATTCGGCCATCGCCGCCCCCGTCGTGGACACGGCAGGGTCTGAATGGAACGCTCCCTCCGCTCCCCCGGTGGCCGGGCCCGCCGAGTTCACCGTGGACACCACGGCCGACGCGGTCGACGCCGACCCGTCGGACGGCCGGTGCCTCACCGCCGCGGGCTCGTGCAGCCTGCGGGCCGCGGTGATGGCCGCCAACGCCCTGCCGGGCAGCTCGATCACCCTGCCCCCGGGCCACCACCGGCGTGGCCGCAGCCCCGTATATCGCGAGGTGCGCTGCCGATCGGCAGCTCGGCAAGCTTGAGGATCGCGTTGAGCTCCCGCTCGCTCGAAAAGGGGTAGGGCTTGTGCGCCGGCAGGTGCGTGGCTTCTGAGTGTTCTGAAGGCCCCGACCAGACGCCTCCCCAGGGCAGTCAACTTCACTGGATCCGCCTGGAGGAGGCGCCGCGAGACGGTGCCCGAGAGCTCACTGCGGCCGAGGGCGGGCGGTCCCCGAACGCCGGGGCGTCGATCGGGGACCGCCCCTGCCGGCTCAGTGCCCCGGCGCCCCGAACTCCTTGCGGGTGTCCACCGGCTCACCGAACAGCTGCCACCGCTCGCCCTTGAACCGCATCAGCTGCATCGTCTCGATCGGGAAGCCGTCGTCGGGCCCGGTGGCCAGGGTGACACCGGGCAGCAGCATGCCCACCTTCACGTCCTTCAGGTCGCGCACCGCGTCCCGCAGCCCCTCCCTGGTCGGGCACTTCATGGTGTCCAGGGCCTTGTGCAGGCTGGAGGCGACGGCCCAGCCGTAGGCGTTGAACTGGTTGGTCGGGTCGGAGTCGGGCGCGTACTTGTCCAGCGCCTCGTTGTACGTCTTCATCTCCGGGTCGTCGGCCCACTGGGGGTCCGCCGGGTCCTTGAAGTACGTCGCCGAGACCACGCCCTGCACGTTCTTGAAACCGACGGGCTTGAGCACGGCGGCGGACGAGGACACGGCGTTGACGATGTGCAGCGGGTTCCACTTGGTGTTCTTGGCGTCGGCGGCGAGGGCCTGGCTGCCGAACTTTGGTGTGGTGATGTTGAGCAGGACGTCCGCCTCGGAGCGGGCGAGGCTGGTCATCTGCGCCGACACCGACGGGTCGGTGACCTCGTAGCTCTCCTCGGCGACCACCTTGATGCCACTGCCGGCGACGGCCTCCTTGAACCCGCCGAGCAGGTCCTTGCCGAAGTCGTCGTTCTGGAAGAGGACCGCGACCTCGGCCTTGGGCTTCTCGTCCTTGAGGTACTTGGCGTACACCCGTGCCTCGGAGACGTAGTTGGGCTGCCAGCCGATGGTCCAGGGGTGCTTGTCGTCCGTGCCCCATATGGAGGCGCCCGTGGCCACGAAGGGCTGCGGCACCTTCTGCTTGTCGAGGTAGTCCCACACGGCCGCGGTGGACGGGGTGCCCAGACTCTGGAACACGGCGAACACCTTCTCCCGCTCGACGAGTCTGCGGGCCTCCTCGACCGCCTTGGGCGGCTGGTAGCCGTCGTCGCGGACGACGAACTCCACCTTGCGGCCGTCTATGCCGCCCTTGTCGTTGACGTGCTTGAAGTAGGTGTCGACGCCCTTGCTGATGGTGCCGTACGCGGAGGCCGGCCCCGACAGCGGGTAAATTCCGCCCAGTTTGATGGTCGTGTCGGTGATGCCGGTGGTCTGCTGACCCTTGCACGCGCCGTCGGCGGCGGTGCCTTGTTCGTCGTTGCCACGCTGGCTGCTGCATGCGCCGGCGAGGAGCAGAGCGGCGGACGCGGCCGCGGCCGTCCGCAGAGCGGTCGTCTTGGGCATGTGAGTCATTCCTTTTCCGTGCGGGGCGGTGCGCCCACGGGTTCGGCGTCGGTCGGTGCGGGATCCGCGGGAGCGGACGGCACGGAGGACGAGGACGTCGGCTTGATGTCGGGCGTGGGCTGGGGCCGGGAGCGGTCGGACAGGGTCGTGGTGCGTGTCAGCCGACGGGCGACGGCGCCCCGGGCCCGGCCCACCAGACCGGCCAGTCCCGTCGGGGCGACGAACATCACCACGATGATCAGCAGGCCGAAGACCACCCCGGGCGCGGCGTCGCTGATGTCCTGGGCCACGCTCGGCACGTACATCACGAACGCCGCCCCGAGCAGCGGTCCGTACAGCGAGGCGAGCCCGCCGACGACCAGGCCGGCCAGCAGCGTGATGGACAGGACGAAGCTGAACGAGTCGGGTGAGACGTAGCCGATCACCCAGGTGTACACACACCCGGAGACGCCGGCGAACATGGCGCTCCACGCGAAGGCGAGGGTCTTGTGCAGCGACAGCCGTACGCCCATGACCTCCGCGGCGCTCTCGTTGTCCCGTACGGCGAGCAGGGCGCGACCGACGCGGGAGCGCAGCAGGTTGCGGGCGAGCAGCAGGGTCACCGCGGTGACGGCGAGGACGACGAGGTACATCCACTGGTCCTCGGCGAGACCGCTCCACGCGGGCGGCTGGAGCTTGTCCACGGTCAGGCCCATCGAGCCGCCCGTCACCACCTCCAGCCGTTTGAGCAGGGGTGGCAGGAAGACGGCGAACGACAGGGTGACCAGGGCCAGGTACAGCCCCCGCAACCGCAGGGCGGGCACCCCGAAACCGAGGCCCAGCAGGAAGCAGACGAGGGCGGCGACCGGCAGCGTGGCCAGGTGGCCGGTGTCGTACCGGTCGAGCATGACCGCCGCCGTATAGGCCCCTGCCGCGAAGAACGCACCGTGGCCGAGCGAGATCTGCCCGCCGAATCCGACCAGCAGATTCAGTCCCGCCAGGGCCACCGCGTACAGCAGCACCATGGTCAGCTGGAAGACCTGGAAGGGCGCGAAGTAGAAGGGTGTGCCCAGGGCGAGCCCCGCCGCGAGGAGCCCGATGAGGGCGACCCGCAGGCGTCGGGAGCGGTCCGTCGCGGGTGTGGTGGGAAGGGTGCTCATGCGCGCTCCACCGCCGCCCGTCCGAACAGGCCCTGCGGCCGCACCAGCAGGACCGCCAGGATGATCAACAGGGGTACGCCCACCTTCAGATCGGCGCCGATGACGTCCACGTACGCCCCGGCCAGTGTTTCGGCGACGCCCACGAGCAGGCCGCCGACGACCGCGCCGACGGGGCTGTCGAAGCCTCCGAGGGTGGCCGCGGCGAACGCGTAGATCAGGACCCCGCCCATCATGTTGGGCTCCAGGAACAGCAGCGGCGCGACGAGGACGCCCGACACCGCGCCGACCGTCGCGGCCAGTCCCCAGCCGAGCATCAGCACCCTGCCGACGCGGATGCCCGACAGCCGGGCGGAGGCGGGGTTGCAGGCGACGGCCCGCATCACCAGGCCGACCGAGGTGTGCTGGAACAGCAGGTACAGCAGGGCCATGACCGCGGCCACCACCGCGATGATCCCGAGGGTCGACCAGTCCACGCGCACCCCGGCCAGGTCGATGCCTCCGTCGGGGAAGGGCTGCGGGAAGTCCTTCACGGTGAAGGACCAGATCAGACCGGCCATGGCGTTGACGAAGATGAACAGGCCGACGGTGACGATGACCACGGTCAGTTCGGGCGCGCCCTGCACGGGACGGATGACGACCCGTTCGATCAGCATGCCGCCGGCGAAGGACACCGCGAGGGTGACGGGCAGCGCGAGCCAGAACGACATTCCGGAGGCCACGAGCTGCCAGGCCACGTAGGTGGAGATCATGGCGAGCTCGCCCTGCGCGAAGTTGACGATGCCCGTGAACCGGTGGATCAGGACCAGGGCCAGCGCGAGGCTCGCGTACACCGCGCCGGAGCCGATGCCTTCCACCACTTGCTGGAGCAGTTCGATCACGGTGCTCACCCGCCCGTTCCGGTACGGACGGAGACACCGAGGTACACCTCGGCGACCTGCCCGTCCTCGCGGATCCGGTCGGCGGGCCCGGACAGGACCAGACGACCGGCCTCCAGTACATGGGCCCTGTGCGCGATGTCCAGGGCGAGCTGGGCGTTCTGCTCGACGACGACCACGGTGGTGCGTTCCTCCTCGTTGACGGCACGGACGATGTCGAACAGCTCGCGAGTGACGAGCGGTGCGAGGCCCAGCGACGGCTCGTCCAGAAGCAGCAGCGAGGGCCGCAGCATCAGGGCCCGGCCGATGGCGAGCATCTGCTGCTCGCCGCCGCTGAGGCTGCCCGCGGCCTGCCGGGACCGCTGGCGCAGCTTGGGGAAGTAGCCGTAGATCCGCTCCAGGTCGGCCGCCACGGCGCTCCGCTCGGCACGGCCGCGCCTGAAGTGGCCGGTGCGCAGGTGGGCACCGATGCGCAGGTTCTCCTCGACGGTGAGCTCGTTGAAGGTGCCCCGGCCCTCGGGCACGTGGGCCACTCCGAGTCGGGCGGCCTGCTCGGGTGAGCGGCCGAGCAGCTCGGTACCGTCCAAGGTCACCGAGCCGCGGCCGCGGAGCATGCCGCACAGGGCCCGCAGGGTCGTCGTCTTGCCCGCGCCGTTGGGCCCGAGGATCGCGCACACCTCGCCCCGTGCGACGCCGAAGTCGAGACCTTGCAGCACCCGGGCCTGGCCGTATCCGGCGTGCAGGCCGGACACCTTCAGGAAGTCCTGCTCCTCGCCCGCCCCGGCCTCGGCGCTCGCGGTGGTGGGCTCGCTCATGCGGGCACCCCCAGATAGGCCTCGATGACGGCCGGGTCGCGCTGGATCTCCTCCGGGGGGCCCTCGGCGATCTTGCGCCCGAAGTCGAGGCACACCACCTTGTCGCACAGGCCCATCACGAACCCCATGTGGTGTTCGACCACCACCAGGGTCAGGTCGTGGTCCTGGGACACCGCCCGGACCAGATCCGCGAATTGGTCGACCTCGCCGTGGCTGAGGCCGTTGACGGGTTCGTCGAGCAGCAGCAGCCGGGGCCGCACCGCGAGCGCCCGGGCGAGCTCGACCCGTTTGAGCGTGCCGAAGGGCAGCCCGGACGCGGGGTGGTCGGCGACATCGGCCAGGTCGAGCCGCTGGAGCAAGTCATCGGCCTGGTCACGCAGTTCAGCCTCCTCCCGCCGGACGCGGGGCAGCCGGAGCGCCGCGGCGACGTGTCCCGTACGCCCCCGGCTGTGGGCGCCGACCATGACGTTGTCCCGGACCGTCAGCCGGGGGAACAGCCCCAGGTTCTGGAAGGTGCGGGCGATGCCGCGCCCGGCGACGGCGTGCGGCGGCAGGGCGAGCAGATCCTCACCCTCGAACCGCACCGTCCCCGCGTCCGGAGTGCAGCGCCTGGTCAGGCAGTTGAACAAGGTGGTCTTGCCGGCTCCGTTCGGACCGATGAGGCCCACGGCGGTGCCCGGCTCGACGGTGAAAGCGACACCGTCCAGCGCCGTGATCCCGCCGAAGCGCACGGTGATACCGTCGACCGCGAGCATGAGTGACGCCCTTTCCGAGGTCCTGGGGGGTGGGCGAGCGTCACAGTAGGTGGGGGCCTTCACCCCACACATTGGGTGCGAGCACCCAACTTCGCCGGCCCCGGCTTGTGCGCCGCGCCCAAAGCCCCGCGAACACCCCCCGCCGAGCCTGTTGACGGGACACGACAGGACGGCGACGATCTGCGCCATGCCACGCGGCCCCGCCTTGGGCGCTCCCGCACTGTCCGCACCGCTCCACCGGGAGCGCAGGCGGATCCTGCGCGACGTCCACGACCGGATCGAGGAGGTCGCCGAGACCGCCGTGGCGGTGATGCGCACGGAGATCCCGTCGTACGCGCTGCAGGACGAGCAGTTCTTCGACGACGTACGCGACCAGGTGCTCACCCACTACCGGATGCAGCTGGCCGCGCTGGCCGGCGACCGGGACTTCGCCCCCGAGGACCTGGTCTTCAGCCGCGCGGCGGCCATGCGCAGGGCACGCGCGGGCTTCGCACTGGAGGACTGGATCAGCGCCTTCCGGGTGGGCCGGCAGGTGCTGTGGGACGCGCTGCTGAACTGCGCGGGGACGTCCGCCGAGGCACAGCAGGCCGCCCTGTCCCTCGTCACACCGCTGATGCGGTACGTCGACTACGCCAGCACGCACGCCGCGCAGGCCTATGTCGAGTACCAGCAGCACGTCGTGGCGGACGCGGACCGGGAGCGCCGGGACCTCCTCGACCAGCTGCTCGCCGGTGCCGCTCCGGCACGTGGTCCGCTGCTCGCCGCGGCACAGGCGTACGGCATCGGTCCGCACTCGGCGATGATGGCGGTCGTGGCGGTGTGCGTCGGCGACACCCGTACCGGCGACCTGACCCTGGCCGAGCACGGGTATGCCGCGAGCGCGTCCATCAGTGTCGCCGGGCCCTGGGCCGGCCGCACCCTGGTGGTCGTCCGCCACGGGGAGGTGGTGGCCGTGCCGGTGGTCCGTGTCGGCATGGAGGCGGAGGACATCTGCGCCCACTTCGAGGCCGTGCAGAAACGGCTCGCACGGGAAGGGACCATTCTCTCCATGGGCATCAGCACCGTCGCCCGGGGTGCCGGCGAGCTGCCCCGCGCGTACCAGGAGGCGCGGGCCGCTCTGGACCTGGTGCCGCACGGGGGCGGTGTCGCGGCGCTGCCTCGGCTGTCCCCGTTCGACTACCTGGCGCTGCGCGCCGACGACCTCGCCCGCCAGCTGGTCGACCCCCGGGTGCGTGCGCTGCTGGAGGAGGACCGCGGGCGCGGCGACACCTGGGTTGCCACCATCCGGGCCTTCGCGGAGGCGGACCTCAACCTGCGGCTGGCCGCCGACCGGCTGCGGATACACCACAACACGGCGCAGTACCGCCTGCGCCGGATCGAGGAACGCACCGGACTCAATCCGCGCCGGATCGCCGACCTCGTGGAACTACTGGTCGCCCTCGCCATCCGCGACGGCGCCGCGGAAAGTGGGGAGCGCCCGTGAGCGGCAGCACCGAGACCGCCGGAACCGGGACGGCGTCACGGCCACCGCAGGACCAGGCCGGGCCGCACGGCTCGGTCCGCCACACCCTGCTGGAGACCGCGCTGGAGGTGTTCACGGAACGCGGCTACGCCGAGGCCGTGCTCACCGAGATCGTGGTGCGCTCCGGCCTCCCGATGGGCAGCCTCTTCCAGCACTACGGCGGGAAGCAGGGGCTCTACCTCGCTCTGTGGGAGGAGTTCCGGGAGGAGCAGGAGCGTCGGACCGCGGCCACCCTGGCAGCCGCCCGCGAGTGTGGCGTGGACGACCCGGTCGCCCTCTTCGTGGCGGGCGCGAGGGCGTACCTGGAGGGGGCCTGGGCGAACCGGCGGCTCGCCGGGCTCTTCGCCGAGGACGACGGTCCAGCGGGCTTCGACGTCCTGCGCCGCCAGTGGGACCGAGCCTGGGTGCGGCGCAACGCCCGGCTCCTCGAAGTCGACGAGAAGCGCCGCGCCGGCCGGGTCCGGGTGCGGGTGCTGACCACCGTCATCGGCGGGGCGGCACGTGAACTGGGCGACTGCGCGGACGAGGGAGAGGCCCGGGAGATCGTGGACGAGGTGTGCGGCATCCTCACCCATCTGTCGACCGCGTCGGGCGGCGGCTCGGCGGGGTGACGCGGCGTTGTGGCTGTGTATGCTCGTGGCTGTTCGTGTCGACGGAGTTCACAGAACCGGGAGGTGGGGTTGATGACCGCGCTCAAGGCCACCGTGCGCAGTGCCCGGGTCTCCCTCACGTCCCGGGCCGTGGCCTGACCACGTCCCGTCCGCCCCGGCTGAGAGCGTGAGCTCGCCGGGCGACCACACGAACACCTCTCCGGAACGGATCTCCATCCATCATGCGCAACTGGATCACGCGCGCTGAGACCAGCGCCGACATCCCCGTGGTCCGTGACATCCTCCTGGCCGCGTTCGAGACACCTGTGGAGGCCGACCTCGTCGACGCGCTGCGCGCCGACTCCTCGTGGATCGAGGGCCTGTCCGTGCTGGCCACGGACGACACCGGCCACCCCGTCGGTCACGCGCTGCTGACCCGCTGCCACATCGGCGACACCCCGGCCCTGTGCCTGGCCCCGTGCGCCGTCCGGCCCGAGCGGCAGAACGGCGGCGCGGGCTCGGCTGCCGTCCGAGCCGCCCTCACCGCGGCCAAGGACATGGGCGAGCACCACGTCGTCGTCCTGGGGCACCCGGCGTACTACCCGCGGTTCGGCTTCACCCGCGCCCGCGCCCACGGCATCGGTGTGACCATAGACGTACCCGATGAGGCGCTGATGGCCCTCAGCCTGGACGCCGACCACCCGCTGCCCGCCGGAACCGTCCGGTACGCCGCCCCGTTCGGGATCTGACCCGCCGCGGTGGGGGGGGCGGGGGGGCGCCCCCCCCCCCCCCCCGCCGTCGGCGGCCCCCCGCCGGGCCCCGCGGCGCGGGCAACACCCCGCCCCCCGGGCCG
>NZ_JBSFEP010000030.1:39091-99226 GCF_053594495.1 Streptomyces sp. NPDC001920
CACCGCCTGCCCCCCCCCCCCCCGCGCCCCCCCGCCCCCGCCCGGTCCCCCCCCCCCGGCGGCTTCTCCCCCGCGGGGGGGGGGGGCGGGGGGGCGCCCCCCGCCCCGCCACCGGCGTACGGCTGCCCCGGCCGGTCCCGGGCTCGCGGTACTCCACGCGGCACCTGTCGCCGGGGGGCTCCACACGTGCCGTCGCCCAGGCGATGCCGAACCTGTCCCACTACCTCGTATCCCCGCGGACATGCCTGCCGGGCGGCGTTTCTTGGCCCAACCGGAACCTTCAGGCCAGGCTTTTGTTGTCGCACGACAACTGAGTTAACCTTCACGAGATTTTCTCAACCGGCCGGTGCCGTGAACAGCGGAAACACGGACGGTAAGGGGGCCCTTCGCGGCCCGGCGCGGTTCCGAGTCCCCGGTGCGGGGGCTCTTGGGGAGCGGAACGAGGGTGCGCATGACCAGCAAGATGATCGACGTCGTCGACGTGTCGCCGGGCGAGCAGGAGCTGCGGCAGCTGCTGGCCGGACTCACCGCCGTACGCGACGGCGACTTCGGCACTCGGCTGCCGGCCGACGGTGAGGGCCTGCTCGGTGACATCGCCACGGTCTTCAACGGCATGGTCGACCAGCTGTCCGTGTTCACCTCGGAAGTCACACGGGTGGCGCGCGAGGTCGGGACCGAGGGCACCCTGGGCGGTCAGGCCGAGGTGCCGGGCGTCTCGGGCACCTGGGCCGATCTGACCGACTCGGTCAACGCGATGGCGGGCAACCTCACCACCCAGGTGCGCGACATCGCGCAGGTGGCGACCGCGGTCGCCAAGGGTGACCTGTCGCAGAAGGTCGACGTGCCCGCACGCGGCGAGATTTTGGAGCTGAAGGAGACCGTCAACACGATGGTCGACCAGCTCTCCGCCTTCGCCGACGAGGTCACCCGCGTCGCCCGCGAGGTCGGCAGCGAAGGCCGCCTCGGCGGACAGGCCCAGGTGCCCGGCGTCGGCGGTGTGTGGCGGGACCTGACGGACTCGGTCAACTTCATGGCGGGCAACCTGACGTCCCAGGTCCGAAACATCGCCCAGGTGACGACCGCGGTCGCGCAGGGCGACCTCTCCCAGAAGATCACCGTGGACGCACGCGGCGAGATCCTTCAGCTCAAGAACACCATCAACACGATGGTCGACCAGCTCTCCGCCTTCGCCGACGAAGTCACCCGCGTGGCCCGCGAGGTCGGCACCGAGGGCCGCCTCGGCGGACAGGCCGACGTCAAGGGGGTGAAGGGCACCTGGCGGGACCTGACGGACTCCGTGAACTTCATGGCGGGCAACCTCACCGCGCAGGTCCGTAACGTCGCCCAGGTGGCGACGGCCGTCGCGCAGGGCGACCTCTCCCAGAAGATC
Source organism: Streptomyces sp. NPDC001920 (assembly GCF_053594495.1). Classification (NCBI taxonomy): domain Bacteria; kingdom Bacillati; phylum Actinomycetota; class Actinomycetes; order Kitasatosporales; family Streptomycetaceae; genus Streptomyces; species Streptomyces sp. NPDC001920. The sequence goes on from NZ_JBSFEP010000030.1 coordinate 40,482, forward strand.
ACCGTGGACGCACGCGGCGAGATCCTGGAGCTGAAGACCACCATCAACACGATGGTCGACCAGCTGTCCGCCTTCGCCGACGAGGTCACCCGCGTGGCCCGCGAGGTCGGCACCGAGGGCAATCTGGGCGGCCAGGCGATCGTCCGGGGCGTCTCGGGGACCTGGAAGGACCTGACGGACAACGTCAACGTGATGGCGTCGAACCTGACCGGTCAGGTCCGCTCGATCGCCAAGGTGGCCACGGCCGTCGCGCGCGGTGACCTGTCCCAGAAGATCACGGTCGAGGCCAAGGGCGAGGTCGCGGCCCTGGCGGACGTCATCAACACGATGGTCGACACGCTGTCCGCGTTCGCGGACGAGGTGACCCGCGTGGCCCGCGAGGTGGGCACGGAGGGACGCCTCGGAGGCCAGGCGCACGTGCCCAACGTGGCGGGCACCTGGAAGGACCTCACCGACAACGTCAACTCCATGGCCAACAACCTCACCGGGCAGGTGCGCAACATCGCCCTGGTGACGACGGCGGTGGCCAACGGCGACCTGTCGAAGAAGATCGATGTCGACGCGCGCGGCGAGATCCTGGAGCTGAAGACCACCATCAACACGATGGTCGACCAGCTGTCGTCGTTCGCCGCCGAGGTCACCCGCGTCGCCCGCGAGGTCGGCAGCGAGGGCCGACTCGGCGGACAGGCGGAGGTCGAGGGCGTCGAGGGCACCTGGAAGCGGCTGACCGAGAACGTGAACGAACTTGCCGGGAACCTCACCCGTCAGGTCCGTGCGATCGCCGAGGTCGCGAGCGCCGTCGCCGAGGGCGACCTGACCCGCTCGATCACCGTGGAGGCGTCGGGCGAGGTCGCCGAGCTCAAGGACAACATCAACTCCATGGTGGAGTCCCTGCGGGAGACCACACGGGCCAACCAGGAGCAGGACTGGCTGAAGACCAACCTCGCCCGGATCTCCGGGCTGATGCAGGGCCACCGGGACCTGCCCGTCGTCGCCGAGCTCGTCATGGACGAACTCGCGCCCCTGGTCTCGGCGCAGTACGGCGCCTTCTACCTCGCCGAGGACGCCGAGCGCGGACCCGAGCTGCGGCTGGTGGGCTCGTACGGCTATCCCGACGACGTCGACCGGCCCGACCGCATCCGCGTCGGGCGCTCCCTGGTCGGGCAGGCCGCGCGCAACCGCCGCGCCATCACCGTGGAGGAGCTGCCGCCGGGCTATGTGACCATCTCCTCCGGTCTCGGCCAGGCCGTGCCCAGCGCCCTGACGGTGCTGCCGATCGTCGTCGAGGACCAGGTGCTCGGTGTCATCGAGCTGGGCTCGGTCACCCGCTTCACCCAGATCCACCAGGACTTCCTCGCCCAGTTGATGCCGACCATCGGCGTCAACCTCAACACCATCGTGGCCAACGCCCGCACGGACGAGCTGCTGGACGAGTCCCAGCGGCTCACCGCCGAACTCCAGGCCCGGTCCGAGGAGTTGCAGGTCCAGCAGGACGAACTCCAGCGTTCCAACGCCGAACTGGAGGAGAAGGCCTCCCTGCTGGCCTCGCAGAACCGCGACATCGAGGCCAAGAACCTGCAGATCGAGCAGGCACGGCAGGAACTGGAGACCCGCGCGCAGGAGCTGGCGCTGGCCTCGAAGTACAAGTCGGAGTTCCTGGCGAACATGAGCCACGAGCTGCGCACCCCGCTCAACAGCCTGCTGATCCTGGCCCAGTTGCTGGCCCAGAACCCCTCACGCAACCTCACGCCCAAGCAGGTAGAGTACGCGGGCATCATCCACTCGGCGGGCTCGGACCTGCTGCAGCTGATCAACGACATCCTCGACCTGTCGAAGGTCGAGGCCGGCAAGATGGACGTCGCTCCCGAGCGCATCCCGCTGCGCCAGCTGCTGGAGTACGTCGAGGCGACGTTCCGGCCGATGACGACACAGAAGAGCCTGGACTTCACCGTGGCCACCGCGCCGGGCACCCCCGCCGATCTGCTCACCGACGGCTCCCGGCTGCGGCAGATCCTGCGCAACCTGCTGTCGAACGCGGTGAAGTTCACGGAGCAGGGCCAGGTGGAGCTGCGCATCGAACCCGCCGCGGACCGGGAGGTCCCGGTGGGCGTCCTGCGCGGCGGCCCCGTCGTGGCCTTCCGTGTGAAGGACACCGGCATCGGCATCCCGCAGCAGCAGCTGGAGACGATCTTCGGGGCGTTCCAGCAGGCGGACGGCACGACCAGCCGCAAGTACGGCGGGACCGGCCTCGGTCTGTCGATCACCCGGGAGATCGCCCATCTGCTCGGCGGCGCCGTCACCGTCGACAGCACCCCGGGCCAGGGCAGCACCTTCACCCTCTACCTCCCGGTGACGCGCGCGGACTTCGAGGACCTGCTCGCCGGAGGCGGTGCCCAGACGGAGCAGCCGCACGCCACCGCCCCCGAGCTCCCGTCGACGGCCTCCGCGGAGACCGCTCCCGTCAGAACTCCCGAGCAGCGCAGGCGCCGCCTGCTCGTCGTGGAGGGCCGCCCCCGCGGGCTGCTCACCCTGGTCGCCGAGCGTGCGGTGGCCGACATCGTCACCGACCCGCACGACCCGCTCGGACAGATCGACGTGATCACGGCGGTCGGCGCACAGGAAGCGGCGAGCACACTGGCCGCCGAACCGTGCCACTGCGTGGTCCTGGAACTCGACATGCCCGACGACGAGGGCGCGCGTCTGCTGCAGGCCATGGAGGGCGACTCGGCACTGGCGAGTGTCCCGGTGCTCGTGCACACCGGGCACCACGCCGACCTGGCGCAGGAGCAGTCGCTGCGCTCCCGCGCGGACGGCCGCCCGCTGGACTTCCTCTCCAGCCTGGACGAGCTGCGCGAGCGCATCACCCTGCATCTGTCCGCCGAGGAACCGGGGGACGTGTTGTCCCTGGTGCGCGGCGAGGAGCCGCAGCGCTCGATGACGCAGATCGTCGACGACGCCTTCCGCGGGCGCACGGTGCTCGTGGTCGACGACGACGCGCGCAACCTCTTCGCGTTGAGCGGGGCGCTCGAACTGCACGGCTTCCGCGTGCTGCACGCGGACAACGGCCGCAGGGGCATCGAGACGCTGCTCGCCCACGAGGAGGTCTCGCTGGTCCTGATGGACGTGATGATGCCCGAGATGGACGGTTACGCCGCCACCGCGGAGATCCGTGCGATGCCCCAGTACGCGAACCTGCCGATCATCGCGGTCACCGCCAAGGCCATGCCCGGCGACCAGGAGAAGAGCCTGGCGTCCGGAGCCGACGACTACGTCACCAAGCCCGTCGACACCAACGACCTCATCAGCCGCGTCCAGCACTGGCTGTCCGTATGAACGGCAGCCGCGCGACCGCGCGCGTCGGTCGACCGCCCGGCGTTCTCGGACGCCCGAGCCGAGAAGCAGGGCAACTGTGAGCAATCCCCATCAGCCGACCGAGCCGGAGAGCCGCGGCGCTGCGGTGTCCGGCGACCCGCCTGCCGAGGACCCGGCCACGGGCGGGGAACTCCTGCCCGCCGACCGGCCGACCTCGGTCCCCGCCGCCCGCCCGGGCGACGACCGGGCCGGGGACGGTGTGGCGGCTCACGACAAGGACGGTCACCCCTCCCCCGTCGGCAGGCTCGCGGCGACCGTGGACCGGTTGCGCCGGGAGGTGCGGGCGGCCCAGGCGGAGGCGGACGGGCGGGCCCTGATCGAGCTGGCCAAGGGCATCCTGGTCGAGCGGCTCGGGTGCGGGCCGGCTCAGGCGGCACGGCAACTGGCCGAGCTGACCGAGCAGGCGGGCATGACACCGCTCGAATTCGCCGTCGAGGTCATCAACCAGGCTTCACGTGACCGGCTCTCCGAGGTGACGACGGCTTTCCTCGCGGCCACGGTGGATGCCACCGACGCCGTCGAGGCACCGTCGAGCGTCTCCTCCGCCGTACGGCTCCGGGCCGCCGAGAGCGGGGCTCTGGCCGCCCACGACGCCCAGGCCGTGGCCGACTCCCTGATGGAGCACGCTCTGCGGCCGCTCGGTGCGGAAGCCGTGGCCATCTGGGCGCTGGACGGTGACGGCTCGCTCACCCTGGCGGGCAGCGCCGGGTTCTCGGCCGCCGAAGCACGGCGCTGGCGCTATGTGCCGCCGGGTGTGGCGACCGTGGCGCGTCGCGGCCTCGGCGAGCGGACGGGCCATTGGATCGACTGTCTGTCGGCGACCGGGCTGCCCTCCGTCGGCCAGCACCAGTACCCGGACGGCGGCCGGGTCGCCGTACCCGCCGGGACCGCCGGACGGATCCACGGCGTGCTGGAGATCGTCTGGCCGAAGCCGCTGGAACCGCAGCCCCCGCAGATCGTCCGCCAGGTGGAGGCCCTGGCCGAGCTGTGCGCGCACACGCTGGAGACCTCCGCCGCGCGCCACCCCGACGACGAGGTGCGGCCGGCCGTCCTGCCGGACGTCGCCGAGCTGATGGACCTGGCCGACGGTCTCCACGACCCCGCGCTGGTGCTCGTCCCGCACCTGGACACCGCCGGCGAACTGGTGGACTTCCGCATCCACCACGTCAACAGCCGCTTCCTCGACCCCACCGGTCGGCCGCGAGGCGTGGTCAACGGCTCCCTGCTGCTGGAGGCGTACCCGCTGGTCGCCGGCGAGAGCGAGCTGTTCGAACAGATCGAGCGGGTGTACGCCACGGGCGAGCCGTTCCGCGCCCACCGCATGCGGCTGACGGCACTGGTGGACGACGTCCCACTGGCGGCGGTCGCCGACATCAACATCAGCCGGCACGGTGGCAGTGTCCTGCTCATCTGGCGCATAGAGGACGAAGCGGCACGGCTGGCGAGCCTGCTGCAGCACGCCCAGCGCCTCGGCCGCATCGGCGGCTTCGAGGAAAACGTCCTCACCGGCGAGATCACCTGGAACGTCCAGCTCTACCACCTCTACGGCAGGCCCACCGCCGACGCTCCGATCCCGTTGGAGGACCTGCCCGCCCACGCGCACCCCGATGACGCGGTCGCCATCGGCAGGTTCCTGCGCACGCTGCTGCACCACCGCCGCCCGGCGTCCACGGCCTTCAGGCTGCAGCGGCCCGACGGCGTGACCCGGCACATCCGCGTGGTGGCCGAGCCGGAGCTCGACTCCGACGGCCGGCTGTTCGTCGTACGCGGCGCGTACCAGGACATCTCCTCCCACCACTGGACGGAGGTCGCGCTCGCCGCCACCCGCGACCAGCTCGCGCACACCGAGCAGCAGGCGATCGAACGCGCGCGGCTCGCCCTTCAGCTGCAGCACGCGATCATGCCCCCGGAGCAGGGCCCTCTGGAGGCCCCCGGCCTGCGGGTGGCCGTCCGCTACCGGCCCGCGGAGACCCAGCAGCTCGTGGGCGGCGACTGGTACGACGCGGTCGTACTGCCGTCCCGGCTGGTGCTGCTGTGCGTGGGGGACGTCGCCGGACACGGCATCGAGGCGGCCACCAGCATGGTGGTCCTGCGCAACGCGCTGCGCGGCCTCGCGGTGACGGGTGCCGGACCGGCCCAGCTGCTGGCCTGGCTCAACATGGTGGCCCACCATCTGACGGGCGGGGTCACCGCCACCGCGGTCTGCGGCCTGTACGACCCCGACCGCCGCACCCTGCGCTGGGCCAGGGCCGGCCATCTGCCGCCGGTCCTGGTGCGCGACAGCGAGGCGGCGCCGCTGCCCTTGGTCAAGGGCCTGCTGCTGGGCGCTCTGCCCGAGGCGACGTACGAGGAGCACGAGGTCCAACTGGCCGTCGACGACACCCTGCTGATGTACACGGACGGTCTGATCGAGCGCCGTGACCGTTCCGTGGAGGAGTCACTGACCCAGCTGCTGGCGGCTGCCCGCAAGGTCCCGCCCACGCTCGAACAGCAGCTGGACCGTCTGCTCACCTACAGCAGGTCCGACACGGACGACGACACCTGCATCGTGGGTGTGCGGGTGGCCTGAGCGCGACGCCGGTGGTGACGCGGGACGGTGGTGACGCGGGACGGTGGTCCGTTCGGGCGGTGATAGCCACATCACAGGTCTGTGCGGGCGAAAGCAGGGCACCTGAACTCCGACTTCACCTACGGAGAAGGAGTAGCGAACGTGGCGAAGGACCTCACCCCCAAGTACACGGTGCCGGGCATCGAACGCGAGGCGGCCGGTCGGCTCATCGACGTCCTCCGCCTGCGGCTGCACGCCCTCAACGACCTCCATCTGACGCTCAAGCACGTCCACTGGAACGTCGTGGGACCCCACTTCATCGCGGTGCACCAGATGGTCGACCCGCAGGTCGACAGGGTGCGTGACATGGCGGACGACGTGGCCGAGCGCATCGCGGCGCTCGGCGGGGTCGCGCAGGGCACCCCCGGCTCGCTGGTCGCCGAGCGGACCTGGGACGACTACTCGATCGGCCGCGAGGACGCGCTCGCCCACCTCGGTGCCCTCGACATCGTCTACACCGGTCTGATCGAGGACGTCCGAGCCGCGATCAAGGTCGTCGGGGAGATCGACCCGGCGACGGAGGACCTGCTCATCGAACAGCTGCGGGACCTCGAACAGTTCCAGTGGTTCGTCCGGGCCCACCTGGAGAACGCCGGCGGCGCACTGACGACGGCTCGGGCGGGCACCGAGGAGGATGCCGCCAGGGCCGCCAAGGGGTGACGCGCCGGGCTTCCCGGCCGGGTGTCGGATATGTTCCCGAGCCATGACTCAGTACGTGGGGCCGCTGGAGAAGGTCGACGACCAGTGGGTGATCGGGGATCCGACGCGGAAGGAAGGGCTGTACGTGGTGCTCACTCCGGTGGGGGTGGAGCACCGCCGGCGCGGGGGGACGGCGCCCCTGCTGACCGTTCCGTGGTCCCGGTTCCTGGAGCTGAGGGTGCGTGCCGCCTACCGGAGGTGGCAGCTCACCCCGCTCGGGGGGCTCGCGGGAGCGGCTCAGCCGGGCGCCGACATGGGCCGTGACGGCTGCTCACTGCAGGGCATCGTCCGGAATCCGTACGACCTGTGGAAGGTGCGGTACACGCACCACCTGCGCACCTACAAGGCCGGCCACGTCATCGTGCTCAAGGCCCTGTTCGACCAGCTCACCGAGGCGAAGGCGCTGGACCGGCTCGGCGATCCCGAGTGGCTGGGCGCGGCGGTCGCCGAGCTCTCGTCGTACACCTCCTGGTACGCCCCCGAGGGAAACCGTCTGGTGGAGGCGACCCTGCGGAGCCTGGGCACGTGAGCGGCCCTCCCGGGACACGGTGACCTGCGGCGGCACCCCCGGGGATCAGGACCGGACACGGTAGGTCAGGTGCGTGACCAGGCTCGCCGCCCGCGATCCCACCTGCTCCAGGTTCAGCGGCGGGACGCCATCGAACAACCGCGTGCCGGCGCCGAGCGTGAGCGGCACGATGTGCAGCCGCAGCTCGTCGACCAGGCCGGCGGCGAGGTACTGGTTGATGGTGGTCGCGCCGCCCTGGATGCCGACATCGCCGCCGTCGGCCGCGGCGCGGGCCTGTGCCAGCGCCGACTCGATCCCGTCGGTGACGAAGACGAACGTGGTGCCGCCGTCCATCGGCTGCGGCTCGCGCGCGTGGTGGGTGAGCACGAACACCGGCGCGTGGAACGGCGGCAAGTCGCCCCACCAGCCGTTCCACCGCCGGTCCCACTCGCCGCGCACCGGGCCGAACATGTTGCGCCCCATGATGAAGGCGCCGGCGGCACCGAGCTGTTCCACCTCGGCCCGGTTCTCGTCGGGAGTGTCGAACATCCAGGCGTGCAGCCGCTCGCCCGTGCCGTCACCGCCGTCGTCGCCGAACGGGCGCTCCTCGCTCTGGCCGAGCCCGGCCGAGTACCCGTCGACGGAGATCGTGATGTCGCAGATCACCTTGCCGATGTTTCCGGTCATGGGCCCAGCATGCCGCGGTCCGGCTCCGGTGGCCGGTCACGTCAGGAGCGACGGCCGCTTTCCCCGGGCGTGGTCGGCACCGGCCGTCGCGGCGGCCCGGCCGGTTTCGCTCGGCCACCAGGCCACCCTCCCGAAATCTCGGGCCAGTGCCGGCACCAGCAGGGAGCGCACCACCAGCGTGTCGAGCAGCACGCCGAAGGCGACGATGAAGGCGATCTGGACGAGGAACGCCAGCGGGATGACGCCGAGCGCCGCGAAGGTGGCGGCCAGGACGACCCCGGCGGAGGTGATCACCCCGCCGGTGGCGACCAGTCCGCGCAGCACGCCCTGGCGGGGGCCGTGCCGCAGGGTCTCCTCCCGTACGCGGGACATGAGGAAGATGTTGTAGTCGACGCCCAGGGCGACCAGGAACACGAAGCCGTACAGCGGAACGGACGGGTCCGTGCCCGTGAAGCCGAACACGTGGGTGAAGACGAGCGCCGAGATGCCCAGCGTGGCGAGGAAGTTGAGGGCCACGGTGGCCACCAGCAGCACGGGCATCAGCAGCGAGCGCAGCAGCACGGTCAGGATCAGCAGGATGATGGCGAGGACGACGGGGACGATGAGGGTGCGGTCCCGTTCGGCGGTGCGCAGCGTGTCGTACTGCTGGGCGGTGTAGCCGCCGACGAGGGCGTCGGCGCCGGGTACCGCGTGCAGGGCGCCGCGCAGCCGCTCGACGGTGTCCTTGGCCGCGTCGCTGTCGGCGGCCGCGCGCAGGGTGACGTCGACGCGGACGCGGCCGTCGACGATCAGCGGGGTGCCGCCGGGTCGTCCGGAGGCGCTCACCGCGACGGCCGAGGCGACGCCGTCGGTCGTACGGGCCGTGGTGACGACCCGGTCCAGGCGGTCGGCGTCGGCGACGACCACGGTCGGGTTGCCGGAGCCGCCCGGGAAGTGCTCGGCGAGGGTGCGCTGGGCGGACACCGAGGGTGCGTCGTTGACGAAGGTCTCGTCGAGCGGGACGCCCCTGGGGGTGAGGGTCGGTGCGAAGGCGGCGCAGGCCAGCAGCCCGGCGAGCGAGACCGCCCACACCGTGCGCGGTGCCCGGTCGACGAGGGCCGCGACCCGGCGCCAGACGCCGCTGCCGCCGGCACGGCCCTCAGCGGACGGGGGCTTGGCGGGCCAGTAGGCGGCGGGGCCGAGCAGTACGAGGGCGGCGGGCAGGAAGGTGAGCGAGCCGACCACGGCTGCGGCGATGCCGATGGCCCCCACCGGTCCGAGGGCCCGGTTGTTGGTCAGGTCGCTGAGCAGCAGGGCCAGCAGGCCCGCGGCGACGGTCGCCCCGCTGGCCACGATGGCGCCCCAGGACTGCCGCAGCGCGGCCCGGGCGGCGGCGAACCGGTCGTCGTGCCGGGCCAGTTCCTCCCGGAAGCGGGCGCTGAGCAGCAGGGCGTAGTCGGTGGCCGCGCCGATCACCAGGATGGACAGGATCCCCTGCACCTGGCCGTCGACGCGGACCACGTCGCGGTCGGCGAGCGCGTAGACGACGGCGCAGGCCAGACCCAGGGAGAAGACCGCACCGAGGATGATCAGGAAGGGCAGCAGCACGCTGCGGTAGACGAGCAGGAGGATGGCCAGGACCGTCACCAGGGCGACGGTCAGGAGCAGTCCGTCGATGCCGGCGAAGGCGTCGGACAGGTCTGCCTGGCTCGCGGCGGGGCCGGCCAGCACGACCGTGGTGCCGGGGACGCTCTCGGCGGTCGTGCGGATGCTCTCCAGCGCGCCGGGCAGGTCCTCGCCGAGGTTCGGGCGCAGGGGTATGACGCCCTGCAGGGCCTCGCCGTCCTCGGAGGGGACCGCCGGTGAGATCCGGCCCGCCACTGCGGGGGCGTTGGCGAGGGAGGCCAGCGCGCGTGCGGCGGCGTCCCGGCGGTCGGTCACCGCGGCCCCGTTCTCGTCGGTCCAGACAACGACGGCGGGCAGTGTCTCCTTCTGCCGGAACGCCCGCTGTGCCTCGACGACCTCGGTGGACTCCGCGCTGCGCGGCAGGAAGGCGGCCTGGTCGTTGGTGGCGACCTCGCCGAGCCGGCCGGCGAAGGGCCCGAGGGCTCCGCCGATGCCGAGCCAGGCGATGAGCAGGAGGACGGGGACGAGCCGGCGGGCCCGCCGTGCGGTGAGGGACATCGTTCTCCGGTTGCGAGGTGAGGTGCGGGAGGAGGGAAGAGGCATGTAGCTCGACAATAAAGTATCTCAATCATCGAGCTAACAGCCTTCGGCCGGTCCTCATGGGCACCGATGCCTCCGCCGCGGCGCCGCCGGCGGATGCATCCGACGGCGCTCCGCCGATCAGGGCCTGAGCCGGCCCATCTCCTCGTTCATCGCGGCCAGGAAGCGCAGCACGGTCGCCAGTTCGTCCTCGGTGAAGCGCTCACGCGCCGCCTGGGTCGCCTGTGCCAGCGGGCGGAAGTATGTGCGGGCCGCCGACCTGGCGTCGGCCGCGTAGTGCAGGTGCACGACCCTGCGGTCGGCGCTCTCCCGGACCCGGCGGATGTGTCCGGCGCGCTCCAGCCGGTCGACGCACGCGCTGACCGCGCCCGAGGTGAGCCCGAGGTGCTGCCTGAGGCGACTCGGCGTCATGGGCTCCTCGGCGTCCAGGATCGCCGCGAGCGCCTGGACGTCGGTGGCGTGCAGGCCGTGGTCGCCCGCGAAGCCGTGCACGAGGCGGTTGATCTCGCCGTTCATACGGCGCAGTTGCACGGCGAAGTCCTGGAGGTCACCGCCCGCGCGCCCCCGCTCGGGCACCACCCGCCCGGCCGCCGTCTCCCCCGCCCTGCGCTCGGGTCCTTCTCTTCCTGCCACGCGAGCAGCCTATAGAAGCCGCCGCATCCGAGACGGCGCGGCCGGTGGAAGTAGTGATCGACCGGTGGAAGCAATGAGCACGGGGAGCGCGGCCCGTCCGCCGGCGCTCCTTCCTGCCGCGACCGCTCGCTTTCTCGTCTCCTCCTGGAGTGCGCGCCATGAACGTCTCAGTCGTCCTGTTCACCTCCGACCTGCGGTTGCACGACCATCCGCCGCTGCGGGCCGCGGGCGACGGCAACGGGCAGATCGTGCCCCTGTTCGTCCGGGACCGTGCCGTGGACGCCGCCGGTTTCGCCGTTCCCAACCGGCTGGCGTTCCTCGCCGACTGCCTGCGTGACCTGGACGGGGCACTGCGGGAGCGGGGCGGGCGGCTGATCGTCCGCTCCGGTGATCTCGTCGAGCAGGTGTGCCGGGTGGTGACCGAGGCGGACGCCGACGAGGTGCACATGGCGTCCGAGGCCAGCGCGCACGCCCACCGCCGTGAACGGCGACTGCGGCGGGCGCTCGAAGCACAGGGGTGCCGCCTGCACGTCCACGACACGGTGACCACTGCGGTGGCACCGGGTGGCGTGACGCCGGCCTCCTCGGACCACTTCGCCGTCTTCACGCCGTACTTCCGCCAGTGGTCGGCGCAGCACCTGCGCGGCGTCCTCGGCGCGCCGCGCGTGGTTCGGGTCCCGGACGCGGTGACCTCCGAGCCGCTGCCCTCCCGCGCGGACCTGCGGGGTCTGTCGGAGGGCCTGGCCCCGGGCGGTGAGACGGCGGGCCGCAGGCGGCTGTCGCACTGGCTGCGCGGGGGCGTCACCGCGTACGAGGACCGGCACGACGACCTGGCCGCGGACGCCACGTCCCGTCTCTCACCCCACCTGCACTTCGGGACCCTCTCCCCCGTCGAGGTGGTGCACCGGGCGCGCGCGACCGGGGGGCCCGGAGCCGAGGCGTTCGTACGGCAGGTGGCCTGGCGTGACTTCCACCGCCAGGTCCTGGCGGCCCGGCCGGACGCCGCCCACCGCGACTACCGCACGCGGGGCGACCACTGGCGGTCGGAACAGGAGGCCGAGGCGGACGTGGCGGCCTGGAAGGAGGGCCGTACGGGCTACCCCGTGATCGACGCGGCGATGCGTCAACTGCGTCACGAGGGATGGATGCACAACCGTGCCCGACTGCTGACCGCGAGCTTCCTGACCAAGACCCTGTACGTCGACTGGCGGGTCGGCGCCCGCCACTTCCTGGACCTGTTGGTCGACGGGGATCTGGCGAACAACCAGCTCAACTGGCAGTGGGTCGCGGGAACCGGAACCGACACCCGGCCCAACCGGGTCCTCAACCCCCTCATCCAGGCCAAACGGTACGACTCCGACGGCGGCTACGTCCGGCGCTGGGTGCCCGAACTCGCGGGTCTGGACGTCCCCGCGGTGCACGAACCGTGGAGGCTGACCGGCCTGGACCGCGCGGAGATCGACTACCCCGAACCGATCGTCGGCCTCGCGGCCGGCCTGCGGCGGTTCCGCGAGGCCCGCGAGCGCGCCTGACCGGCCGTCACCGCGGCTACCGGCCCAGGTCGCGCAGGACCTCACGTGCCGCCCGGGCCCCGGAGGCCATCGCGCCCTGCGCCGAGCCGGTGGCCCGATGGTCCCCGCATACGTAGCGGCGGCTCGCGAAGCGGGAGGTGCGGCTCAGCGGCTGGGGCGGCCGCATGACGGGCAGGGCCGCGGCCACGGTACGCACGGCCAGCAGGTCCCAGTCGCCGGTTGCGGCGCGGTAGGCCTCGGCCAGTGCCGCGCGCACGGCGTGCTCCCGGCCGTCGGCGTCCGCGCCGAGCACGGATGTGCAGACGAGCGCCGCGCCGGAGGGTGCGTAGCCGGGGACCACCTCGCTGAGGACACAGGTGTTGAGGAAGCGCAGCCGTGTGTCCACGAGGAGCGTCGGCTCGCCGAGCGGGGAGCGCGGGGCGACGTGGTAGTAGCTGGTCACCGTCCGGTAGGCAGGCACGTCCAGTCCGGGCAGGAGAGTGGCCGCCGCTTCGGGACCCGTCGCCACCACCACGGCACGCGCGGCGAGTTCCTGACCGGCCGCCGTGGCCACCGCGTCGTCCGTCAGCGAGGTCACCGGTGTCTGAAGGCTCACGGTGCCGGTGGGCAGCCCTGCGGCGAGGGCTGCGGGCACCGCCCCGATCCCGGCGGCGGGCAGACAGAGCGTGCCGCGCAGCATGCTGCGCCAGACCAGGTGGAAGAAACGGCTGGACGTCTCCAGTTCGTCCTCCAGGAACACCCCCGACAGGAACGGCCGGAGCACGGCCTCGACGAACTCCTCGGAGAGCCCGGCGTCCGCCAGTGCGGTGCGGGTGGCGCGGTCCTGCGAGCGCTTCACCAGGCGCACCGGAGCGAGCATGTCCCGCGCCGACAGGACGCCGAGGGCCATCAGATCGCGGGGGCCGGCGAGACGGCCCGGCACCAGATCGGGCAAGGCACTCGGGCGTCGCGTGGGGTCGCTGAAACGCAGGCGCCCGTGGTCGCCATGGACCAGGAAGCCCGGGGTGAACGGCCGCAGCCTCAGATCCCGCAGCCGCAAACGGCGGCGGAGCTGCGGATAGGAGGTGTTGAACACCTGGAAGCCGCGGTCGATCACGAAGCCGTCCACGTGGTCGGAGCGCATGCGCCCGCCCACCCCGTCGGACGCCTCCAGCACACGCACGCCCAGCCCGGCCGCGAGCAGGTCCTGCGCGCAGGCCAGGCCGGCCACCCCCGCGCCGATCACGATCACGTCGGTGCTCGCCCGGGACCCGGACACGGCGTTCTCCCTCGCTGTCGCACACCGGGCGTGCCGGTGGCCCTCGCTCGTGCGCCGCGGCGCACCCGTCACCGTTCGATTCCCCCTCCGCGCGCCCCGCGGATGCGCCCGCGCCCCGGTTCACCCGGCCTGCCCGGTCACCCCGCCCGGTCGGCGGACCCGCCTACTCGACGGCCCCCTGAAGCCGACCGGCGTCGGCGAGGACGTCCAGCGCGTCGCGCAGGCTGGACGGCCTGAGCATCCCGGCGGCGGAGCGCCCGGCCCACCCGTTGCCCCCGAGGAGTACCAAGGGCTGACTGCGGGCCCCTCGAACGCCCCACTGGGCGGCGGCGACATGCCGGGCCAGGGGCAGGCTCGCCGTGGACCGGGCCTGCGCCCACAGGACCACGGCCGCCGGCCCGATGCGCCGCACCGCCGCGGTGAGCGCCTCGACGGGTACGGCCGCGCCGAACATGCGCGTGGAGACGCCCTGTTCGCAAAGCGCCGCGTTCAGGGCCTCCAGGGGAAGCGTGTGCTGCTCACCGGGGACACAGGCCAGGACGACCGGTCCGGAGCCGTCCCCCTGCCGGGCCACAGACCGTGTGCAGCGCCGCAGCACGGACGAGACGTGCCACGACAGCAGGTGCTCGACCTCGACGTAACGGTCCCCGGACGACGCCCACTTGCGGCCCACCGCGTGCAGCGTCGGCACCATCACCTCCTGCCACGCCACCACCACTCCGTGCCGGTCGACGGCGGCGGCGAGCTGGTCCTCCACCGCGGGCGCGTCGAGCCGTACGGCGGCGCGTGCCAGCCCCCGGCACTCCTGACGCACGTCCCCCAACGGCAGGGCGCCGGCCGCGTGTGAACGACCTCCTGCCGGGGCGGCGGCGGGTGGGGCCGAGGGGCCCGGCGGCCGGGCGTGCGACGGTCCGGGGCGGTCCTCGGGTGCCTCGGGCGAGGGGTTCCCGGGTGCGGGAGCCCCGGGCGCGGGAGCCCCGGCCGGGAGCGCGGAGCCGCCCTGCTTGGCCACCCGGGCGGCCTCGGCGGGCGGGACACCGGCCGAGGTGAGCCGGCACATCGTCTCCAGGACCGCCACGTCGTGCGGGCTCCATCGCCGGTGCCTGCCGCCGCCCTGACCTGCGGGGCCGATGCCGTAGCGGCGGTCCCAGGAACGCAGGGTGGTGGGCGACACCCCGATCCGGCGAGCCACGGCCCCGGTGGCCAGCGGCGCCTCGGGGACCGGGGCGGCGGGCGCGGGACGGCCGCCCGCACCCTTGCCGCCGTTCCTGCCGTTCGCGCTCCCGCCGGTCGTGCCGCTGCCGCGAGAAGCGTTTCCCACTGCGGATCCGTCCATGTCCTCCAGTATATCGATGCAGAAACGATGCGAGTTGTCCGAGCATGAGGACCGCACGCACGATGGCGGGACCTGGAAGTCCGAGACGTCCCCATCCGACCGGCGGCGGGAACCACCGACCGCCGAGCGCCGGGGCGGATCCGGTCCGAGCGAGGAGCCGTCCGATGAATCCGCAGCACCGCACTCCCTTGTGGATGCCGGCCGAGGAAGACTACGGCGACGAGGAGCTGGCGCGGGGCCTGGTGGCCGGCGACGAGGCCTGCCTGGCCGCCGCCTACCACCGCTGGTCGGCGATGGTGCACACGCTCGCCTGGCGTTCCCTCGGGGACGCCAAGGAGGCCGAGGACGTGGCCCAGCAGGTCTTCCTCGGCGTCTGGCGCGGACGCCACGGCTTCCGGCCCGAGCGCGGCACTCTCGGCGGCTGGATCGTGGGCATCACGAAGCGCAAGATCGCCGACGCCCTCGCCGCCAGGACCCGCCGCAGCGACCTGATCGCCTCGGCCGGCTCGGCGCCGGAGCTGTCCGACGGCGCCGTCGGCCGGCCGGAGGCGGCCCTGGACCGGGTACTGGTCCGGCACGCGCTGGCCGGACTGCCGGCACCGCAGCAGCGGGTCCTGCGGCTGGCGTTCTTCGAGGACCTGACGCAGACACAGATCGCCGAGCGCACCGGGTGGCCGCTGGGCACGGTCAAGAGCCATGCCCGGCGCGGGCTGCACCAGCTGCGTCGATGCCTGGAGCCGGAACTCGTGGGCTGAGACCCCCGCGGCCGGCTCCTCGTGCAAAACGATGCACAAACGATGCAGGGAAATCGACACCGTTCGGCGAAGGGTTCAGCGACCAGTGTCCCGACGCCTCCCACGGCGGAGTCGGGCTGCACGGCGGACCCGGAACCCTCACCCTGGAGCAGCGAAGAGACCGACCGAAACGGTGGCTACGGAAGTGGGGCGCAGTGGACGACGAAGAGCGCGAAGCGATCCGGGACCGGTTCCGTGAGCTGGTGAACATGACGCCGGCCGAGCTGGAGAAGTGGCTGGAGACCGACGAGTCACAGAGCTCCGGCCAGCACCCGGACGGCGGGGAGTCGACCGGGCATGCCTCCGGCCGCCGCATCGTGGAGATCCTGAGGACCAAGAAGGGCGACCTGTCGGACGACGACTACGCGCACATGCGCAAGGTCGACGGTTACATCGGCCGCCATCTCGCCCAGCGGCCTTCAGGCGACGTGACGGACACCCGTTGGCGCCACTCCTTGATGAACTGGGGACACGACCCGCTGAAATGACATCGGCCGCTCCTGGACGGCGCGGTGCGCCGGTGCGTTCACCCGCTCACCCACCCGGCCATCCCCCGCAGCAGCGCGCTGCGCCCGCGCCGGGGCACCGTCCACAGGGTCTGACCGCGCACCCCCCACCGCTGCAGCAGGGCGTTGGCGGCCAGAAAGCCCGTGGTCGCCGCACGTTCCATCAGCGCCACGGGCAGGTCGGTACGCACCACGTCCCCGGCGACCACCACGCGCGGGTCCGGGGTGCGGACGGTGGGCCGGTCGGCGTAGCCGCCCACCGGGAACAGCGGGCAGTCGTCGCGCCACTCGTGGCGGACGTCGACGACACGGGCCGTACGCGTCTCCGGGCACACCCACCGCAGCTGCTCGACGAGGCGCTTCTCCTCGACTTCGCGGACCGCTCCCGGCGGCAGCGCATAGGCGTGCAGTTCGACGACGGACCCTCCCGTGCGGTCCGCCCAGCGGGCCGCCTCGTCCTCCCAGCGCTCCAGCACGCTGACGTTGTCGAGGCTTGCGAAGCCGCTGGTGCCCTGGAAGCCCGGCCGGTGGGACGCGACGGGCCGGTCCAGCCACAGTCGGGTCACCAGGAAGGGCGGGGCGTTGCGCAGCCGCGCGATGCGTCCGCGCCACGCCTCGTCCCCCAGCCGGCCGGAACGCGCGACGAGGCGACGCAGACCGGCGGGGTCGAGGGCGAGGACGACGCTGTCGTGGCGCCGCTGGTCGCGCTCGGTCACGACCTCGAAGCCGCCGTCGCCCCGCGGGGTGATCCGCTCGACGGCGGTGCGGACGCGGACGTCGGCGCCGTGCGAGCCCAGGTATTCGGCCAGCGGGTTCCACAGGGCGGCCGGGAAGGGGGCTGCGGGCACGTCGAACAGCAGTCCTTCGGCCGAGCCGAGGAAGTAGATGTGGAACATCAGGGCCATCTCCGCCGCCGACAGCTGCCGCGGGTCCGCGAAGAAGCTGCGGGAGAAGACCTCGAACGCCAGATGGCGGGCCCGGGCGGGGAATCGGACCGCTTCGAGGAGGTCGTGGGCGCTGGTGGAGTCGAGGCGTGCGTACACCTCGGGGACGCGGACGTCGAGCAGCGGCAGGGCCGCGACCGGGTCCAGCGCGCGAAGGTCCCGCAGGCCGAAGGAGGGGCTCAGGGCGACGAAACCGAGGGCGCTCAGCGGCGGGGTGCGCGGGACGTGCCGGAAGCTGTCGCGCAGTCCGCTGCCGTGGAGCAGCGGGTAGTCCGGCAGACCCGTGAGCCGCTCCAGCCCCGGATCGGTCCGGCGCAGCAGGCCCCGCAGGTTGTAGTACTGGCGGAAGAAGGCGTGGAAGCCGCGGCTCATGGTCACCGTGGTGCCGTCCCGCAGTGCGGTCGGCCAGCCGCCGACGCGTCCGCCGAGGTAGGGCTGCCGCTCGTACAGCGTCACGGCGACGCCGCGTTCGGCCAGGGCGGTCGCCGCGGCCAGCCCGGCGATGCCGCCGCCGATGACCGCGGTGCTGGGCGGGGGGCCGTCGACGCGCTCCGCGCCCGCGGGCGCCGGCAGCACACATGCCCGGCGGTCCCGGCCCCGGCGGGCGCCGTCCGCGCGGCGTGGGGCGGTCATCGTACGGTCTCCGCGCGACGGGCGACGAAGGTGTGGGTGATGCCGGTCTGCCAGCCCGGCAGCGGCAGGGACCGGACGCGCTCGAAGCCGGCCGCTCGCACACGCCGGGCGAAGCGGTCGGCGGTGTCGAACCCGACCACGCTGCGCCACAGGTGGCGGTACAGCTCGCCGTCGCCGAGCACGGTCGCCGCCGGCTGGACGATCCCCCGGCAGACGGCCGTCCACACCACCCGGTCGACGCGGCGGCCGCTGAGGGTGTACTCGTGCACGCCGAGCCGTCCGCCGGGCTTGAGCAGGTCGCGCGCGAGGGCGAGTACGGCGTCGGGGTCGGACACGTTGCGGAAGAGGTACGCGGCGAAGACGGCGTCGAACGGTCCGCCGACGCCTGCCGGGGTGAGGCGTTCGACGGGGGTGTGGACGAAGGTCACCCCGTCCGCCCAGGGCTTGAGCGCGGCCCGTCGCAGCATGCCCGCGGAGGCGTCCACGGCCGTGACGGCCGCGCCCGGCAGGACCGAGCGAAGCGCGGCGGTGGACGCGCCCGTTCCGCAGCCGAGGTCCAGCAGGCGCAGCCCCTCGCCCCGGCCGGGCAGGCCGAGCCTGCGTGCCGAGCGCCGCAGGTGCGCGTGGTAGCCGGGGTTGGCGGCCACCAGGGTGTCGTAGCCGCGGGCGGCGTGGTCGAACGCGGCGGCGAGGTCCTCGTCGCGCAGCAGGGTCATGCGGTCTCCAGGTGGTCGGGGCCGGGCGGCTCACTCGAAGGGGCGGCGGGGCAGGCGGGGCAGTTCCACGGCGGAGCGGAGCATCGGGGCGATGGGGGTGCGCAGGCCGATCCGGAGGTCCTCGGGCAGGCTGGTGCGTCCGTCGAGGAAGCGCAGGATCCGTTCCATGGGGACCTGGCCGAACAGCCCGCTCAACAGCGCGGGTCCGTCGGCCCGGCCGCTGTCGAGGGCGCGCAGCAGGACGGCGTCCATGGCACGGGAGCGCGCCGAGTGGGCGGGCGGCGGCACCGGGCGCCGTCCCTGGCGCAGCGCCGCGGCGACGGCCCGGGTCTGCCGCTGGATGCCGGCGAAGGTGTAGCCGGTGGCGGGCCTGGTGGCGCCGCCCGCGGCGCCGATACGGAAGACCGATGCCCCGACCCGTCGCGGCATCGGGGCGTCCGTCATCGGGATGACTCCGGTCTCGGTCGCGGTGATGTGCCGCTCGCCGACCCGCAGGACGTCGTCGGCGTAGTGCCGTACGGCCTCCTCGTAGCCGTCGGCCGTGCGCAGCCTCGTTGAGAACTCGGTGTACTCCACGAGGGCCTCGTGCGTCCCGACCGGCAGGACGTACCCGAAGGACAGGCCGTCGGCGGGCTGCGCGGTACGGAAGTCCATGAGGTCCGCGGTGCCGGGTTCGAAGGCCGGCCGGGACGTGCGGACGAACCAGCCGTGGAAGTGCTGGAGCAGGGTCGTGCGGGCGGCCGGCAGGCTGCCGAGGGGCCGGGAGTCGAAGACCCAGCGCGCGGCCAGGACCCGGTGCCCGCCGCCGGGGTCGTGCAGATGGACGTGCGCTCCCCGGCGGACCTCCTCCACGGCCTCGACGGTGGCCTGCACGCGCCGCACGTTCGGACTGCGCCGCAGGTGCCGCGTCACGAGCTGCTCGAAGTCGTCCGAGCGGATCATCTTGTACCGCAGGGGCGCGATGTCCCCTTCGATGGGGGCGCCGGTTCGAGGGCGCACCCGCAGCCGGCCCCAGTCGGCCGTCACCGCCGCGTCGAAGCGGCCACGGCCCGGCTCCCAGAAGCACCATGTGCGGCGCGGCGGACGGAGCGGCCCCGGTGGCGCCTCGACCAGCACCACCGACGGGGTGCGCATCCCGGACACGTGTCCGGACAGGCGGTGAGCGAGGGACAGTCCGGCGGCGCCCGCCCCCACGACGGCCACGTCCGCCTCCAGCACGGCTGCTCCCTTCGTCCTGCGTCCGGGTGTTCGTCTCCGGTCTTCCCGTGTGCGGGCCCCGGCGGATGCAGTCACCCGTACGCGCCGAGACGGTGCCGCCGTCCGGCGGATCCCGCGCAGGCACCAACCGTTTTCCGGGAATCCGGATCACGCCGCATCCGTCCGCCGCACACGGGCCGAAGGACGTCGGTGAGGGAGCGATCCGCTGCACGACGACACGTACGAGAGGAACGGGATGGGCCCCACACCGGCGAAGGATCACCACGCGGCCGTACCGCCGCCCGCCCCGCGTCTGGTCTCCGTGGCGGGAGGCGGCCGGGTGGGTGCCGCCGGGGTGTCGCAGGACACGCCGGACGCCACGGCCCTCCTCGTGCCGGTCGACGCGGGCGACGCACGGGCGGTCGACGCGGACGTGCCGGCCGCCGTGGCCGCGGTCCTCCAGCAAATCCTGGCCGATCGTGTCGCCCGCGCCGGTGCCCTGGATCCGCTGTTCGCCGAGGATCTGGCCGGCCGGGTCGCACGCTTCACCCAGGCGGGCGGCAAACGCGTCCGTCCGCAGCTGCTGTGGTGGTCCCTGCGAGCCTGCGGCGGCGGCAACGGGTCGGCCGCCGCCGCGCTGCGGATCGGCGCGGCCCTGGAACTGCTGCAGACCTGCGCCCTGGCGCACGACGACGTCATGGACGGCTCGGCCGTGCGCAGGGGCAGGCCCGCCCTGCACACCCAGGTGCGATCCCGGTACGAGGGCCGCGCCCCCGCCGGGCGCGCCGCGCGCTTCGGGGAGGCGGCCGGGATCCTTGCCGGTGACCTGGCGCTCGCGTGGGCGGACGACCTGGTGGCCGAGACGCCGCTCGGGCCGCGGACGGCGACGGTCGTGCGGCGGCTGTGGAGCGACATGCGCACGGAGATGGTGGCCGGTCAGTACCTCGACGTACAGGCCCAGCTCACCGGGTCGCCCTCGCTGCCGCGGGCGCTGCGCACCGCCTGCCTGAAGAGCGCCCTGTACTCGGTCGCCCGGCCCCTGGCGTTCGGCGCCGCCCTGGCCGGCGCGGACGACGCCACGACGCGAGCCCTGTGCTCGGCGGGCCGCTGCGTCGGCATGGCGTTCCAGTTGCGCGACGACCTCAACGACGTCTACGGCGACCCCGGGCAGACCGGCAAGGTGTGCGGCGGGGACGTCCGCGAGGGCAAGCCGACGTATCTGATCGCGCTGGCCCGGGCCCGGGCCGAGGCGGCCGGCGACCGCGGTGCGCTCGCGGTGCTCGAACGGTCACTCGGGGACCCGGAGTTGACCGAGGCGGATCTCGGTGACGTGCGTGGCGTGCTGGAGCGTACGGGAGCCAGGGCGACGGTCGAGACCAGGATCGACCGTCTGGTCGCGCAAGGGCTGCAGCATCTCGACGGTGCTCTCCTCGACCGGGAGGGCGGGGCGCGTCTGCGCCTGCTGCTGGGCGCGGCGGCCGGCGGGACCGCTGCCGTAGGCAGGGGGGCCGGGAGTCTGGCCACCACCATCGGCGCCGCCACCGCCGGGGCCACTGCCGAGGGCACGGAGGCCGGGAGCCGGGCCGCCACCATCGGCGCTGCCGCCGCCACTGCCGAGGAGCGTGTGCGATGAGCGCCGCGGTGCCCGGACGGACCGACCATGTGGTGGTCGTGGGAGCGGGACTCGCCGGCCTTTCGGCCGCTCTGCATCTGCTGGGGGCGGGACGTCGTGTCACCGTCGTCGAGCGTGATCCGCTCCCCGGCGGCCGCGCCGGACGTCTGGACCTCGGCGGCTACCGGATCGACACCGGCCCGACGGTGCTGACCATGCCCGAACTCGCCGACGAGGCCTTCGCCGCGGTGGGCGACAGTCTCGCCGAACGTGTGGAGCTGATCGCCCTGCGTCCGGCCTACCGGGCCTGCTTCGCGGACGGCAGCACACTCGACGTGCACACCGACGCGGAGGCCATGGCCGCGGAGGTCGAGCGCTTCGCCGGACCCGACGAGGCGGCGGGCTACCTGCGGCTGCGCGACTGGCTGCGCCGGCTCTACCGGGTGCAGATGCGCAGCTTCATCGACGCCGACTTCGACTCCCCGCTGAGCCTGCTCCACGGGGACCTCGCCCGGCTGGCCGCACTCGGTGGCTTCGGCCGGCTGGACGCCCGTATCGGCCGCTTCCTGCGCGACGAGCGGCTGCGTCGGGTCTTCTCCTTCCAGGCCCTGTACGCCGGGGTGCCGCCGGCCCGGGCCCTGGCCGCGTACGCCGTCATCGCCTACATGGACACCGTCGCCGGCGTGTACTTCCCGAAGGGCGGCATGCACGCGCTGCCGCGGGCCATGGCGGACGCCGCCGCGGACGCGGGCGCCGAACTGCGGTTCGCGGAGCGGGTGACCCGCCTGGAACGTTCCGGGCAGCGGGTCACCGCCGTGGTCACCGAGCAGGGCCGCATCCCCTGCGACGCGGTGGTCCTCACGCCCGACCTGCCCGTCGCCTACCGGCTCCTGGGCCGGCGCCCGCGCCGACCGCTGCGGCTGCGGCACTCGCCGTCCGCCGTGGTGCTGCACGCGGGGACGGACCGGACCTGGCCTCAACTGGCCCACCACACGCTCTCGTTCGGCGCGGCCTGGGAAGGCACCTTCGACGAGCTCACCCGGCAGGGGCGGCTGATGAGCGATCCCTCGCTGCTCATCACCCGGCCCACCGCCACCGACCCCGGTCTCGCTCCCCCGGGCCACCATCTGCACTACGTCCTGGCGCCCTGCCCCAACACCGACATCGGACCCGCAGCCGCCACCTGGGGTGACCTCGGCCCGCGCTACCGGGCCACGCTCCTGAGGGAGTTGGAGCGGCGCGGCCTCGACGGCTTCGAGGCCGCCATCAACGAGGAGGCCCTCGTCACGCCCGCTTCCTGGCAGGCCGAGGGGCACGCCGCGGGCACCCCGTTCTCCGCGGCCCACACGCTCTCGCAGACCGGGCCGTTCCGCCCCCGCAACGTCGTGCGGGGCACCGACAACGCCGTGCTCGCCGGCTGCGGCACGACACCGGGCGTGGGCGTGCCGACCGTCCTGCTGTCGGGGAAGCTGGCCGCCGCCCGGGTCACCGGCCGCCCCCGGCGCCGCCCGGGCCGCGCGGGGCCGGACTCGCCGTACCGGGCGCCCGTGTCCACCTCACCCTTCCCCGTCAAGGAGACCTCGGCATGACCGACCGCGAACTCGACGCGGCGGGCATCGGTGACCCGGCGCTGCGCCAGGCGTACCACCACTGCCGCACGCTCAACGCACGGCACGGCAAGACGTACTTCCTTGCCACCCGGCTGCTGCCGATCGAGCGCAGGCCGGCCGTGCACGCCCTGTACGGCTTCGCCCGCTGGGCCGACGACATCGTCGACACGCTCGACCCCACCTCCTCGGCCGCCCACCGTGTCGCGGCTCTCGCGAAGCTCGAACGCGGCCTGGAGGAGGGGCTGCGGCACGGGCACAGCGACGAGCCTGTGGTGCGGGCCCTCGCCGACACCGCGCGCCGCTACGCCATCGCCCACGCGCACTTCCACGACTTCATGGCGGCGATGCGTTCCGACCTGGTGGTGAGCGACTATCCCAGCTACGCCGACCTGCGCCGCTACATGCACGGTTCGGCCGCGGTCATCGGACTGCAGATGCTGCCGGTGCTCGGCACGGTGGTCCCCCGTGAGGAGGCCGCACCGCACGCCGCCGCGCTGGGCGTGGCCTTCCAGTTGAGCAACTTCCTGCGGGACGTCGGCGAGGACCTCGACCGCGGTCGGGTCTACCTGCCCGGCGATCTGCTCGCCGGCCACGGCGTCGACCGGGGTCTGCTGCGCTGGAGCCGGGACACGGGCCGCGGCGACCGCCGTATCACCGCCGCGCTGCGGGAGTTCGAGGCGCTGACGCGCGGTGTGTACCGCGAGGCTGCGCCGGGCATCGGGATGCTCGACCCGGTGGCACGGCCGTGCATCCGTACCGCCTTCGTGCTCTACGGCGGGATCCTGGACGCGGTCGCCCGTGACGGATACGCGGTCCTGCACCGTCGGGCGGTGGTGCCGCGCCGACGGCGCGCAGTGGTGGCCGCCGACGGGCTCGCCCGGGTGGTCTCCGCGCGGCTGCGCGCGGGCACGCACGGCCGGCACCTTGCGGAAGCGGGGCCGGGCCACCCGCGGTTCGCGCCGCCCGGTGTTCCGCACAGGCCCGTCCCCGAGGAGGTCGCGTGACCGCCGGCCCGGGCCGACGCCGTCGGCTGCCGCTCTCCGTACGCCGCCGTCCCCTGCCGTGGGACCGGCAGCGGCCCACGTGGCGCGCCGCCAAGCCGGCGGTGATCGCCGGGGCGCTCAAACGCGCCCAGGCCCGTCCGTCCGGGAACTGGTACGTCGTCGGCGCCTCCCGCGACCTGCGCGCCGACCGTCCGCTGGCCCGCACCGTGGCGGGGCGCGAGGTGGTCGTCTGGCGCGGCGCGGACGGCCGGGTGGTGGGCGGTCCCGGTGTCTGCCCGCATCTGGGAGCCCCTCTGCGGGACAGCCCCGTGCGCTGCGGCACGCTGGTGTGCCACTGGCACGGACTCGCACTCGAAGGCACCCCGTACGCGGGCTGGGCCCCCTTCCCGGTGCACGACGACGGCGTCCTCACCTGGGTGCGGCTGGACGAGGCCGGTGGGGAACCGCCGCTGCGGGCGCCGGTGGTGCCGCCACGACCCGAACGCACCGTTGCGCTGACGGCCGTCCACGTCGGTACGGGGACGTGCGAGCCCGAGGACGTCGTGGCCAACCGTCTCGATCCCTGGCACGGGGCGTGGTACCACCCGTACTCGTTCGTCGACCTCGACGTGACCGGTGTGCCCGACGGGTCCGCGAGCGGGGCCGACGACTGCTTCACCGTCGACGTCTCCTTCAAGCTGGCAGGGCGGCTGGTCGTACCGGTCCGGGCCGTCTTCACCGCTCCCGAGCCGCGTACGGTCGTCATGCGCATCACCGAGGGAGAGGGCGAGGGCTCTGTCGTCGAGACCCATGCCACTCCCCTCGGACCGGACCGGTACGGCCGTCCGCGCACCGCGGTGATCGAAGCCGTGATGGCGACCTCCGACCGGCGGGGCTTCACCGTCGCCCGCTCGGCGGCACCGCTCCTGCGCCCGCTGGTGGCCCGGGCGGCGGGCCGACTGTGGCGCGACGACCTCGCCTACGCCGAACGCCGCTGGCAGCTGCGCTCGACGGGCCGCTTTCCCGGCTGAGACACCTGCTCACGCGCCCGGCCGGCCGCCGGGTGGCGTCACCCGGCGGCCCACCATCGGCACCGGCACGGGGATCCCCCACTGCATCCCCGGTGCCGCCCCGGCGGGTGTCCGGCTCATCCCCTGGCGGCGAGATCACGCGGACCACTGCCCGGCGGCGCCTTGCCCCCGGGAGGGGAGAGATGGCACGCAGGGCAGTGAGATCAGTGCATCGTGAGGATCTGGGAAGGATGCCGTCTCGAAGCTACTCGGAGGAGCACAGGGATGCCGTACGTCGTGGCACGTGACGGGACGAAGATCGCGTATCGCTCGCTCGGGCAGGGACCGCCGCTGATGTGCCTCGCCGGTGGGCCGGGGACGGACGTGCGGAGCCTGGGGAACCTGGGCGGGCTCGACCGGCACAGGACGCTCGTTCTGGTGGACTCACGCGCGGCGGGTGCCTCGGACGTGCCGGCCGACCGGTCCGGCTGCGCCTACACCGAACAGGTCCACGATCTGGAGGCGCTGCGTCGTCACCTGGGAGCCGGGCCCGTGGACGTACTGGCGCACTCTGCAGGTGCCCTGACCGCCCAGCACTACGCAGCCTCGTTCGCGGACGGGGTGCGCCGTCTGGTACTGGTCGCGCCCGCCGGCCGCATCGGGCGGGAGGTCGACCCGACCGAGGTCGCCGCCCTTCGGGCGCGGCGCGCAGACGAGCCGTGGTATCGCCCCGCCGCCGCGGCCGCGGAGCTGTTGGCCACCGGCGTCTCGGGCGCCTCGGCCGAAGAGGCGCAACGGCGATCGGCGCCCTTTCTGTACGGCAGGTGGACGGAGAAGACCCGTGCTCACCATGAAGCCGACCGTGTCCGGCCGCCCTCCTGGCTCTACGAGGCCTTCTACCGAGGGAACCCCGCCGAGCACGCGGCCGAGGAGCGGTTGAGGTTCCTGCGGTCGGTGGCAGTCCCGGTGCTGGTGCTGGCAGGCGCCGAGGACTGCGTCGCCGGCACCCGGCCGGCCGCGCTGACCGCCAAGCTGTACCGGTACGGCAGGCTCGAGACCGTTCCCGGCGCCGGCCACCATCCGTGGCTCGATGAACCGGAGTGCTTCCGCGACGTGATCGAAGCCTTCCTCAGCGACTGACTCCGGGCCCGGGGAGGCAGGCCCGCTCCCCCTCCGGGGCATCGCCCGTGGACCGGGCCGCGTGCTGCACCAGCTTCAACGCCCCGAAGGACAGCAGCCCTTGCACGCCGCCTTCGTAGCCGTACCCGCTCGCGCCGCGTCCGCCCAGGGGCGCGTCGGGAGCGGCCCCCGGGGAGCAGTTGACGCCCACGCTCCCGGCGTCGAGTCGCCGGGCCAGCTCACGCGCATGGGCGGTCTCGCCGTAGACGTACGCGGACAGCGCGTACGCGGTGCTGTCGGCCAGCGCGACGGCTTCCGCGTCGTCGCGGTAGGGCAGGACCGGCGCGACCGGCCCGAACGGCTCCTCGTGCAGGATCCGCGCCTGCGGCGGCACGTCACTCAGCACCGTGGCCGGGTAGTGGAAGCCTGCTGTCTCGGGGACGCGCCCTCCGAGCACCAGGCGTGCGCCGCAGCGTACGGCGTCCTCGACCAGGGCGTGCACGGCCGCGCGGCGGCGCGCGCTGTTCAACGGCCCCATCGTGCCGCCCGGCTCGCTGTCCGGTGCGGGCGCGCCGAGCACCAGGCGTCGTACGAAGGCATCGACGACCCGTTCGTGCACGATGAAGCGGCTCGGGGCGCCGCAACTCTGGCCGGCCGAGCCGAACTTGGCGACCGTGAGGGCGTCCACGGCGGACTCGACATCCGCGTCCTCGGTCACGATCACCGGTGCGTGCCCGCCCAGTTCGAGAACACACGGAGTGAGCTGCTGCGCCGCGGCGGCAGCCACCTGGCGGCCGACGCCGGTGGAGCCGGTGAAGGAGACGCGCCGGAACTCCGGGCGGCGCACCAGCGCCTCGGCCTCGGCCGGCGCCGCGTGCACCACCTGGACCAGACCGTCGGGCAGCCCGGCCTCGGCCGCCGCCCGAGCCACCGCGGCGGGGACGCAGGGGGTCTCCTCGGGCCCCTTGACGACGACGGAGCAGCCCATGGCGAGGGCGGGGCCGAGCTTGCGGGCGAGTACCACGGCGGGGAAGTTCCACGGCACGATCGCCAGTACCGGGCCGGCCGGGTCCACCACGACCTCACGCACGATCCCGGCGCGTTCGGGCAGCGCGGTGGGCCTGGTGACCTCGACAGCGGCGTCGGCGCTCCACCGAAGGGTCTCCACGGCGCGCCGGAGCTCCGCCAGGGCCTCGGCCGGCGTCTTGCCGTGCTCCTGGCTGAACCGGGGCGCGAGCTCGGGCAGTCGGCGGTCCAGGGCGTCGGCGAGGTCCCGGATCTTGCGGGCCCGGTGCTCCACCGCCCTGCCCGCCCAGTCCGGCGACGCCTGCGCGGCCCTGCGCGCGATCCGGGGCACGTCCGCCGCGGCCAGCAGCGGGACCTCACCGATGCGCCGTCCCGTACGGGGATCGACCACGGCCGCGACCGCGCCGCGTCCCGTCTCGGTGGCCATCAGATCGCCGGCCGGAAGAAGTAGGTACGACGGCCGACGATCCGGCCGTCGCGGACGGTGTAGGTGTCCGCGAACTGCTCGTCCAGGGCTGCACCGGACCGGCTCGTACCGGTGAACCTGCCCCAGCAGGCGGCGGCTTCCAGATCACTGACGATGTGCAGCACATGATGGCACCCGGAGGCGACGACGCGTTCGAGGCGATAGAAACGCTCGATCCGGGCCAGGCCGCGCAGCGGCTCGTAGCCGGGGCGGTCGTACACGCAGTCCTCGGCGAAGACACGGCCGAGGTCGTCCCAGCGTGCCGCGTCGATGATGGAGAAGAGCTCGGTCACCAGGCTCTCTGCCGACCGGGTGACCGTCGTGGGTGCAGCCATGTTCCTTCCTGTCCTTCCTGCGCAGGGGTTCGTGAACCGGGTCAGGCCAGCAGGGACGCGGCGGGAACCCGGCGGATGCCGTCCGCGTCCTCGAATTCGTAGGTGAGAACCGCCAGGGCCTTCGCGATCACGGCGGTCATCGCGGCGTGGTCGTCGCAGGCGCCCCACAGGATGTCCATCTCGTGGGTCATCACCCCGCCGGGCAGCTCGTCGCCGGGCCGCACGAACGTGCGGTACCCGCAGATCCCGTCCAACTGCCGCACCTCCCGCCGGCCGTGGACGGCGACGAACCGGCAGGGGGCGACCGGCGCGAGCCCGTGATGCTGGAAGTGCACGCGCTCCGGCCGCAGTTCGCCGGCCTCGACGTCCTCGCCGAGCGCCTGCCGGCCCGCGAGCCGCACCAGGTCGACTCCGCAGGCACGCCGGGACAGCTCGTTGATGTGCCCGCCGACGCGCCCGTTGACCTCGATGATCCTTGGCCCCGCCGGGGTCAGCTTGATCTCGGTGTGGGTCAGGCCGGTGCGCACGCCCAGGGCCATGAGCGCGCGCGTGGTCAGATCGAGGATCTCCCGCCGTTCCGCGTCGGATGTCTGGGCCGGCCAGTACTGGCCCGGCTCCCGGAAGGGGTGCGCCAGCGGGAACTTACCGGTCAGCGCCAAGTGGTCGACGCCGTCGGGGCCGCACAGGCTCTCGACGGACACGTAGTCACCGGACGGCAGACCGGGCCTGCCCACCAGCAGTTCCTCGACGACGAGCGGCGCTTCGCGGCCGGGGGGCGTGGGGACCGCGGCGAACAGTTCGGCGAGCAGGGCCGGGGCCACGGCCGCATCGTGCACCGCGTGGGTGTTGCGGCTGCCTTCGCCTCTGACGGGCTTCACGATCGCGGGGAGACCGACCGCCGCGACCGCCGAGGGCCAGTCCGCCGGAGCGCGCAGCGGATGGCTGCGCACCTCGTCGACGCCGGCCTCCCTGAGCCGTCGCCGCTGGCGCACCTTGTCGGTGAGCAGGCGGGCGGTGTCCTCGTCGTGGAAGGGCAGCCCGAGATCGGCGGCGAGCCGGGCGGCGGTCCGCAGCATCGGTTCGCTGAAGGTGACCAGCGCCGACGGCCCGTAGCCCCGCAGCGCCGCGGAGTCGGCCGCCGGGTCGCCCGTGAGCGGGAGTACGGCGCCCAGGGTGCCCAATACCTCGGCGAGCCGCGCCACATGATCGGTGGGGGCCACCACGAACACGATGTCCGCGAGGTCACGCAGCCCCACGGCGATGTCCCCCGCGGCCACGGCACCCTTGTCATAGACGACGGCGATGACCGGCCGACCGCCCGTCATGCCCGCACCGCCGGCGATACGGACGGCCGTCCGGCCGGGGCGGAGGGATCCTCGGCCGCGACGGCCAGCGCCTGCCGGTACAACTCGGTGTAACGCCCCGCATGCTCCGGATCCACCAGGTCGGGATCGAAGTCCACGACGACGCGGCTGCCGCCCTCCAGCCCCTCGACCTCGAAGTCGACGCGGAACGGGAAACTGGGCTTGCCCGCCACCCACCAGCCGTCGGCACGCAGGGCGGTCAGACTCTCCAGGCCGTCGTAGAGGTGGAAGTCGGTGTAGTTGAACGTGACGTCGAAGGCCGGACGGCCGAGCCGGTTCTCGATCTCGGCGAGGGGAAACGCCCGGTGGGGCAGGGACCGCCGCTCGGCCGTCATGGCGTCCCCGGCGAGGTCCGCCCACGAACGGGCGGTCCGTGTGAACCGCATGGGCAGCGTGTTCAGGTGCAGGCCGACCACCAGGTCGGAGTCCGCGGTCTCCGGGCGGGTGCTGACCACCACGCCGGTGACGATGTCCTGGTCGCGGCCGAGCCAGGCGCCGAGTGTCCAGGCGTGCACACCGAGCACGAAGGCCTTCAACGACGTCCCCGACCGCCGAGCCGCGGACCGCAAGGCCGCGAGCAGCTCCGGCTCCAGGTCGAAGGCGTGCTGGCCGACCGGGTTCGCCGCGGCCGGGCGGGCGCCCGGGTCGATCAGCAGCACCGGCGCGTCCGCCTCGGCCCGCCAGAACTCCGCGGCCTCGGGAGAGGCGAGCGCCGCGGCCTCGGCGGCGGCGAAGTCCCGGTGAGCGGTGGCGGGCAGCTCCGGCAGGTCGGGGGTGACACCGCGCAGCAACGCGTCGTACACCGTGAGCAGGTCCACGATCAGCCGTCCCAGCCCCCAGCCGTCGGCGATGGCGTGATGGCAGGAGAGCGCCACCTGGAAGGAGTCCCGATCGGTGACGACATGGCAGCGCAGCAGCGGCGCCCCGCTCCAGTCGAAGGGCCGGTTCACCTGCTCCGCACTCCACCTCCGGGCGAGCTCGGCCGCCGTGTGCGGACCGTCCTCGCCGGCCGACTCGACGGTGAACCGTGGCTCGGCCTCGGCCCACACCAGTTGGACGGGCACCGAGAACGTGCCGAGTTCGAAGGAGGTGCGCAGCGCCGGGTGGCGGCGGCTCACCTCGGTCAGCGCCGCACCGAACAGTTCCTCGTCGAACGCCGCCCGGGTCCGCCAGCCCGTCCTGGAGTGGTACAGCTCGGGATCCCCGCTCGCCTCGCACAGGTAGATCATCCCGACCTGCAGCGCCGAGGCCGGGATCGCCTCGGCCACTCGGTCGGGCACCAGGGCCCGGTCGGCCGGGTCGAGCAGAGCGGCGGGAGCCGGCCCGGCAGCGCCGGACGCGGATGCCTCGGCGTCCTTCTCGGCGGCGGACTGTTCGAGGTGGGCCGCCAGTTCGCGGGCCGTCGGGTAGTACAGAAGATCCCGCAGGGAGACGGCAAGACCCCGGCTCTGCGCCTCGGTGACGACGCGCAGCGCGGTGAGCGAGTCCCCGCCCATCGCATAGAAGTCGTCGTCGGGGCCGATGTCCGCATCGCCCAGGTGCGTGCGCACGAGATCCAGCAGCAGGTCGGTGACAGAGACAGTCATGGGCTCCCCTCAGAGCGGACGGGCCTGGCTCGGGGCGCGGCGGCGTGCGTCCGCGCTCAGCCGGGTGCGGACGGGCACTCG
Organism: Streptomyces sp. NPDC001920; assembly: GCF_053594495.1. NCBI lineage: Bacteria > Bacillati > Actinomycetota > Actinomycetes > Kitasatosporales > Streptomycetaceae > Streptomyces > Streptomyces sp. NPDC001920. The sequence goes on from NZ_JBSFEP010000030.1 coordinate 71,302, forward strand.
GGTGAACCCCGCCACGAAGTTGGACGCGAGCCGGCGCGGCGGCCCGGCCGGCTCGAACTCCTCGACCAGGGCGACGATCTGCTCGAAGAGCACGCGCAGGGTCAGCCGGCCCACGGCCGCGCCCAGGCAGTAGTGGGGGCCGTAGCCGAACGCGATGTGCCGGTTGTCGGGCCGGGGGACGAGGAACCGCTCGGGGTCGGCGAAGACCGTCTCGTCACGGTTGGCCGAGCCCACCCACACCGCCACCGCGTCCCCCGCCGGCACCACGCCGCCGCTGAGTTCGACGTCCTGGACCGCGTACCGCAGGAAGGAACGGGCGGCTGACGTCCAGCGCAGTCCCTCCTCCACGAGCGCCGGGACGAGTTCCGGGTTCTCCCGCACCGCCCGGTACACCTGGGGGTTCCGGGCGAGGGCGAGCACGGTGCCCGCCGCGGTGTGCGGGGTGGTGGCGTTCGCGCCGAGCAGCACGCTGTAGCAGTTGACGACGACCTCGTCCCGGGTGAGCGCGGTCCCCTCCACGGAGGCGGCCGTCAGGTGGCGGATGAGGTCCTTGCCCTCGGTGCCCGCCCTCGCCCGGGCTTCTCGCGCGAAGTACTCGAACAGCTCGTGGTGCGCGATGGCGAGCGTCGCGGCGCCGCTGCCCGTGCGGTGGACCGGATCCTCGGGCGCCGCCGCCATGCCGGTCCATCGCACGAGGTCCGGCCAGTCCTCCTCGGGCAGGTCCATCAGTGCCGCGGCCGCCGCCATGGGCAGCAGCGCGGCATGCTCGCTCACCTCCCACACCTGGTCGTCGGCGACCGATCGCAGGGCCGCGTCCACGGCCGTCCGGATCCGCTGCTCCGCCGCCGCCAGCGAGGCACCGCTGAACAGGGCCCGCAGCGGCCGGCGCAGTTCGCCGTGGCGGGGCGGGTCCGTGGCGACGAGCATCTTGCCCGCCGCGGCGTCACCCCGCCCGAGCTGCTGGAGGAGGCTGCCCCGCTCGGACGTGAACTCGCGGTGCTGACCGAGCACCCGGCAGGCGTCCTGGTAGCGGGTGACCGACCAGAAGGCGCGTCCGTCCGGCAGTTGCTGGCGGTGCAGCGGCGCCCGGCGCCGCATCGCCGCCCACACCGGATGGGGGTCGCCCGCTGCGTGGAAGCCCGCGTCGAACAGGTCGACGCCGTCCAGGTCGACCGCGTCGAGGTCGGTCACGGACCAGCCGCCCGCCAGGTCCTGCGTCATGATCGCGACCTCGCTTCCGCCACGGCTCGGGCCAGTCCGGCAGGGCTCGGGTCCAGATACAGGGAGCGCGGCGAGATGTCGACGCCGTACGACCGCCGCAGTTCGCCCAGGATCGTGACGGCCAGCAGCGAGTTCCCGCCGATCTCGAAGAAGTCGTCGTCCGCGCCGATACCGACGACGCCGATGTGGTCCGTCCACAGCTGGACGATCGCGCGCTCCAGCGGCGACCCGGGCGCCCGGTGGGGCGCGCTCAGCTCGGGCCTGTCCTGCACCGACGTGGCGGCCAGGGCTGCACGGTCCACCTTGCCGTTCGGGGTGAGCGGCAGCGTGTCGGCGATCCGCACGAGCGCGGGCACGCAGTAGTCCGGGAGCACCCGCACCAGTCGCTCCCGCACGTCCAGCGCGGACAGGGGACCTGTGTCGTCGGCGACCACATGGCCGATCAGCCGGCGTTCCCCGGACGGTGCCCGTTGGACGACGACCGCGGCCCGGGCCACGCCGGGCAGCGCGGCCAGCGCCGACTCCACCTCGCCGGTCTCGACCCGGAAGCCCCGGATCTTCACCTGGTCGTCGTCGCGCCCGAGGAACTCCAGCGTGCCGTCGGACAGCCGCCGCACCCGGTCTCCGGTGCGGTACATGCGGGCGCCGGGCGCCGGTGCGTACGGGTCGGCCACGAACCGCTCGGCTGTCCGTCCCGGGGCCCCGAGATAGCCGTGGGCCAGGCCTTCACCGGTGACGTACAGTTCCCCTTCCGCGCCGTCCGGCACGGGACGCAGCCGCTCGTCCAGGACCCGCGCCCCGGTGCCCCTGATGGGCCGGCCGATCGGGACCGTCGCGGTGGCGGGCGCCTCCCGCATGGGGTGGCAGCAGCTGAACGTGGTGTTCTCCGTGGGTCCGTACCCGTTGACGACGGTGGTGCCCGGCAGGGCGGCGACGGCGCGGGCGACATGCGGCCCGGACAGCACGTCGCCACCCGCCAGCAGGCAGCGCAGCCCACGCAGGTCGTCCACACCGGTGTCGACGACCTGGTGGAACAGGCCGGCGGTCAGCCACATCACCGTGACGCCCTCGCGGCCCGCGTACGCGGTCAGTTCGGCGGCGGACAGCTGCCCGGGCGGGGCGACGGCGAGCCGTGCCCCGGACAGCAGCGCCCCCCAGACCTCCCAGGTCGACGCGTCGAAGGCGAGGGGCGCGAACTGGAGGAACACGTCGTCCGCGCGGATGTCGGTGATGTCCGTCCCGACCACCAGGCGCAGCACCGCCCGGTGCGGGACGCACACCCCCTTGGGCCGGCCGGTGGACCCCGAGGTGTAGGCGACGTAGGCGATGTCCTGCGGTCCGGTCCCGGCGGCCGGCCCCGCGGCCGGCAGGTCGTCGTCCTGCTCGCCGCCGTCCGGGGTGAGCACCGTACGGCCGTGGGCCGACATCTCGGCCGCCAGGTGAGGTGGCGACAGCACCACCTTCACCGAGGCGTCGTCGAGGACGGTCTGCCGCCGTTCGAAGGGCTGTCGGGCGTCCAGCGCCAGGTAGGCGGAACCGGCCTTGAGCACGGCGAGGAGCATCACCACCGCCGCGGCGGATCGCTCGGCGTGCACGGCGACGACGTCTCCGGGCCGCACCCCGTGCCGCCGCAGCCGCCCTGCCGTCCGGTCGGCTCTGGCGTCGAGCGCGGCGTAGGTCAGCTCGCCGTCGTGGGCGCTGACCGCGACCGCGTCGGGTGTCTCGCGGACCCGCTCGGCGAACACCCCGTGAATGGTCTGCATGATCAGCCGTGCCCTCCTGAGTGACCGGTCCCCGCACCACTGGGTTCAGGGCTCCTCGGGTCGGCGAGCAGCGAGGCGAGGAGGTCCGTCAGCTGCTCCGGTGCGCCGAGGAAGGCGTAGTGCCCGCCGTCGAGCACGGAGAACCGGACGTCCGCCGAGTACTCCCGCCACGGCCGGATCTGCTCCAGGGTGATCTCCTCGTCGTCGGCCCAGTGCAGCGCGGTGATGCCGACGGGCAGGGTCAGTGGGCGCTGCCGGCGGTAGACACGGTTGGCGTCGAGGTCCTGGTGCAGCACCTCCAAGGTCAGCTCGATCAGGGCGGGATGCGGTTCACCGCCCCGCTCGACGACGATCCGGCCCAGCTCCCGGCCGAGTTGCTCGTCGTCCATGTCCAGGAAGCGGTCCTGCGGACAGTGGTGCGGGGGCACCTGGGCCGAGACGACCAGCCGGTGCGGCAGGGGCAGGCCCCGCTCGGCCAGCAGAGCCGCCGTCTCGAACGCGGGCAGCGCGCCCGCGCAGTGTCCGAACAGCACGAACGGCCGGTCCAGATAGGGCAGCAGCTGCTTCACCAGGTCGGCGGCCAGTTCCTCGTAGGTGCCGTAGTGCGGCTCCCGCACCCGGTTCTCCCGGGCCGGGAGCTGGATCGGGCACACCTCGGCGGTGCCGATCATGCGGGGCCACTGGCTGAACATCGAGCCGCCCACACCGGAGTACGGAAAGCAGAAGACTCGGGCTTCGGCGTCGTCGGACGGCCTGCGCAGCAGCCGGGTGGGGAGAGGGTGCGTGTCGCTCATGTCCACGACACCACGGTGCTGTCGTCGACGAAGCCGAGGATGCCCGCCAGCGTGGTGCGGCGCAGCCGCGGATCGGTGTTGGGCTCGACCGCGTGGACGTGCGCGCCGTTGAAGACGTAGACGTCACCGGCGTGCACGTCGACCCACTTCAGCTCGACTCCCTCCAGGGTGTCCAGCGGGTAGGGCGAACCCGTGTAGTGCAGGCCCAGTGCCCGCTTGGACGTCTCGTCGGGCCGGATGTTCCAGTACGCGAGTCGGCCGCCGTCGCCGTTCTCCAGGCAGATGTTCAGCGCCGCGGGCTGGTAGCCGGCCACCTTCTGTATCTCGAAGTCGGCCTGCTGCGGTTCGGTGCACTGGGACAGGTCGTCGTGCGGAGCCAGCGCGTACTCGCCCTGGCCGTGCCAGGAGCGCAGCAGTCCGCGGCAGGCCTCCCGGCCCCCGTGCCGGGCCGGCCGCACCGTGGCGCCGGCCTCGGCCAGCACCCTGTCCAGCCCTTCGTAGAAGATCTTCAGGGGGTCGTCCGGAACGGCGAGCACGTCGTCGAGCGCCGCGGCCACCTCCGCGGTCTCGTCCAGGTACGCCGCGGTGGTCTTGTGGTAGTGGAAGGCGCCCAGGAAGTAACCGGGCGCCTCCGCGCCGCGGGTCCTCCTGGCGGGGCTGGCCCAGAACCGCTCGGCCAGTTCGGCGCAGGTGTCCGGCTTCACCATGCCGCGGAACATGACTCCGGCGATCCGGCCGTGCAGGACGTCGAGGAGCGCCCTCGGCTCGAAGGTGTCGTACTCGCGGAAGACGAAGTAGTCGGCGTCGCCGCTCCAGCCGGTCAGCCGGCGGCGGGACGCGGTGCTGTCGGTCGTGGCGAACGTGGTCATGATTCCTCCAAACGGTGGTCGCCGCGGGCCGGTTCGCCGCCCGCTTCCGGGCGGTTCCCGGGCGGGCCGGAAGCCGGGACGGAGACCTCGGGTGTCGCGCTCGCCGGGGACTGCCCGTCGTCGACCGCGCGCACCGAGGGCAGCAGCAGGACGAGGGGTCCCGCCAGCACGATCAGCACACCGGCCCCCACCAGTGCGGGGCCGACGCCGAGCGCAGCCGACGCGGGACCGGCGAGGGCGAGCCCGAGGGGAACGAACGCGAAGGAGCCCACGGCCTCGTACGACATGACCCGGGCGAGTTTCTCCTCGGGCACGTTCTTCTGCAGGGCGGTGTCCAGCAGCACTTCGTAGACGTCGATGCAGACGCCCGCCGCGAAGGCGAGCACGGCGACGGCGGCGACCGGCGCCTCGGCGGCGAGCAGGAACAGAGGCAGCGGGAAGCCCATGGTCAGCAGTGCGGCCAGCCGGATCGGGCGGCGGGTGCGCAGCCGTACGGCCGTGGTGCTGCCGACCACGTAGCCGATGGCCTGCGCGGTGAGGATCAGACTCCAGGCGGGCGCCCCGCCCAGATGGTCCTTGGCGACCACCGGGCCGAGCACGTAGAAGCCGCCGGCCAGCAGCACGTTCACGAAGCACAGCTGGGCCACCATCAGCCACACCCACTGGCGTGCCGTGAACTCCTTCCAGCCGTCGCGCAGTTCCCGCACCAGGGAAGCGGACGTCTCGGCGGGCGGGGTCGACTTCAGCCGGATCCCCAGCAGGAGCGCGGCGGAGATGAGGAAGGAGGCCGCGTCGATGGCCAGCGTCGGCCCGGCGCCGACCAGGGCGACCAGGATGCCGGCGACGGCCGCACCGATGATGTTCCCGCCGCGCATGGCCAGTTGCAGCAGGCCGTTGGCGGACTGCAGGACGTCCCCGGAGACGAGCTGCGGCATCACGGACCGGGAGGCCGGTTCGAAGAGTGCGGCGGCGGCGCCGTTGACGCAGGCCAGGAGGGCGAGGGAGAGCGTCGAGGCGTACTCGGTGATCACCAGCGCGGCCGCGGCGCCCTGCGCGAGGCCGGCCACCACATCCGCTCCCACCATCACCCGGTACCTGGGCCACCGGTCGGCGACGACGCCGCCCAGCAGGACGAACACCACCTGGCTCGCCAGCCGGGCGGTGAGCACCAGACCGAGCCCGGTGGCCGACCCGTCGGGCAGTTCGAGAACGGTGAAGGCCAGGGCGACCGGAGCGATCGCGTTGCCGAGCAGGGAGACGGATCGGGCCGACAGCAGGCACAGCACCGAGCGGTCGCGCAGAACCCACAGGTTGGACGACAAGAGTCACCCACCCGTGCCCGGGTCGGGGCGTGAGGAGGCCACGAGGCCGGCCGGGCGCAGGTCGCTCCAGTGCTCCTCCACGTACGCCACGCATTCCGGGCGGGGCCGGTCCGCGAGGACCATCTCCCAGCCCGGCGGGACCTCGGCGAAGGACGGCCAGAGGGAGTACTGGCCTTCCGCGTTGCGCAGGACCCGGTACAGCGCGTCGGGATCGTCGAAGGGGTTCGTCATCAGTCGTCTCCGTTCGCGGGAGCCGTACCGGCTCCCTGGGGGGACGCCGGCCGCTCGAGGGCGGCGGAGAGATGACGGCCGATCTCCGCGAGCGGGGCGGGGTGGTTCATGTTCGTGTGAGTGGTCTCGATCGGGTGCCACCTCACCTCGCCGTCCACGAACTCCTTCCAGACGTCGGGCGTGGGAGCTCCCTCGGTGCGGCCTTGTGTCGCCATGAAGAACAGCACGTCGCCGGTGATCCGCTTCGGCTCGTACGCGCCCACGATGTGCCGGTTGTGCGCCATCGCCGTCAGCAGGGCGACCAACTGCGCTTCCTGGAGGCTGGCGAGGGCTCCGGTGTCGTTCCGCAGGATCTCCACCGCCTTGGCGATCTCGGGCGAGCCCTCCTGCGGGACGGCCTGCGGCCGGGACGGGTCCAGCAGCGCGGCCAGCATCTCCCGGTCGTCCAGGCGGTAGTGGTTGGGCACGCCCGGATAGCAGTCGAGCATGGTCAGCAGCGCCACCTCATGGCCCTGCCGCTGGAGCTGTGCGGTCATCTCGAAGGCGACGATGCCGCCGAACGACCAGCCGAGCAGGTGGTAGGGGCCGGCGGGCTGGATGGCCCGGATCCGCTCGGCATAGTCGGCGGCCATCTCCTCCACGGTGGCGGGCATGTCGTCCGGGTGGAGCAGGCCCCGTGCCTGGATGCCGTAGACCGGGACGTCGCCGGGGATGTGCTTCAGGAAGCCCGCGTAGCTCCAGCTGAGACCGCCGCCGGGGTGGATGCAGAAGAGTGGGGGCCGCGTGCCGACGGTACGCAGCGGCAGTTCGACCTCCAGGGCGCTGTCCCCGTTGCCGATGCCGGCGTGTTCGGCCAGCCCGGCCACGGTGGGCGCCTCGAACAGGGTGCGCATGCCGATCCGCAGACCCAGGGTGTCACGCACCCGGCTGATCAGCCGGGCCGCCAGCAGTGAGTGCCCGCCGAGCTGGAAGAAGTCGTCGTCGATGCCGACCGAGGGCAGTCCGAGCACCTCGGCGAACAGTTCGGACAGCACTTCCTCACGTGGTGACCTGGGCCGCCGGGTGCTGACGTGGTCGGTGAGGTCGGGCGGCGGCAGCAGGTCGCGGTTGAGCTTGCCGTTGCCCCGCAGCGGGAGGGTCTGCAGGCTCACGAACGCGGCCGGCACCATGTGTTCGGGTACCCGCGCGCTGAGGTGGTCGCGCAGTTCGGCGGGGCCGGGGGCGTCCGGCGATCCGGGCACCACGTAGGCGACGAGCCGCTTGTCGCCGGGCCGGTCCTCGCGTACGACGACCGCCGCGCGCGCGATCCCGGGATGTTCGGTGAGGACCGTCTCGATTTCGCCCGGTTCGATGCGGAAACCGCGCACCTTGACCTGGTCGTCGGCCCGGCCCGCGAACTCCAGGGTGCCGTCCCGTCGCCAGCGCGCCAGGTCCCCGCTTCGGTACATCCGCTCGCCGGGCGCCCCGAAGGGGTCGGCGACGAACCGCGCGGCGGTCAGCCCGGGCCGGCCCAGATATCCGCGCCCGACGCCGGCGCCGGCCAGGTACAGCTCGCCCGTGACGCCCACGGGTACCGGGTTGAGCCACTGGTCGAGGACGTGGACGCGGGTGTTGGCCAGCGGCTGTCCCACGGGGATGACACCGTCCAGGTCCTGCGGGCGTACCCGGTGGACCACGCTCATCATCGTGGTCTCGGTGGGGCCGAGCTGGTTGACCACCTCGCAGCCCCAGCGGTCCAGCAGCTCACGCGCCTCGCCCGGGCGCAGCGTCTCCCCGGCGGTGCCGACCAGCCGCAGCGAGGAGAAGTCGGCCGGGTCGGCCCCGTACACGGTGATCGACTCCAGCAGGGACGGCACGACGCAGAGGATGACGGTGGGACGGCTGTCGCGGATGGCGCCGATGACGACACCGGGGTCCCGGCTGCCCTCCTCCGGCAGCAGGGCGACGGACGCGCCCACCGCCAGCGGCCCGAAGATCTCGCGCACCGGGGGCTCGAAGGCCAGGGAGGTGATCTGCAGACTGATGTCCTGAGCGGTCAGACGGAACCGCCGTGCCATGTCGAGCAGTCGGTTCACCACACCGCCGTGCTCGATCAGCACGCATTTGGGCTTGCCGGTGGAACCGGAGGTGTAGATGGCGTACGCCAGATCCCTTCCGCCGGTGTCGCGGTCGGGCCGTAGGACCGGGGCGGCGTCGAGCCGTGCGTCGGAGTCGACCCGGACCACCTCGGTCCCGTCCGGGGCGATGCCGTCGGCGAGGCCGCCCCGGCTGACCAGGAGAGCGGCCCCGCTGTCCGCGGCCATGAACCGCAGCCGTTCCGCGGGCAGCTCCGGGTCCAGGGGCACGTACGCGCCGCCCGCCTTCCACACGCCGAGCATGGCGGCCACGGCCTCCGGGCCGCGTGGCAGGCAGATCCCGGCGACCGTGCCCGGGCCCACGCCCAGGGTGCGCAGCAGGTGGGCGTACTGGTTGGCGCGTTCGTCGAGCCGCCGGTACGTCCACCGGACATCCTGCTGCATCAGGGCCGTCGCGTCGGGGGTGCGGTCCGTCTGCTCCTCGACGAGGTCCGCGACGGTCTTGTGGCGTGGGTAGGGCGCGTCCGTGTCGTTGCGCTCCACCACCAGCAGCCGGTGTTCGGCCGGATCCAGGACGGCGAGGCGGCCGAGCCGTGCGTCGGGCCGCGCCACCGCGTCCCGCAGCAGCCGGACCAGGCACGCGGCGACGTGCTCGGCGGTCTCCCGGTCGAAGAGGTCGCGGCTGTACTCCAGGTCGCCCAGAATGCGCTGCGGCGCGTGGGGCGCCCCGCCCGCGGTGTCGAACTTGAAGGACAGGTCGAACTTGGCGGTGCCGGTGGTCACCGGCTGGGACGAGACCTCCAGTCCGGGCAGGGCGAAGTCGTCCGGGATGCCGCTCTGGGCCGCGAACATGACCTGGAAGAGCGGGTGACGGGCGGCTGAGCGGGGCGGGTTCAGCACCTCGACCAGCCGCTCGAAGGGCAGGTCCTGGTGGTCGTAGGCGGCGAGACTGCCCGTCCGCACCCGGCGCAGCAGCTCCGCGAAAGTCGGGTTGCCGGAGGTGTCGGTGCGCGTCACCACCGTGTTGACGAAGAAGCCCACGAGATGGTGCAGCGCCTGATCGCCGCGGCCCGCGACGGCGTTGCCGATCGGGAGGTCGGTGCCCGCTCCCAGCCGGGTCAGCAGCGCGGCCACCGCCGCCTGGAGGACCATGTGGACCGTACAGCCGCTGCGCCGGGCCAGGGCGAACAGGTCGGCGCTCAGCGTCTCGTCGAGGTCGACGGGAACCATGTCGCCGAGGAAGCCGGGATCGGCCGGGCGGGGACGGTCGGCCGGCAGCGCCAGCTCCTCCGGGGCGTCCTCCAGCGCCGCCCGCCAGTACGCGAGCTGCCTGGCCGCCAGGGTCCCGGGCCGGTCGTCGCCCTCCAGCAGACGCCGCTGCCACAGGGCGTAGTCGGCGTACTGGACGGGCAGGGGCGGCCACGCGGGCGCCGTGCCGGACAGCCGGGCCGTGTACGCCTGCGTCAGGTCCCGCATGAGCGGTTCGAGCGACCAGCCGTCACCGGCGATGTGGTGCAGCACCAGGAGCAGCACGCTCCGTTCGGCGCCGGTCTCGAAGAGCGTGGCACGCAGCGGCAGATCGGCCGCCAGATCGAAGCTCCGCCGCGCCTCCTCGGTGAGGAGTCGGTCCACCTGGCCGGGGGTGGCACGGCGGACGACCAGTCGCACAGCGGCGTCCGCCGGGTCGAGGATCCTCTGGTACGGGGTGCCCTCCCGGTCGACGTACAGCGTCCGCAGGATCTCGTGCCGGCGCACCACGTCCCGCAGGGCCGCTTCGAGAGCCGCAACGTCGACGCGGCCGCTCAGGCGCAGGGCGTAGGGGATGTGGTAGGCCGGGTTCTCGCCGTGCACCTGCTGCAGGATCCACAGCCGCTGCTGGGCGAAGGACAGCGGCAGGTCACCGGACCGGTCCGTCGGGGTGAGGGCAGGCCGTGCGCAGTCCGGTCCCGTCTCCAGCCTGCGGGCGAGGGCGGCCGGGGTACGGGTGTCGAACAGGTCCTTGAGGGCGACCTCCACGCCCAGCAGTGCCCGGATCCGGTTGACCACGCGGATGGCTGTCAGCGAGTGACCGCCGAGCGCGAAGAAGTCGTCGTCGGGGGCAAGACCGTCGCGGTCCAGCACTTGGGCGAACAGCTCGCGGATCAGCTCCTGGCGCAGGGAACCGGAGAACGCGCCGCCCGGTGCGGGGGGAGCGTCGGCGAGGGCGCCGGACAGGGGCAGCCCTTGTGCGCCGAGCGCGTCCCGGTCCAGCTTCCCGTTGGCGGTGAGGGGCAGGGCTTCCAGGGTCCGCAGGGCGGCGGGCACCATGTAGTCCGGCAGGCGCTCAAGCAGGTGGGCTCGCAGGCCGGGTTCGTCCAGGGGGAGCGACGGATCGGGTACGACGTAGGCGACGAGGGCCGGCGTGCCGTCGGCGTCCTCCCGGGCGGCAGCGGCCTGCCGGACGGCGGGATGGGCCGTCAACGCCGCCTCGACCTCGCCCAGTTCGACACGGAAGCCCCGGATCTTGACCTGTTCGTCGGCCCGGCCCAGATACTCGATGTCGCCGTCGGGCAGTCGGCGCCCGAGGTCTCCGGAGCGGTAGCCGCGCACCGGGCGGCCGTCCGCGCCGGTGACCGTGACGAAGCGCTGGGCCGTCAGTTCCGGACGGCCCAGATAGCCTCTGGCGACGCCGGGACCGGTCACCACGATCTCGCCCGGCTGCCCGTCGGGTACGGGTGTCAGGTCGTCGTCGGTGATGAGCACCCCGAGATCGGGCAACGGGCGGCCGATCAGGCTGCCGCCGCGGTCGAGGTCCTCGCGCACCACGCGCCGGTATGTGGCGTGCACGGTGATCTCGGTGATGCCGTACATGTTGACGAGCGCAGGACTCCGGTCCCCGTACTTGTCCAGCCACGGCGCGAGGTCGGTGAAACGCAGCGCCTCTCCCCCGAACACCACCCACTTCAGGGGCAGCCGCTCGTCGTGGCGGGCCTCCTCGGCGACCAACTGGGCGAACGCGGTGGGGGTCTGGCTCAGGACGGTCACCCTCTCCTCGGCCAGCAGCCGGCGGAACGCGGCCGGGTCCCGGGCGGTGTCGCCCGGAACGACCACGATCCGGCCGCCGTGCAGGAGGGCTCCCCACATCTCCCAAACGGAGAAGTCGAAGGCGAACGAGTGGAAGAGGGACCACACGTCCTCGTGGCCGAAACCGAACAGGGCCTGGCTGCTGTGGAAGAGCCGCAGAACGTTGTGGTGGGTGACTTCGACACCCTTGGGACGGCCCGTGGTTCCGGACGTGAAGATGACGTAGGCACGGTTCGAGGGCGCGATCCCCTCAGTGGTGTAGGTCCAGTCACCGGGATCGTCGGGCACGTCGTCCACGTACACCACGGGAACGCCCGCGGGGACCCTGCCGGACAGCGAGCGTGAGGCCAGGACGAGGGGCGGAGCCGCCTCTTCGAGGATCGCCTGTGTTCTGGCGCGGGGGGAGGCGGGATCGAGGGGGACATAGAAGTTGCCGGTCTTCAGGACGGCGAGTGCGGCAGCCACCATGTCGGTGGAACGATTCACCATAAGGGCAATACCCTGATCGCCCGCCGACACGTGCGGCAGAATTCTCTTGGCCAGAGAGTTCGCCCGTACTTCCAATCGACGGTAGCTGAGGCTTTCTTCGCCGCAGCGTAACGCTTCCCTTTCGGGATACCTCTCCACCGTTGCCGAAAATGCCTCAAGGAGGTTTTCCGAAAAAGATGAAGACCGTCCGGAAAGGGCGTCTGGTATCGGCATCTATCCCCCGTACCCTCACTCCACGCTTGAAAGGGCGGCGCGGATTCTGCATATGCAGGCCGCACCCACACGAGGACGCTAGCCACCGTCGGGGGAATGATCAACCATCCATCTCTGTATGACTGAAACAGATATGTCGTCAGGGATACGGGATGACGCGTTCCCGCAGTTGGGAGAGGTTCCGAGTCGCCCTCCAAGGACCCTGGAACGTGGCTTGAACCGGGGCGTTTCTCCTCTGACACGTCGGGTACGCGTAGAGATATTTCGGCCCTGACCGGACCGCGCCGGACCGCGGTGACGGGGCATTCCGGCGAGGAGCGCCAAGTTCATGGCAGCGCGACGGGCCTCAGGCTCTTCGCCGGGTCCGCCGGGCCCGCCGACGTCACGGCGCCCGGAGGTCGAGTCCCGGTCTCGGTGGCGATGCCGCCGGTGGGAGCGGGTCGGTGCCGCCTCCGGTCGAGGCGGCTTTCCTCAGACCGTGAGCGGGTCGAGGCCGCCTCCGGCGAGTGAGCCATAAGACGACGTGGTCTCGTTCGGTGAGTCGGCGGTGGCAGATCAGGAGGGGCCGCGGTCGTGCGGATTCGCGCCGGAGATCCCGATCGGGAGGGGTGAACCGGTCCGCCCGGTGATCAAGTGGGCCTTCGGGCCCTCGTCGCCGCGCGTCCACCCGTCCCGCGCCCGTACCGGCCGGCCCATGGCGGGTCCGGTGGGCCTTGCACACCTCTGGCCAAGCCGCCCCGGGTGCGGGCAGGGTGCGTCGTGGCGCATTCTTGCTGTGTCGCACGCGTGACGGCGTACGGACGAAGGTAGACCGATGACTGGGAGCGCCGAGGGCGCAGAGCGCACGCCCGGCAGGCTGGCGGCGCTGCTGATCGATGCCTCGGCGGAGGCGATCAGCGCGGCCGGGGGCCACGCCGGAGGGGTCTATCTGCGCTCACGCACGCCCGGACTGCTGCGTCTGGCGGTGCTGGAAGGGTTGCCCGGGCCACTGTTCCGGCCGTGGTGGCGGCTGCACGTGGACCGTCCGTTCCCCGTCGCGGACGCCTATCGGCTCGGCGTGGAGGTCGCGCTGCCGAACGCGACGGAGACGATGCGCCGCTATCCGCAGTTCGCGGCCGGTCTGCCGTTCCAGTTCGGGTCGCTGCACATTCCCGTGGCGGCCGGCTCGTCGGTCTTCGGTGTCCTGACCGTGCTGCTGCCTCCGGCGGGGGACGCCACGGAACTGCTGCCCGTGCGTGAGCGCCTCACTCGGCTGGCGGAGGAGCTGGGAGGGGCGCTGGAGAAGCTGCGGGACGGGGAGGGTGCGTCGGCGGTCACGTGGGAGGGCGGTCCCCTCTGTGTCCGGCCCCCGGCCAGCCGCCCGCCCTCGGGTCGTCTCGGCCAGTTCGTCTGGGACCCGGTGACGGGCACGGTGACGACGGACGAACGGCTCAACCTGGTCCTGGGTCCGGGCGCCTGGCAGGCCGACGGAACCGTCGAGGGGTTCGCCCGGGCGGTCGCCCCGGATGACGCGGAAGGGATCCTGGCGGCGCTGCGGGAGGCGGCGGGAGGCCGTCCGCCCTCCCTGCCGCTGTGCGTGCACGCCCCGGACGGTGCGCTGCGGCTGGTCGAGGTCTGGGGGCCGTACGAGGACGCGGCGCGCCCCGGTGAGCCGGCGCCGGCCGGCGCGACGACCGTTCGGGGTGCCGTACTGGAGCCGGGGCCGGGCACGGTGGCGGACTCGGCGGCCGACCTGCTGCCGGAAGGGGTGTTCTGCCTGGACCGGCTGGGTGCGGTCGTCTACGCCAACCCGCGTGCGGCGGCACTGCTGCGCCGCCCCCGCAGCGAGCTGCTGGGCCGCACGTTGTGGGAGGGCGTGCCGTGGCTGAACCAGCCGGCCTTCGAGGATCATCTGCGCGGAGCGCTGCTGTCACCGGACCCGGTGCACTTCCATGTCCGCAGACCGTCCGCGCACAGCGGTGACTCCGCCGCCGACCCGCTCGGCGGGGACCTGCTGTCCATGTCGGTGTATCCCGGTCCGGACCTGCTGACCTGCACGCTCCGCCCCGGGCACCACATGGCGGACAGCCCGTCCGGGCCTGCGGAGGCGCAGGGTACGCCGGAGCCGGTCGGCACGCCCTCGCTGTCTCCCCTGTACCGGCCCATCGTGCTGGCCATCGCGTTGACGGAGGCGGTGACCGCCCGTCAGGTCTCCGCGGTGGTGATGCGGGAGCTGCTGCCCGCGTTCGGCGGCCGTCGGCTGGCCATCTACCTGCTCCAGGAACGGCATCTGTTCCTGGCCTGGGAGACGGGCTTCCCGCAGGGGTTCCTCGCCCCGTTCGAGGGGGTGGGCCTGGACGCGCGGCTGCCCGGTGTGGAGACGCTCACCACCGGTCGACCCCTGTTCTTCGACTCGATGCAGCAGCTCGCCGACGCGTATCCGGGCATCGCGCTGGACGCGACGGAGGGGGCCCGTGCCTTCCTGCCGCTGATCGCCTCCGGGCGGCCCGTCGGCTCCTGCATCCTCGGTTTCGACCGGCCGCGCAGCTTCAGCACCGAGGAACGCACGGTGCTGACGGCCATGGCCGGGCTGATCGCGCACGCCATGGAGAAGGCGCGGCGCTACGAGAGCGAGGCCGCGCTGGCCCGTGGCCTGCAACAGGTGCTGCTCCCCCGGCGGCTGCCGCAGCACCCGCTGATGGAGACCGCGGGCCGGTATCTGCCGGGGACGCAGGGCATGGAGGTGGGCGGGGACTGGTACGACGTCGTCGCCGCCGGGGACGGGCTGGCGCTGGTCATCGGCGACGTGCAGGGGCACGGGGTGCAGGCGGCGGCCACCATGGGGCAGCTGCGCAGCGCCGTCAGGGCGTTCGCCCTCGGGGACCGGCCGCCGGACGAGGTCATGAGCGGCACCAACCGCCTGCTCATCGACCTCGACAGCGGCCTGTTCGCGAGCTGCTGCTACATCCGGCTGGACCCGGCGACCGGGGTGGGCCAGGCCGCCGTGGCGGGGCATCCTCGCCCGCTGCTGCGCCGCCCGGACGGCCGTACGCAGGTGGTCGACCTGCCCGGCGGTGTCGTGCTCGGTGTGGACCCGCAGGCCCAGTACCCCGTGACCGAGCTGCGGATGGAGAGCGGGGCCGTGCTGGCGCTGTACACGGACGGGCTGGTGGAGCGGCCCGGTGTCGACATCGACGTCGGCATCAGCGCGCTGCGGGTGGCGCTCGCCCGAGCCGGTGCGCCCGCCACCGGGGCGGGGGGCCGCTCGCTGGCGGGCGTGGCCGACCGGCTCACCGCGAAGGCCCGGCACACCGTGGACCGGCCCGACGACATCGCGCTGTTGCTCGCGACCCGGCGCTCCTCACCGCTGCGCCGGAAGTGAGACCGCAGACGAGACCCAAGGTGCGGGCGGACACGAACACCCGGAGTGTGACGGGACGCGAGCACCCTGAACGCGACCGGACGCGAGCACCCGAGGTGTGACGGGAAGGCGGAACCGCGCCGACCGGCTGTGGCAGGTCGTCCGGCGCACGTGCGCCCGGAGGTGCGGCGGCGGTCGTAACCCTGTTGCGAGGACCGGAGTTGCTCGGGCGGGGTGTCTCGGACATGTGATCGTGCTGTGGGAGAAGGAGCAGGTCCTGTCACGGTCTGTGGCGTCTCTCGCCTCCTGCGGCCCGGCAGTGTAGACATGGGCACATGGTCCGACTATGGGGTCGATCCGGGGCCCGGTCGGCCCGTCGTCCCGGCGGTCCGCGCGCCCGGAGTGCGCCCGGCCGCGCGCTCGGTGTGCCCGAGCGGGCGATCCCGTCCGCAGTGCTCGCCGGTCAGCGCCGTACCGGCCGGTTCTCCGGGATGCGCTCGACGCTGGGCGGTCGCAGCGTCGCGGGGCAGGTGTTCCTGCTCCAGGTGGTGATCGTGCTGCTGCTGGTCGTCGCCGCGGTGGTGGCGCTGGTGCTCCAGGTGCGGTACGACACCACGCGGGAGGCCCGTAACCGCTCGGTGGCGGTCGCCGAGGCGTTCGCGAACGCGCCCGGCACCAGGGAGGCGCTGGACAGCCCGGACCCGAGCGCCGTGCTGCAGCCGCGGGCCGAGGCCGCGCGCGAGGCGACCGGCGTGGACTTCATCGTGGTCATGAACACCGAGGGGGTCCGGTACTCCCATCCCAAGCCGGACCGCATCGGGAAGAAGTTCGTCGGGACCATCGCACCGGCGCTGAACGGGAAGGTCGTCACCGAGGAGATCACCGGCACGATCGGACCGCTGGTGCAGGCGGTGGTGCCCATCGAGGATCCCGACGGGAAGGTCGTCGGACTGGTGTCCGCCGGGGTCACCAAGGCCACCGTGGGCGGCACCGCGAACCGGCAGTTGCCGCTCCTGCTGACCGCCGCGGCGGCGGCGCTGGCCCTGGCCCTGGGCGGCACAGCCCTGGTCAGCAGGCGTCTGCTGCGGCAGACGCACGGTCTCGGCCCGGACGAGATGACCCGGATGTACGAGCACCACGACGCCGTTCTGCACTCCGTCCGGGAGGGCGTGATCATCGTCGGCGACGAGCGGCGGCTGCTGCTCGCCAACGACGAGGCGCACCGCCTGCTCGACCTGCCCCCGGACGCGGAGGGCCGCCGGGTGCTCGACCTCGGTCTCGCTCCCGACACGGCCGAGCTGCTGGACTCAGGCCGCACGGCCACCGACGAGGTGCACCTGGTCAAGGACCGGCTGCTGGCGGTGAACCAGCGCCCGACCCATCTGCGGGGCCGGCCGTCCGGCAGCGTCGCCACCCTGCGTGACTCCACGGAGCTGCGGGCCCTGTCCGGCCGCGCCGAGGAGGCGCGCGAGCGGCTGAACATGCTGTACGACGCGGGTGTGGGCATCGGCACCAGCCTGGACGTGACCCGTACCGCGGAGGAACTGGCGGAGCTGGCGGTGCCCCGGTTCGCGGACTACGCCACCGTCGACCTCTTCGACGCGGTGCTGGCGGGCGGGCATCCGGAGTCGGTGACCCGGCTGCGGCGCACCGCGTGCAGCGGGATCCGCAAGGACGCGCCGCTGTACCCGGTGGGTGAGCAGATCCGGCTGGTCGACTCCTCCCCGCAGGCCCGCGCACTGCACGGCGGACAGGCGGTCATCGAGCCGCGCCTCGCAAAGGCGCCGGGCTGGCAGGCCCAGGATCTGGAGCGTTCCGCGCAGGTCGTGCAGTTCGGCATCCACTCGCTGATCGCCGTGCCGTTGCGGGCGGGGTCCCTGGTGCTGGGCGTGGTCAGTTTCTGGCGGTCGCAGAAGGCCGAGCCGTTCGAGTCCGACGAGGTCGCGCTCGCGGAGGAGCTGGTGGCTCGGGCCGCGGTGTCCATCGACAACGCCCGCAGGTACACCCGCGAGCACAGCATGGCGGTGACCCTGCAGCGCAGCCTGCTGCCCCGCAGCCTGCCCGAGCAGAACGCGCTGGACATCGCGTACCGGTATCTGCCGGCGCAGGCCGGGGTGGGCGGCGACTGGTTCGACGTGCTGCCGCTGTCCGGGGCCCGGGTCGCGCTGGTGGTGGGGGACGTGGTGGGGCACGGGCTGCACGCGGCGGCCACGATGGGCCGGCTGCGCACGGCCGTGCACAACTTCTCCTCCCTGGACCTGCCGCCCGACGAGTTGCTGGGGCTGCTGGACGAGTTGGTGGCCCGGATCGACCAGGACGAGGCCGAGGCGGACGACAGCGCTCCGGTGACCGGCGCGACCTGCCTGTACGCGGTCTACGACCCGGTCGCCCAGCGGTGCACGATCGCCCGCGCCGGTCATCCGCCGCCTGCCCTCATCGGGCCGGACGGGTCGGTGACCTTCCCGGACGTGCCCGCCGGCCCCCCGCTGGGTCTGGGCGGACTGCCGTTCGAGACGGCCGAGTTGGAGCTGACGGAGGACAGCCGGCTCGTGCTCTACACGGACGGGCTCGTGGAGGACCGGGGCCGGGACATCGACGAGGGACTCGAACTGCTGCGCACGGCACTGACCGGGGCCGGCCGGTCGCCCGAGGAGACGTGCCGGGCCGTGCTGGACGCCCGGCAGCCGACCCGGTCGAGCGACGACATCGCGTTGATCGTGGCGCGCACCCGGGCGCTCGGGCCCGACCTCGTCGCGGAGTGGGAGGTGCCGTCCGACCCGGCGGCCGTCGCCCGGGTGCGCTCGTGCGTGACGCAGACGCTGCAGAGGTGGGATCTGGAGGACCTGTCGTTCACGACGGAGCTGATCCTGAGCGAGCTGGTCACCAACGCGATCCGCTACGGCGGTGACGCCATCCGCGTGCGCATGCTGCGCGACCGCAGCCTGATCTGCGAGGTCTTCGACAGCAGCAGCACGTCGCCGCATCTGCGCTACGCGACCATGACGGACGAAGGCGGACGCGGCCTGTTCCTGGTCGCGCAGCTGGCCGAGCGCTGGGGCACGCGGTACCTGCCCGCCGGCAAGGTGATCTGGGCGGAGCAGCCGCTGCCGTAACAGGCACCTGTTGTGCATTGGTACGAACCTTCGACGCGACCGGTGTCCTGCGCGCCCCACGTCTGATAGGAAACCTTCCTATCAGTGTCACGTACGGCCAACTCTCCTCCCCCCACCTCCCTTTGGAGCCGCCGTGAAGCACCCCACGCACGCGTCGCGCCGCACTCTGCTCGCCCTGATCGGCGCGTCCCTGGCATCGATCCCCCTCCTCGACGCCCCGCCCGCCGCCGCCCGCGCCGCGGTGGGGCTCGACGACCCGGCGAAGAAGGAGATCGCCATGAAGCTGGTGTCGAGCGCGGAGAACTCCTCACTCGACTGGAAGGCGCAGTACAAGTACATCGAGGACATCGGGGACGGCCGGGGCTACACCGCCGGGATCATCGGCTTCTGCTCGGGCACGGGCGACATGCTCGACCTCGTCCAGCTGTACGCCGACCGCCGCCCCGGCAACGTCCTCGCCCGGTACCTGCCGGCACTGCGCCGGGTGAACGGCACGGACTCGCACGACGGGCTCGACCCGCACTACCCCCGCGACTGGGTCCGGGCGGCACGGGACCAGGCGTTCAGGCGCGCGCAGGACGACGAGCGCGACCGCGTGTACTTCGACCCGGCCGTGCGGCAGGGCAAGGCCGACGGCCTGCGCGTACTCGGCCAGTTCGCCTACTACGACGCCATCGTCATGCACGGCGACGGCACCGACCCCACCAGCTTCCGCAACATCCGACGGCGCGCCCTGAACCGGGCCCGGCCGCCGGCGCAGGGCGGCGACGAAGTCACCTACCTGCACGCCTTCCTGGACGCGCGGGTGTGGGCCATGAAGCAGGAGGCGGCCCACGAGGACACCAGCCGGGTCGACACGGCCCAGCGGGTCTTCCTGCGCAACGGCAATCTCGACCTCGCCACACCGCTCGACTGGCGGGTGTACGGCGACAGTTACCACCTCGACTGAGCGGCACCCGGCGCCCCGCGCGAACCGGGGCGCCGGACCCGCACGCCCCGCCCCGGCCACCGCGTGAGACAGTGACCGCACGAGCCGTCCTCTCATAAAGTCGCTTTATGGGTCCATAGACCGGACCCGCGTACCGACTTAGGCTTGCCTTAGTTTAGGCTTCCCGTCGAGTCGATCCATCGCCGCTCGAAGGGAACCTGATCATGCCCCGCCCCCTGCGGGTAGCCATCGTCGGAGCCGGCCCGGCCGGAATCTACGCCGCCGACGCCCTGCTCAAGTCCGACGTGGCCGCCGAACCCGGCGTGTCCATCGACCTCTTCGAGCGCATGCCGGCCCCGTTCGGGCTGATCCGCTACGGCGTCGCGCCCGACCACCCCCGCATCAAGGGCATCATCACGGCCCTCCACCAGGTGCTCGACAAGCCGCAGATCCGCCTCTTCGGCAACGTCGACTACCCGAACGACATCAGCCTCGACGACCTGCGCGCCTTCTACGACGCCGTGATCTTCTCCACCGGAGCGACGGCCGACCGGGCGCTGCCGATACCGGGCATCGAGCTCGACGGCTCCTACGGCGCCGCGGACTTCGTCTCCTGGTACGACGGCCATCCGGACGTACCGCGCACCTGGCCGCTGGAGGCGGAGAAGGTCGCGGTGCTCGGCGTCGGCAACGTCGCGCTGGACGTGGCCCGCATCCTCGCCAAGACGGCGGACGAGCTGCTGCCGACGGAGATCCCGCCGAACGTCTACGACGGTCTCAAGGCCAACAAGGCCCTGGAGATCCACGTGTTCGGCCGCCGCGGCCCGGCGCAGGCGAAGTTCAGCCCCATGGAGCTGCGCGAGCTGGACCACTCCCCCAACATCGAGGTCATCGTCGACCCCGAGGACATCGACTACGACGAGGGCTCGATCGCCACCCGGCGGGGCAACAAGCAGGCCGACATGGTCGCCAAGACCCTGGAGAACTGGGCGATCCGCGACGTCGGCGACCGCCCGCACAAGCTGTTCCTGCACTTCTTCGAGTCGCCGGTCGAGGTCCTCGGCGAGGACGGCAAGGTCGTCGGCCTGCGCACCGAGCGCACCGCCCTGGACGGCACCGGCAACGTCAAGGGCACCGGCGAGTTCAAGGACTGGGACGTCACCGCGATCTACCGCGCGGTGGGTTACCTCTCCGACAAACTCCCCAAGCTGCCCTGGGACATCGAGTCGGGCACCGTCCCGGACGAGGGCGGCCGGGTGATCCAGGAGTCCGGCGAGCACCTGCAGTCGACGTACGTCACCGGCTGGATCCGGCGCGGCCCGGTGGGCCTGATCGGCCACACCAAGGGTGACGCCAACGAGACCGTCGCGAACCTGCTGGCCGACTTCGCGGCCGGCCGTCTGCAGACGCCGGGTTCGCCCGAGCCGGAGGCCGTGGACGCCTTCCTCGCCGAGCGCGAGGTCCGGTTCACCACCTGGGAGGGCTGGTACAAGCTGGACGCCGCCGAGAAGGCGCTGGGCGAGCCGCAGGGCCGTGAGCGCGTGAAGATCGTCGAGCGCGAGGACATGCTCCGCGAGAGCGGCGCCTGATTCCCCGACGCAGCGGGGCGGGCCGGGGTCGACCCCGGCCCGCCCCGTTCTCGCACCCCGGCAGGCGCCCGTAGCGGAGAACGTCCCGGCCGGCTCCTGTTGACGTCCCCCGGTGTTCACACTTCCGGAGCCCCCCTTCTTCACCCGGCTGCGCCACGCGCGGCGGGTGCTGGTCGCCGGTGCGGGCGGCGGTTTCGACGTGTACGCCGGATTGCCTACGGCCCTCGCGCTGCGCGCCGCCGGCAAGGAGGTCCACCTCGCCAACGTGGCCGCCGTCGCCGGGCTCGACGAGGTTCCCGAACGACTGGTGACGTGCCTCGGCTTCGGAGTGGACGCCTGCCACGGGGTCAACCACTCGCTCGTGCTGGAGAACCTGGCCGCGGTGGAGCACGCCCGGCGGTGCACGCCATCTCGGGGTTCAGGGACGAACTCACCCGCTGGCGTCCGCCCCGTACATACCCGCACTGACGCCCGCCCGTCTCACGATTCGGTGAAGTCGCCCCCCTCAGAATGCGATCCGCCTACACTCCTGATCTTCACACAAGCTCCACACAGGGGGGTATTTCTCCATGCGTATACGCATCGTCGCCACAACCGCCGTCGCGGCCGGCACGCTGGCCGCACTGTCCGCCGCACCGGCCCAGGCCACCGAGTACTCGTCCGCGCTGAAGATCCGCGGCATCCAGTACGACGCTCCGGGCCGCGACTCCAACAGCTGCTCGACCGGCAACACCGACGAGGAATACCTGACGATCAAGAACTACTCGTCCGGCACCACG
This sequence comes from Streptomyces sp. NPDC001920, assembly GCF_053594495.1. NCBI lineage: Bacteria > Bacillati > Actinomycetota > Actinomycetes > Kitasatosporales > Streptomycetaceae > Streptomyces > Streptomyces sp. NPDC001920. Next base: position 93,091 of record NZ_JBSFEP010000030.1, read on the forward strand.
GTCAACCTCAAGGGCTATGTCGTGAAGGACAAGGCCGGCAATCGCTTCGCCTTCACCGCCAACCACTACCTGCAGCCCGGCGACTATGTGAAGCTCCGGGGCGGCAACGGCTCCGACTCCGACTCCGGGAACGTCGTCTACCGCGACAACTGCAACTTCATGTGGAACAACGACACGGACTCGATCTACCTCTACAAGCCCTCCGGCGCCGGGGCCGACTCGCACTCCTACACCCGGAGCGGATCCGACCCCGACCGCAACGGCTACATCAGCTACCACGGCTGAGCCGGACATCGCTGCATGAGCGGGACCCGCCCCGATGCGGATGGCGGGCGAGTCCCGCTCACCGAGTCATTGTCATGACGGGAGGCGGAGCGCACCACGAGTGAGCAGCAGTCGGACTGTGCGGACCGCGCACACCCCGTGTGCGGATCTGTGCGGACCCCGCTTGATCGGGACCCACCTGGGGCATCGATACTGGTACGCACGTGCCCCCGCCCACAGATGGACTCATGCCCAGCTCCTCCAGCGCCCGCCCCCCAGCCCCGCCCTCGGTGTGGTCGGCCCGTGGCCGCCACCTCGGACCCGCCGCGCAGGACACCCTCCGGCTCAGCCTGCGGCAGCTCAAGGACAGCGGGACCATAGACGACTTCCTGGAAGTGCCCGAGACCGAGGACGCCCAGGAGTGGATCTTCGAGGCCCGATGGCGGGTCGCCGGGAGCGTGACCGTGCGCGCCCGGATGACCGTCGAGCGCGGCCCCGTCAACGGGCAGATGTGGCAGCTGACCGCGGAGGCGGAGGCCCCGTGGGACCCGCGGTGGCCGTCACCGGCGACCATGTTCTGGCCCCGGGAGCCGGACACGGGCTGGGACAACGACGCCGTCACCGGCCTGCGTCTGACGAACATCAACCCACTGCCCGAGGACGACAAGGACGTACGGCGCATCCTGCGGGACGCGGCGCGGGACGGCTGGAGCATCCATGTGGTCGTCCATGAGGCCATGACCACGGACGAGCGCGGCCAGGTGCCGCTGGCCGGGATGCTCCCGCCGAGCCTGCGGCACCGGGTGGTCGAGCACCGGGCCGCGCCCAGCCAGCTGCGCGTCGTGAACTGGGCCCTTCGCGACGTCGGCGTCGAGGTGCCGCGCGGCGGCGCCGTCGTCCTGCCGGGGACCGCGTCGGCGTCCTCGTACGACGCCGAGGAGTTCGCCGTACGCAGCGTCTTCCTCGACGGCTCGGAGCCGGCCGAGCTCATTCACGCCGTGACGCGGTTCGCCGCGCTGCCGCGCCCGTTGCCGGACGGCGGCGAGGAGGCCGTCGCCGCACTGCGCGAGGACTGGCGGCTGCTGACGCTTCAGGAGGAACTCGCCCGCGAACGCGCGCTGGTGGCGATGTACGCCGAGGCGCTGGAGGCCATGACGAAGTCCCGCGACCTGTACCGGGAGGCCGCCGAGCAGGCGCACGCCGCGCTGGCCGCCTACCGCGAGTCCGCGGACGCGGCACCGGTGGCGCGGCCCGAGCAGGCCGCTCCCGCACCGTCCCCGCTCCAGCACCTGACCCGGACCTTCGAGCGCCTGAAGGGCTCGGCATGGGCCCGCAGGAACACCTCGGACGGGAACGGGACCCACGAGGAGCCCGCACGGCTCGACGAGGCCGCCGGGGAACGGCCGGAGACGGTCGAGGAGCAGCCGCAGACCTCGGACCGTTAGCGACCGGCAGCCGAAGCGGAAAAGTCACCGCAACCGCCCTCGCCGCGTTCAGCCGGGATGCGTACGGCGGCTGCGCCGGATCCGTCGGCGGGGAGTACCGCGTCGGACGGGTTCCCTCCGGCGCACGGGTGGACGGTTCACGCGCCCGCCCAGGCAGGTGGCCGGGCCTCCTGCGCGTCTTTCGTCCTGACGGGTGATGGGGTGCGCCAGGTGACCGCCGTCATGCAATGCGCACGCCCAAGGAGGGAATCCGACCAGCAGTGCGCGCGGTGCGCACCCCGGCAGGAGGAGGCTCCGTGGAGTCGACCACCACTGTGATCTTCGTCGCCGTCGCCCTCGCGGCCGTTGTGCTCGTCGTGGCCCTGTACGTGCTGGTGCGGCTCGTGCGCACGCGGCGTCTGCTGCGCCGGGCGGGGCTGCCCACCGGGCCGCGCTGGGTGTTCTGGGGCGCCCTGCTGTACTTCGTCCTGCCGACCGATCTGGTCCCCGATCCGGTGTATCTGGACGACATCGGAGTGCTCCTGCTGGCACTGCGTACCCTGCGCCGCTCCCCCCGAGCCGAACGACCGGCCCCGTTGGTTACAGAAAGTAAGGAAACCAACCACTCGTTCGATTCGTATAAGTAAGTGGAAACCACAAGGCGTCGGCGAACCGTGGCCGCCGCCGGGTGACCAGGCTCGTTCGGAGCACCACCTGTGAGGGAGAGACGATGCAACCGTTCGCGCTCAACTATGCACGGCCGGCAGCGGAGTTGGAGGTCACCGCTCCGTACGCGTACGACTCCGGTCTGCAGTTGAACGTGCTCCGGGACGGGCGGATAGCCGCCAGTGACCTCGCCCTGATGCGCGAGTTGGGGACCACGACGTCCACGGCGGGTTCGAAGACACACTTCGACGACTGAACACAGGCCGACGACGATGACGGTCTTGATTCTGACCAACGAAGAGGACGTGACGGCCGACATGGTGGTCGTGCACCTGAACGCCTCCGGCGTCCCGGTGGTCCGGCTCGACCCCGCCGACCTGACCGGTGGGGTCGCCCTGTCGGGCGAGTACGTGCACGGCGCCTTCCGCGGCCATCTGTCGGCCTCGGGGCGGCTGGTGGGCATCGGCGGGCTGCGGTCGGTCTGGGTGCGCAGGCCCGGCACGGCGGCGACCCGGGGGGCCACACCCTCCGCATGGCTGACGGAGGAGGCGGGCCAGGCGCTCTACGGCATGCTCCGGGGCTGTGACGCCCGTTGGATGAACCACCCCGACGCGGCCCGCCGGGCCCGGTACAAGCCCTGGCAGTTGCGGCTGGCCCAGCGCTGCGGCCTGCCGGTGCCGGCCACGCTGATCACGACGTTCCCGCAGGCCGCCCGTGAGTTCGCCGCGCGGTATCCGGACCTGGTGGTCAAGCCGGTGTCCGGGGCGCACCCGCAGGATCCGCCGCGGGCGGTGCCCACCAGCAGGGTGGACCCGGACACCGACTTCTCCGCCGTCGCGTTCGGCCCCACTCTGCTGCAGCGGCGCGTCGCCAAGCGGGCCGACATCCGGCTGACCGTGGTGGGCGAGCGACTGCTCGCGGCGCGCAAACCGGCCGGCACGGACGGCGAGGTGGACGTCCGCTTCGCCGAGTCCGAGGTGCCCTGGGCCCCTGTCGAGGTGGCACCGCGTGTCGCCGAGGCCGTGCTGGCGTATCTCAGGGACGCCGAACTCGCCTACGGCGCCTTCGACTTCGTGGAGGACGCCGACGGGACGTGGTGGTTTCTGGAGTGCAACCAGTCGGGGCAGTTCGGGTTCGTCGAGGTGGACACGGGCCAGCCCATCGCCCGGACCATAGCCGAGTGGCTCGCCCGCCCCATTGCCGGGGAGCAACCGCAGGCCGACGGGGCGGGCGCGCGGGTGTGCTGACGGGCTCAGATCCCCTGCGGGCCGGGCGGCAGGGCGCTGCGCTGCCAGGTCGGGGCCGGGGGTGCCGGGCGGCCGGGGGGAACCGGCGCCGGGCCGACGGAGGACTGCAGCAGGGGCTGCATGGCGAACTCCACCTCCCTGTTGACGCGTTCGGCCTCCCTGCGCACCTGGGTGGGGATGTCGCCGCGCTCCGCGATGAGCCGGTCGTAAATGGGGGAATCCTGGAACACCCGTCAACGCGCCTTTCGGTCGTGGCCCCGTGTGCATATGGGCACGGCAGTCGAGTCTAGGCGCCGACGCACACTGAAGTACGAATTCTGCCAGAGCGCTTGACGGCCGGGGAACGCGGCACTGATACTCCGCCGCCACAGCGCCATCTGCTCGGGTCCCGCCTGGTCAGGCGCCGGTCGTCGAGCCGGGCCGGACGATCATCAGGATGGTGACGGTGGCCCACAGCAGGTTGAAGATGCCCGTGAACATGGCGAGCCGCACCGTGGCGGAGCGTTCGACGGGCCGCTCGGCGTCCAGTTGCTCCAGGAGTTCCTCCTGCCGGGGCAGGACGAAGGCGATCAGGATGCCGGCGGCGGCTCCGGTCAGGGCGATCGACACGATCAGCCAGGCGCTGCCGAGCACGCCCATGGCCAGGGCGGTGGCCAGGCCGAGGACCGGGACCGACACCCCGATGCCGGCGTAGACGCGGCAGATGCGGTGCAGGAGCCGGACGGTGGCCACCGCCGCCGCCCCGTCCACGGCCGGGACGCCGCGCGCCGCCGGCGGGAACATGCTGGCCGCCACCGTGACGGGGCCGACGGCGACGATGGCGGCCAGGACGTGAAGGATGAGAAGGATCTTGGTCATCGGCTGGTGTCGGTCTCCGTGTAGGCGCGGGCATGACGCCCCGGGCGGGCCGGCCTTCGGGGCGGTCCGATCCACGTTAGGGATCTTCGCGACGGGCGCACAGAGGCTGGAACGACAGCTGTCAACGGGTTCCCGCCAACAGGCTTTTCCTGATGCGCAGCCGTGTGTGCCCGGTCCACCTGGCCTTCTGTGGGTGGCGAGAATCCGCCTAAGGTGGCATTCATGCACACCGTGGCGATCCTGGTCCTCGACAACGTGGTGCCGTTCGACATGGCCGCGCCCTTCCAGATGTTCAGCTGGACGCGCCTGCCGGACGGACGCCGCCCCTACCGGGTCCGGCTGTGCGCCGAGTCGCCCGAGGTGCCCACCGACGGCTTCGCCCTGCGGATCGAGCGCGGGCTCGACGGACTGGCGGACGCGGACACCATCGTCGTGCCGGGCCGCGACGAGACCGGGCCGCCCTCTCCGGGCGTGGTGGCGGCCCTGCGGGAAGCGGCGCGGTCCGGCACGCGGATCGCGTCGGTGTGCGTGGGCGCCTTCGTGCTGGCCGAGGCGGGACTGCTGGACGGACTGCGCGCGACCACCCACTGGATGGCCACCGACGAACTGGCCCGCCGCTTCCCGCGGGTCGACGTCCAGCCGGACGTGCTGTACGTCGACAACGGGCGGATCCTCACCTCCGCCGGAGCCGCCGCGGGGCTGGACATGTGCCTGCACATGATCCGGCGCGACCTCGGGTCGGCCGTCGCCGCGCACACCGCGCGCATGTCCGTCGTACCCCTGGAACGGGAGGGCGGGCAGGCGCAGTTCATCGTGCACGAGCACCCGCCCGTACCGCGTGGTTCGGCGCTCGAACCGCTGCTGGCGTGGATCGAGGACAATCTCGCCCGGGAGATCACGCTCGGGGAGATGGCGCAGCGCGCGGGGATGAGCGAGCGCACCCTCAGTCGCCGGTTCCGTGCGCAGACCGGCACCACTCCCCTGCAGTGGCTGCTGCGCACGCGGGTGCGGCGGGCCCAGTACCTGCTGGAGAACAGCGACCATCCGATCGAACGGGTCGCGCGGCAGGCGGGGTTCGGCTCTCCGACGGCGTTCCGTGACCGCTTCCGCAGGGTGGTCGGCACCACGCCGCACGCCTACCGGTCCGCGTTCCAGGGGAGGGCGACGGTGGGCGCGCAGTCAGGGCCGGAGGTCGATGCCCGTCAGGTCACGGTGGGATGAATCACCCGAGTCCCCGCGGGTCGTTAGCAGTTAGACAAGGCGTGTCGATCCGCCCCAAGGACGGTGTACGCCCATGAACTGCTCCAGCCGCCTTCTGTGTGCCCTTTACATCGCGACGAGCGCGGGGCTCGCCTGGACCACGGTCCTCGAAGTCCGGTACGGCCCCGTGTGGGCCGCCTGTCTGTTCGCCGCCGCCAGTCTCGTGCCGGTCATCGCCGTCGTACGGGAGACCGTGATCGGCGAACAGCGGCGGTGGCTGCTGGAGTTGGTCGCGCGGGCCGGGCGGGGGGACGACGCCGCGGACGCGATCGTCCGGGCCGAGCTGGACTCCGCGTGCTGTGAGCGCTGGTGGACGAGCCTAGGCAGCGAGCACGACGCCGTACGCCCCCGCCTCGCACGCGCCGCGACGGCCGCGAAACCGCGGTTCGCACGGATCACGCGAGCCGTCACCCCGCA